>DAOLIU010000100.1:0-11949 GCA_035328385.1 Nitrospira sp. | reverse complement strand
CATCGTCAACGCGTTGACGCGGATGCGATGCGTTGCAAGCGCGACCGCCACCATCGGATAGGTTTTGTCAGCTGCCGATCTCGCCGCCGTCGTCCTTCGTGATCACAATACACGAAGAGCGGGGCCGGCCGCCGGCTGCACCGTCCGGCCAGGAACTGAATTGTTTCGGGTTAGCCGGGTCGTTCGGAGCCTCGTTCGGCGTCTCACCCGGATGTTGAATGCCGACGAACATGGTTTTCTCATCCGGCGTGACAAAGACTCCCGTAATCTCGCATTGCTTCGGTCCGACCAAGAACCGGCGGGTTTCCCGGGTCTCCGGATCCGCGCAGAGCATCTGGTTATTTCCAAACCCTGCATAGTCACCGCTGTTGATCGTCGACGTCGAGACGTCCGTCTGGATCCAGAGGCGACCGCTCGGCGCGACATAAATGCCGTCGGGAGAACCATATTTGTCGCCGACGACCGAAGAGCCATGCGCGACGTTTGCGGAATCGCCGCAGAGGGCGAAGATATCCCATTCAAAGGTCGGCTCCGAGAAATCCCTGGCATACGACCAGCGGATGATGTGGCCGAAATTGTTGATCGCGCGTGGATTCGCGCTATCGACCGGCGGCCGAGCGGAGCCGGCAACCGTGCTCCCATCGGGATTGTTGACCGATTCCGGCGTCGAACCCCGCCGATTGTTGTTCGTCAGCGTCGCGATCACGGTCAACGAGTCGGGGAAGGTATCAATCCATTCAGGACGATCCATCATGGTCGCGCCAACGGCGTCCGCCGCGCCTCGGGTGTTGATAAGGATGTCGTTCAATGTCCAACCCTTGGCCGCCAGGACCGGATTGGTCGGCGTCAAGGGCAGCCACTCACCAGTACCGTCGGCATTGAATTTGGCGACGTAGAGAATCCCGTCGTCGAGGGGATTGATGCCATGCGCGCGCGCGACACGCCACCGCTTGTTTGAGACATAGCGGTAGATATACTCGTTGCGCTCATCGTCGCCCATGTACACGACCACCTTGCCGTCCCTCGTCTCCTGCACCCAAGCGCCTTCGTGTTTGAGGCGACCAAGCGCCGTACGCTTCACCGGGGTCGAGTTCGGCTTGAACGGATCGATTTCCACCACCCAGCCGAAGCGGTTCGGTTCATTCGGCTCGGCGTCGGCATTGAATCGTGGATCAGTGGTATGCAGCCGAAGCCCCGTCCCAAAGGGAGAGATCCCATACCGCTTCTCCAAGCTGGTCCTCGTATCGGGGCTCAGCCTGTTCGTGAAGAAGAATCCATTGAAGTTCTCCTCGCAGGTCAAATAGCTTCCCCAGGGCGTAAAGCCCATGGCGCAATTGTTCAAAGTGCCGAGAACCCTGGTCCCGCTGGGATCAGCCGTCGTTCTGAGCCTGGCATCGCCGGCGGCCGGCCCACCGATCTCGATCGGCGTCATCCCGGTGATGCGGCGGGCGAACGGCGACGGGCGGACGACGTCCCACTCACCCTTCCTATTCCGACGGTCCCAGGGCGCACCGGTGCGTTTGGTGATCTCGATGACCGAGACACCGTGCGCGTTCAAGCATTTCTTCGTCTTCTCCTGGTCCCAGTTCGCAATCCCATCGGGAAAGAGCAGGCCGTCGTCCGTATATTCGTTGTTCTGGACGAGCAGTCCCCGATGGGAGCCGGCGATCGGGAAATACACGACGCCGTCGTTGTGCATTCCCCACTGCCGGGCCTGATCGGCAGCGCTGTTACTCGCGTCCTGTTTGAATGCCGGTCCATTCGAGACGGGATCACCCCAGGAAATCAGCACATCGGCCGTATAACCCCGCGGCACGACCACGGTGTCGGCATCGGAAACCGGGATGCCTTGAAAACCCAGGAGTGAACGTTTCCGCCGCCCGTGCGCGGCTGCAGGAACGGCCCGGAGCAATACATCGAGACCGCCGAGAGAAAGAACCGCTGCCGCGGCCAAGCCTCCGGTAAGGACGTCCCGCCGGGACATCCTGGCATCGAGTACGTTCTGAAAGGTTTCGTTATTCGAATCGTTACACGTGTTATCGCCGTCTTTCATGACACCTCCTGTTCCATCTCATGACCGCACGATTGGTGACATCCGCCTAACCGCCAACTCCTATCGCGATGACTCCTACCGAACGTCACACGCTTTCTCATTCCCAGGTGATGGGCAGACATGTCCCGCAAGCCTGCATATATGCAGGCCCTGGCATTCATTTGATCGTCCACGATGCGCCTCCTACGTTGTCCTAGACCGGGACAAGCGCGACGATCGGGCAACATGTATGGATATGTGCGTGGTCAGGATCCTAACGGGAGCGACTCTCGCACGGTGTCATTACGCGGCTTTCTGCGCGACTTCAAGAACACGTAACGCTTGCATTAAAGATTGCCGACCGATTCGACCAGGCTGGATTCGGCCCGAAACGTCCGGCCCTGAACGGTCCTGCCGCTCCGCCATTACAGCTGCGTTGCGTCCGTTACAGCATTCACACGATCTCTTCACGAAGCTTCGAGCAAGCCGTAATCGTGCCGAAACACGGAGGCCGTAGACTCGGGTGCATGTTGTTGAACGCTCTATCGCAGTTCACTGGAGACGTTGGTGGGTGAGCACGCCCATTCGTTATCATTCTCTCTCTTTCCGCACCGTTTGGATCTCTGATGTGCATTTGGGTTTTCGCGGTTGCAGCGCCGACCATCTCCTGAGCTTCCTCCATTCGATCGATTGCGAGTTCCTCTACCTTGTCGGAGACATCATCGACGTCTGGGAAATGCGAAAGCGGCTCTACTGGCCGCAGTCCCATAACAATGTGGTTCGGACGATTCTAGGAAAGGCCAAGCACGGGACCAAAGTCATCTACGTACCGGGCAATCACGACGAACTGCTGCGGGATTACCACGACATGGTCTTCGGAAACGTCCATATCGTGGAGGAGGCGATCCATACCAACGCGGACGGCAGGCGATTGCTGGTCACGCACGGCGACAAGTTCGACAGCGTGGTCCGTTCTTCGCGAGCGATCGCGCTCCTGGGAACCCGTCTCTACGACTGGCTCCTGAAAGCCAATTATCTCGTTCACGGCGTGCGGCGCAGACTCAATCTGCCCTATTGGTCGCTGGCGGCCTTCTTGAAGCACAAGGTCAAAAACGCCGTGCTGTACATCAGCAATTTCGAAAAGGCGGTGGCGCATGAAAGCGCCCGGCTCGGAGTCGACGGAGTCGTGTGCGGCCATATTCACCGGCCGGAAATCTCCAAGATGCACAATGTGATCTACTGCAACTGCGGCGATTGGGTGGAAAGCTGCAGCGCCTTGGTCGAGCACCATGACGGCAGCCTCGAATTACTGCGGTGGGCGGACACCATGGCGAGCCTGAAGTGGGCGAGGTTCGAGGATCAAGAGCATCTGACGCTGTTCCCGGAAGAAGAATTGGTGGTGAGCTGAAAGCCAAGCCGGAAGGAGGTCCGTATGTTCGACGCCATCATGGAACAGTGGAGCGCATGCACGGGGTTGAGCCAGACGGAAGCCTGCCGCCTCGGGTGGGACGACGCCGGCATGCTGATCGGCTTCGCGCTGCTCTCCATCGCGGTGGTCCTATTCTCTGTGAAGCTGATGCGAGTGCTGCTGAACGTGCGGGCGCAATCCTTCGCCCCTGCCTTCTCACGCGTGCTCTCCACCTGGGTGAAGACGAACGACTATCTCGGCGACGAATTCTATCGGGCCGACGGGGCTGACGAAGCGACCGTGGCCCGGAGACGCAAGGCGCTCGATCACCTGGCCGATTACTTTCAGGACACACATCCTCTGTCCATTTCCTGGGGGAACGCGATTCGAGACAGCTTCTCCGACTTGCGGTTCACGGACGCCGGCCGAGTCCCCTTTCCGTTCGCGCGCGTCATGCGGGAGCGTTTCAACCTGTGCTCCGTCGTGACCGCATCGGACGGGCCGAAATTGCGCGACATCGACGGCCATTGGTCCTTGGACCTCACAGGCTCGTACGGCGTGAACGTCGCCGGCTACGACCAGTACAAGGAATGGATGCACAAGGGATGGGAACGGGTGAAGAACCTCGGTCCCGTCCTGGGTCCGCTTCATCCGATCGTCGCCGAGAACATCGCGATGCTCAAAGCCATTTCCAAGCTGGACGAGGTCTCGTTCCACATGAGCGGAACGGAGGCGGTCATGGCGGCGATCAGGCTCGCGCGCTTCAACACGCGCCGGAAGTCGATCGCCTGCTTCGCGGGCGCCTACCACGGGTGGTGGGACGGCGTGCAGCCGGGCTTGGGCAGCGAACGGGAGATCACCGACTGTATTACGTTGAAGGACATGAATCCCGCCTCGCTCGATGCCATCCGCCGGATGAAGGACGACATCGCCGGCGTCATCGTCAATCCGATTCAATCGTTCCATCCCAATTCCCCACCGCCGAGCGACGCGATTCTCCTCACGAGCGACGTCCGCAAAACTCAGGACGCCCATGCTCCTTATGCACAGTGGCTGCATCGGCTGCGGGCAGTCTGCACCGCCTGCGACATTCCGTTGATCTTCGACGAAGTCTACTCGGGCTTCCGCCTCGTTCCGGGCGGCGCACAGGAATATTTCGGCGTGCAGGCCGATCTGGTGGTCTACGGCAAGACGGTCGGAGGCGGCATGCCCGTCGGCGTGTGCTGCGGCAAGAAGCATCTCATGCGGCGGTTCGATCCGGACCATCCGATGCGGCTCGCCTACGTGATCGGGACCTTCTCCGCGCATCCGCTGGTGATGGGTGCGATGAATGAATTCCTGCGCTGGGTGACCGGGCCGCAGACTCGACAGCGTTATGACGACGCCAACCGGCGTTGCACCGAATGGGCGGTGCAGGTGAATCACGCGTTTTCGAAACAGGCCCTGCCGCTCCGCGTCGTGAATCTGGCCACGGTGTGGACGATTCTGTTCCAGCAGCCCGGCCGGTACAACTGGCTGCTGCAATACTACCTGCGCGCCGAAGACATCACCTTGAGCTGGGTGGGCACGGGACGTTGCCTGAGCAACATGGCCTTCACCGACGAACACTATGCCGAGCTGCACAAGAAGCTGGTCGAGGCGGCGTCCCACATGAAAGAGGACGGCTGGTGGCTGGATGGACTCGAGCAACCGGAACGGAGGAAGGCCATGAAGAGGCGATTGATGCGGGAACTGGCCGGCAGCATCGTGCAGATCCCCAAGCCGTTGCGAACGTTCTACACCGAAGTGATGCGCAGGAAACACGACGATCACGTCGCCTCGCACAGCCATCCGTTGAATCAGTTCTTTCACCTTCTGAGCTCGAGCGTATTCATCTACTGCTACGTCCTGATCTTCATCGACCTCCCGACCGCCGTGTCGGCCAGCTTGGCGGCGCTGTTCGTCAGACAGTTCGGCCATGCCATCGTCGAACCTCCCTGTCATGACAAAGAAGAGTTGCTGCTCGGGTTCAACACCCCGAGCAAAACGATGATCGTGTCGGCCTATTGCCTCATTCCCTTGGCCAACATGTTTGCGGCCGGAAGCTGGACGTTTCGCGCGTTTGTCGAGAATTGGCCGGCCATCGCGCAACAATGGTGGGGTCTGACGCTGGTCGTGGTGCTGGGACGCGTGGCCTACCTCGCCTGGCTGCATGATTTCCGCACCTCGATGATCTGGTTCGTGAAGCTCGTGACCGATCCGCTGACGGACATCGCGGCCTACCTGCCCCGGACGGTCGAAGGCTGGAGGGCTTTCCTGCCGCCCTACGCCATGAATCAGGCGACCCAGAAGCACGGGTGACGGCCTGGGCTCTGCTGCTTGCGGCGGGCGTCCTGAGCCTGGAACGCCGGTGCACGAGGGCACGATCATCCAGCCCGCTGACGAGGGGGCCATGGATGGCAGTCGGTGGGATCTTGATGGCGTCGGTCAGGTGTTCAACGCAGGCGTGTTTGTGCAGTTGGGCACGCTTCGAACGACCCGTTCAGCCTCCCGGCGAGTGGGTATCCTTCAACCCCACCGGTTCTTGTCAAACGGCTCCAGCAGCGACACGAATCGCTCGGTCCAGTTCCGCCAGGAGTGCTGCCGCGCATAGGCGACGCAATCGGCCGGATCGAGTTTCAGCGCGGCGAGGACCGCCTGACGAAGGTCGTGATCCAGCACCCCCGTCTTGCCGTTCTGCACGACGTCGATCGGGCCCGTGACCGGATAAGCCGCCACCGGCACGCCGCAGGCCATCGCTTCGAGCAACACGAGGCCGAACGTGTCCGTCAAACTCGGAAACACAAAGACGTCCGCGGCGGCCAGATGCGCCGCCAACTCCTGGCCAAGCTTTTGTCCGGTAAATTTCACGGCGGGATATCTGGAGCGGAGCTGCTCCAAATCAGGTCCGTCACCGACCACATATTTGGTGCCCGGCAGATCGAGATCGAGAAAGGCTTCGATATTTTTCTCGACTGCCACCCGTCCCATGTACATCGAGATGGGCCGCGGTCCGGACAAGTACGATTTGGGGCCGGGCTGAAACAGGTCCGCGTCCACGCCCCTCGCCCAAGTCGCCAAGTTCCTGAACCCATGCGTCTCAAGACGCTGCCGCATCGATCCGGTCGCGACCATGGTCCGGACGGCTCGGCTGTGATAACGGCGTAAATAGGCGTATGACCAGCTTACGGGAAGAGGAAATCGCGCGCGGACGTATTCCGGAAACTGTGTGTGATAGGAAGTCGTAAACGGCAACGACCCACGGTGGCACAGCGCCCTCGCCGCATGGCCTAATGGACCTTCCGTTGCGATATGAATGGCCTCCGGACGAAACTGTCGCAGTATTCGGCGCACGCCCCGTTTCGGGAACAGGGCGAGCCGGATCGACGGATAGGTCGGGCAAGGATAGGTCAAAAAGTCCTGCGGAGCTACGAACAGAGTCCGGTGTCCCAGCTGCTCCAAATGAAAGGCGGTCTGCTCCAGCGTCCGCACAACCCCGTTGACTTGGGGATGCCATGCATCGGTGACGATCGCGATCCGCATGTTCGTCCGGCATCGGTCCGACTTCCCCCGTGTCAAACCCGTTGCCTGCGCATGCTCTTCGAGCAGCGTCATACGAGACTCAGCTCCAACGGTAGATGGTGACATTCTGTATCTGCCTGTCTATCCGGTCAACCGCTAGACGACCGGCGAACCATGATGTAACACGATCTTGATCGTGCCGTTCCCGATATGTTCGCTCCAAGGGCTCATGCCGGCGTAACAATCCGGATGCGCCTTGGTAGAGGCAAGGGATAAAAGGCAAAACAATGGACAACCGCGCGGCACCTGGATCAGTCTGTTCACCGTGAGTCCTTGTCCGGCCAGAGTCATGTGCGGAAGGCTGTCATGAGCGGTCGATCGTTGCCGGCAATAGCCCTGTGGACCGTCTTCACCTGCATCCTCAGCGGCGCCGCGCCAGCCACGACCGGCTCATCGGCATGGAACCAAGTTCGATTGTCCGAACCATCGGAACCGAATGCGGATGAGGAGAACGAAACCCTGGCGATGCGTGACGCGGCGTCACGGCCGGTGGTGTGGCGAAGCGATGCCGCAGACGGACGACCGGATCGCTTCACGCAAATCCGCATCCTCGGGATCAACGACTTTCACGGATACCTTTCCGCCGGCCAGCGCGTCGAGGGACGCCCCGTGGGAGGAGCCGCGGTTCTCGCCTCATATCTCAACAGGGCGGCCCCAACCTTCATCGTGCATGCCGGCGACCATGTCGGAGCCTCTCCGCCCGAGAGCTCGTTTTTTCAGGACGAGCCGTCGATCGCGTTCTTCAACCTCCTGGGCAATCGGCACTGCTCCTTCGAAAATCGAATGGACGCCCGGTGCAACTTGGTGGGCACTCCCGGCAATCACGAATTCGACGAAGGCACCAGGGAGCTGTTACGGCTGATCGAGGGCGGCAATCATCCAACCGGACCCTTTTTCGAGGCCGCCTATCGGGGAACGACGTTTCCCTATGTGTCTTCGAACGTCGTCGACCATGTAAGCGGGCAACCGATCTTGCCGCCATACGTCATCAAGGAAGCCGGCGGCGTCAAGCTGGCGTTTATCGGCGCGGTCCTGAAAGAGACGCCTTCCATCGTTCCATCGACCGGCATCGCAGATCTGCAGTTCTTGGACGAGGCTTCGAGCATCAATCAGGCCGTCCGCCGGCTGCAGGAAGAGGAAGGCATACACACCTTCGTGGTGCTCATCCACCAAGGGGGCAAGCAGCCGGCCTATCAAGGCATGACTCTGCCGAACGGTGCCGTCGATGGACAGGAGCTTACGGACATCGTCCGGAGGCTGGACGATGACGTGGACGTCGTGGTCTCGGGGCATTCCCACTCGTTCACCAACGCCCTGCTCAAGAACCGTCACGGCAAAGAGATCCTCGTCACCCAGGCGTTTTCGTACGGGACGGCCTACGCGGACATCCAGGTCGCCATCGACCGAGGGACGAGCGACGTGGTGGAAAAGCGCGCGGCCATCGTGACGGCTTTTGCGGACGAAGGGCCGGGGCTGACCCCGGATGCGCAAGTGGCCCAAGTGGTCGCGCAGGCTGAAGCCGCGGCGGCTCCACGGGCTCAACGACGGATCGCAGCGGCGGCCAAGCCGATTTACCGCGTGGAAAACGAAGCGGGAGAATCGGCGCTGGGCGACCTCATCGCCGACGCGCAGCGGGCGGCTCTCGACACCGACTTCGCCTTCATGAATCCCGGCGGGATCCGCACGGACCTGCCGGCCGGCCCCCTGACCTATCGGGATTTCTTCGCCGTTCATCCCTTCGGCAACAACCTGGTCAGCATGAGCCTGACCGGTCAGGAGATCTACGAGCTGCTGAATCAGCAATGGGCCGGTCAAACGCGCCCGCGCATCCTCAAAATTTCCGGCCTGACCTATACCTGGGACAGCCGCCGGCCCATCGGGGACCGCATCGTGACTATCAGCAGGAATGGGGCACCGCTCGACCGCGAATCCCAATATTCCGTGACCGTGAGCGATTTTCTGGCCGACGGAGGAGACAATTTCTCGCTGCTGAAACGGGGGCGAAATCGCAAAGGCGGTCCGGTCGATGTCGACGCCCTGATCGCGCACGTGACATCGCTGCCGCAACCGTTCGACCCGCCGGCCCAAGACCGGATCTCCCGGTTGCCGTAAACCAAGCCAAGCGGCCGTTCGCGCCCAGTCCGATATATCGGCGCCGTATGCCGAGAATCCCCCACCACGATGAGAAGAACGTCTGCAAGGAGAGTCGAGCTATCTCCAGATCTCGATATGGCCACTAAGACGGCCAAAACACAACAGACGGAGGGGCCGGTAGTGGGTTAGTTGGCCATCAGACGCACTGAAGTGTGTCATTCCCGCGGAAGCGGGAATCCAGTCGTGGATGCCCGCCTTCGCGGGCATGACGCAAGGAGGCCTAGCGTTCACGCAGACTTTCTTGTAGCGATTTCAGGAGCGGACTCAGGAGATATTCGATGATCCGTCGCTTCCCGGTCTTGATTTCGACGGAGACGGCCATGCCGGGAGAGAGGTTCACCGTTTTCCCGTTGACGAGGATAGTGGACTGTTCCAACCTCACTCGGGCGGCATAGACCAGTTGCTCCGCCGCCTTGGCTCGACTCGGTTGTTCTGTGTTCGTCTTTTCACGGTCGAGCAGGACCGCGTCGTCCGACACCGTAATCACCTGACCGGGGATCGTGCCGTAGAGCGTGAACGGGAAGGTTTCCACCTTGATTTCGACGGGCTGACCCTCTCTGACGAACCCCACGTCCTTATTCTCGACCTGCGCCGCCACTTCGACGGGATGATCTTCCGGCACCACGACCAACAGCTGTTGCGCCGGCGTGACGACTCCCCCCACCGTATGCACCGCCAATTGCTGCACTACGCCGTCGATCGGCGACGTGAGCCGCTGGAGCGTCGTCTTTTGTCCGGCCTTGGCTACTTCTTGTGCGAGGGAGACGGCCTTGATTTCAAGAGTCGACAGTTCGGCCTGCTTGGTTTGCTGAAATTCCGACAGAAGCACCCGGTAGTTCTTCTCGCTTTCCGCCAGAGCCGCGCGGTCCTGAATCAGCTTCATGCGCTGTCCGGCCAACTCCTGGGATCTGTCGATGCGCTGCTCTTCGGCCTGGAGATACTCCATCTTCGTCGCGGCCTGATATTCCAGGAGCGCCTTAAAGGTTTCGGCCCGTTCGGTTTCCATGGGCACGGTCGCTTCCAATCGATATATATTTTCTTTAGTTTGCTCGACGGCGGCCTTACGTTGATCGATGACATGCTGCGCCGCCTGCACGCGGGCTTGATATTCGGCCAGCTCATCGCGGAGAAGTTGTTGCTGCAAGGCAATATAGGTTGGGTCTCCGTCAGCCGGGGGCTCGAAGGCCGATTGCCCCACGATCAGCGCGTGCAAGCGGGCCGCTTCGACTCTGGCCGCCCGATACTCATTCGAGGCCCGGTCCCGATCCGCTCGATTCAACGTCGGGTCGAGTTCGATCAGTACGTCGCCTCGCTTGACGATATGACCATCCTGAACATGAACGGCGGCGATGACGCCGGTTTCATAGGGTTGAATGACCTTGGAATAGCCGCTGGGGATGATCTTGCCTTGGGCGACCGCCACGATGTCGATCCAGCCAAACGTCGCCCAGAGCACACCGGACGTGAACACCGCCAGGATCATCCAGACAATGGCGCGGCCGACCGGCGAAGGCGGCGCGTGCTGAATTTCCAGCACGGCGGGCAGAAACTCCGTCGTTCGTCCCACCGGTGCCGCGCCCGGCAGCCCACCGGACTCTGCCTGCCAGGCCGACTTCCACACCGTCCAATGTCGTGCCAACGTTCCGAATGCCATCAGTCTCTATCCTGTTAGATGCCCACCTCGAGCCGCCCGTCTTGAAGCCGGCACAGCCGCGCATAGGAACCGTTCTTTCCAAGTAAATCATCATGGGTGCCGTTTTCGACGATCTCTCCTCTTTCCACGACATAGATGCGATGGGCCGGCCGCACCGCGCTCAACCGATGGGCGATGATGAAGACCGTCCGCCCCTTGCAGATCTGCGCCATGTTTCGCTGAATGACCGCTTCCGATTCATAGTCGAGCGCGCTGGTGGCTTCGTCGAAGATCAAAATACGCGGATTCGCGACCAAGGCTCGCGCGATGGCGATCCGCTGCCGCTGGCCGCCGGACAAGGAACAGCCTTGCTCGGCCACCGGCGTGTCATAACCTTCCGGGAGTTCGAGTATGAAGTCATGCGCCCCGGCCAGCTTGGCCGCCTGCATCACCTGCTCGGCCCCGATTCCCGGATCGGTCAAGGCAATGTTGTCGCGGATCGAGCGATTGAACAGGAAGTTTTCCTGGAGCACGACACCCACCTGCCGGCGTAATGACGTGGGATCGACCTGTGCCACGTCCACGCCGTCGACAAGGATCCGGCCGCGCTCGGGAACGTAGAGCCGCTGGATCAACTTGGCAATCGTGCTTTTGCCGGATCCTGACCGCCCGACGATCCCGATGATCTGTCCCGGCGCGATCGAAAACGAGACGTTGCGCAATACTTCGGATCCATCCGGACGGTATCGGAAGCAGACTTCTTCGAAGGCGACCTGCCCGCGCAGCGGCTGAAGCGTGGTCCGATTGGCGCTGGGCGAGGCTTCCACTTGGGTGTTCAGCACATCGCCCAGCCGTTGGACGGAAATGCCGACCTGCTGGAATTCCTGCCAAAGGTTCACGATGCGAAGCAGCGGCCCCGTGACCTGAGCCGACAACATATTGAAGGCGACCAATTGGCCGATGGTCAGATCCCCGCCGATCACCCTGTAGGCTCCGACCCAAAGCACGGCGACCACGGTGATCTTCTGAATGCACGAGGCGATCTGGCTCGCTCCCGTGATGAGAACGGCCGCCCGAAAACTGGCCCGCACGTAGGCGGAGATCAGTTCCTCCCATGCGCGC
>DAOLIU010000099.1:0-12315 GCA_035328385.1 Nitrospira sp. | reverse complement strand
CTGTGCAACAGAACCCTGTGAACCCCGCCAGGTCCGGAAGGAAGCAACGGTAAGCAATCAGTTCTGGGTGCCGCAGGATCACCTGGCCCCGCTAATTCGGGAGGCTGAAAAAGACCGCCAGCTTCGTTCTCGCATCGCTCAAAGCCTCAACGTACCAACCGCGTACGCCTCGGCTTTTCGCTCGCTGCGGCCTCGATGGACAGTCTTTTTGAGCCTCCCGTAATCGGACGCAGGTATGGATTACCAAGTCTCAGCCCGCAAATACCGGCCCGGCACGTTTGACGACGTGATCGGTCAGCCACATGTCGTACAGACTCTGACGAACGCCATCGAGTCCAAGCGGGTGGCGCAGGCCTATCTGTTTTCCGGGACACGGGGTGTCGGCAAGACCACCGTTGCCCGGATTCTAGCCAAGGCACTCAACTGCGAACGGGGGGCGACGGGCTCGCCGTGCGCCGTTTGCGTCAATTGCGTCGAGATCGCGCAGGGAAATTCGGTCGACGTAATTGAGATCGACGGTGCCTCCAATACGAGCGTGGACGATGTTCGGGAGATCCGGGAAAATGTCAAGTTTGCCCCGTTCAGGGGGCAATACCGGATCTACATCATCGACGAAGTCCACATGTTGTCGAACTCTGCGTTCAACGCGCTGCTGAAGACCTTGGAGGAACCGCCGGGGCACGTGGTGTTCATCTTTGCGACCACGGAAATCCACAAGATACCGGCGACCATCCTGTCGCGCTGCCAGCATTACAATTTTCGGCGGATCGCCCGGACGGAGATCATCGAGCGGCTTCGCCACGTGGCGGCGCAGGACCGCATTACGATCGAAGATCGAAGCCTCGCGGCCCTCGCGCGGGCCAGTGAAGGCAGCATGCGCGATGCCTTAAGTTTGCTCGACCAGGCGATGGCGTTCGGAGGAAAGACGGTCGTCCATACGGATCTCGAGCTCATGCTGGGGGCCGTACCCCAAGAACTCGTCAGGACCATGATCCAAGCCCTCATCGCACAAGATAGCGCCGCTTCGCTGCACGTCTTGTCGACCCTGTTGGATCGGGGCCACGATCTGCGGGCCTATTGCGCGGAGATCGTCGAGTACCTGCGGAACATGCTCGTAGTTTCGGTCACCGCGCCGCACGAATGGCCGCGGTTGATCGAAGCTTCTTCGGAGGATCTCGCGCAATTCGCGTCGGACAAGGGCTCGTTCAGCCCCGATGAGGTACAGCAGCTGTTCACTATCTTTACCCAGGCGGAGGACAGTCTGCGGACCAGCGCCCATCCCCGATTCGTATTGGAGACGGCGGCGGTGAAGGCGACCCGCCTTCTCCGAAAAGAAACAGCGTCCTCCGTGCCTCCCCCCCGCCCGCTCGCACCGGAGCGTTCTTCCGGTCCGACGCCGCCGAGGGTCGAAAAACGTCCCGGCCCGGAGCCACGCACGGCCCCGGTGTCGACTCCGGCCCCTCAGCTACCCGCAACGGCCAAGGTGGTGTCTCCTCAAGGGTCGTCTCCCTCCACTGCGGTGAAGGCGGGGGGGGCGGCCGTGCAGTCACCAAAGACGCAAGGGGAACCTGTACGGTCTTCTGAGGACGTGCCTGCCGGACCGCCGCCGAGCGGCGAAGGGGCGACGCTGAAGTGGGAGCAATTTCAGGACGAAGTGGGGCTGGCGTTTCCAAACGTCGCGCCCTTTCTCGAGAGGGGGCGGTTGATCGGTATTGAGAACAACGTAATCACGATCGGATTTGACAAACAGGCCACCGTCGCTCGGGCCATGCTTGAGAAACCGGACAACATGCAGGCGCTGACCGCGCTCTGTGCGAGACTCAGCGGTCAACCGATGCGGCTTCGCATCGTTGAGCAGGCGGAGGATGATCCGGCGGGGCCCACGATGGCGCAGATCAGGGCGGCAAAGGAGCAGGAGCAGCGTCTGGTGCTCTTTGAGCAGGCGCGCGCCCATCCGGTGGTGAAACGGGCGTTGGAAATTTTCGGTGCGGAGCTCACCGACGTCAGGCCGGTGCCGCGGCAGAAAGAGGTGCAGGAATGAAAAATCCGTTTGGAAACATGGCCAACATCATGAAACAAGCGCAGGCCATGCAGCAGCAGATGGCGAAGTTGCAGGAAGAGGCGGCGAACAAGACCGCGACCGGTTCCGCGGGCGGCGGGACCGTCACCGTGACAGCCAACGGTGCCATGCAGCTCGTCGGGATTAGCATTAATCCCGAAGCGGTCAAGGCCGACGACGTGGAGATGCTGCAGGATTTGATTGTGGCGGCCTCGAACGAAGCTCTTCGGAAAGTCCATGACATGATGGCCGAACAGATGAAAGCCGTGACCGGCGGCATGAACATGCCGGGTTTGTTTTAAGGGCGGCCGGCGATGGCTGTCGATCAGCAAGGATTGCTCGCGCGACTGGTTCGGGAGCTGGTTCGGCTTCCCGGTATCGGACAGAAAACCGCTCAGCGGCTGGCATTCCACCTGTTGAAGGCCGAACGGGAAGACGCGTTGCGATTGGCTGACGCGGTGCGGGCCGTCAAAGACGGCCTTTCGTTTTGCCGCCAGTGTCGCAACATCGCTGAAGGCGATCTGTGCGAGTTCTGCCTCGATCCGAAGCGGGACCGCTCGCGGATTCTGGTGGTGGAGGAGCCCAGCACGCTCTATGCGATCGAACGTGCGGGAGGATATCGTGGACTGTATCACGTCCTTTTAGGGGCGCTGTCGCCGCTTGACGGTGTCGGACCTTCCGATATTCGCGCCGAGGAACTCATCGATCGGGTCAAGTTGGGCGGCGTCGACGAAGTGATTTTGGCGACGAATCCGACGATCGAAGGAGAAGCCACGGCGATCTATCTCACTAATCAACTCAAACCGCTGGGAACCAGGGTTTCGCGCATTGCTTACGGGATCCCGGTCGGGATGGACATCGAGTATGCCGATGAGGTCACGCTGTTGAAATCCATTGAGGGTCGGCGGGAACTATAAGAAATTGCGGGTGGCACGTTTCAAGTCCCATTGACCCTCTTTTAGCCCCCCTGGTATAGTCCTTACCGGTGCCGTCAGGAAGCCATTTTGGGTATGAAAGCACGTCCCCACGTCAGACGCACCAACAGCGCTTCAGTGAAGCCTTCCGTTTCCAAGCGAAAGGCGCAATCCTCCGATGGCGCCGGAAAATACTCGGCCATTCGCAAGGAACTCCAGAAACAACGGGCAGCCATCCTGGAAGAAGCCGGGGAAGGTCTGACGAAGCGAGACGGCCAGGAAGCGTTTCCGGACGTCAGCGATCAGGCTTCGGCCGAAGTCGATCAGAATTTTACGATGCGTATCAAGGAGCGCGAACAGAAGCTCCTCAAGAAGATCGACGAGGCGTTGGACCGGATGAAGAAAAGCACCTATGGGATCTGCGAGAGATGCGAAGAAGAAATTCCCTACCAACGGTTGAAAGCCCGTCCTGTCACCACCCTGTGTATCGCCTGTAAGACCTTGCAGGAACAAGAAGAGAGAACTCGGCGGTAAACGGTCCGGCCGTCAGTGCTTCATTTTTTTGACCCGTTGCTGCACGAGGGCAATGCGGTCAGCTTCCTCCGGAATGCCTTCGGCCAAGGCCAAATACGTCTCATATTCAGTGAGCGCCCGTTTGGGATTCACGGGTTCGACGGTTTCCGCCAAGTTAAAGCGAGCGATGGCATAGTTGGGTCTCATGATAATGGCCTTTTCGAATGCCGCCTGGGCCGCCGCCTTGTCGCCGAGCTTGAGGTATGTCGAGCCAAGGTTGTTGAGGGTATCCGGCGTGTTGGGCCGGATCGCCAAGGATTGCAGCATCTCGCTCTTGGCCTTTTCGTATTCGCCGAGGCCAAAGAGTGCCTGCCCGTATTTGTGATGGACTTCGGCTTGCCACACTTTGTTGGTGAACCCGCTGGAAATGGCCTTCTGGTAGGCATCCGCCGCGATGCGGTAATTCTGCGGCCCGCAGTAGGAGAGTTGCGCGGTTTGTCCCCTGGCGAACTGCTGAAGCGATGCAAACGGTTCTTTGTCCTCTGATCCTTGTGGATCGATCCGTTGTCCTTCCTTGTGGGTCCCGGTGGACTTCAGTCGGGTCAAGAACTCCCGGCGGTAGGGGGAGAAAAGTCGGACATAGGGATCGGTCGTGACCGACGCCTGCAACAGCGTCGGATGCTCTCGGAAACCGATCACCAGATACTGCGTGGTCGTCTTTTCATCCCCCGTTTCATAAAGTGCGGAAGAATCGAAACTGGCTTCGGTCGATAAGCCGGGGACGTGGAGATAGAATTCCATGACGGGCTTGAGCAGAGACAGGGTATACCGGAGTGTCGGATACGGTTTCAGATCCAGACCACTGCGAAACGTGTAGAGGACGCCGACGAGTATTCCATCCTCGTCAAAAAAATACGACTCGTCCCCATGCAGAGGACTTTGGTCGGCGGGAACCAAGAGTTCCTGGCCCGTGCCCCACGGCGTCACTTTCAGTGAAGAAAGAGGATGTTGTTGGAGAAAATGGTCTTTGCGTTCGCAGAGTGAAGCCGATTTCAGGAGTGCAAGGTCGCTTTCTGACGGGGGAAGGTTGGCTTGCCGCGGATTTGGCGTTTCACAGGCCCCCAGAAAAAGGAACAGTCCGACGAGACAGACGGCGACGGCACCGGTGCCGCGAGGAGGATCAGAGCGCGTCCCCGGAAGAATCATGCAATCGAGGATACAGAAACTCTACGTTGATTGCCAGCCGTGAAAAATGAACGCCGACCGGCTCCCATGAGGAACGCGGTCGGCAGCTCTGAAACGATGCGGAGGGAGTCGAATCAGCGGCGCTGATTATCCAACATGGAATCTTCGCTGGTATAGCCGAAGAGATAGGGGACTTTGCTCGACAAGCCGTAAATCGGCCGGTTGAGGCCATAGTCAAACGCTTGACCGACCGGGTGGAGAATAAAGGCCGTCCAGCGCAAGGGATGGTCGTTCAGCGGTGCGCCGGCCGCAACATCGGTATAGACCAGTGAGGTGCTGTCCATGACGCTGTAGATACTGGCCGGTGCGATGTAATCTCCGTTGGCATCGACCGTCTGTTTGTTGGCTGTGCAACCTGCGAGCGCCAGTAACAGGAGGGCCCCCACGGCACGAGCTGTCGTCTTCATGTGCATTCCTCTTAATCGGTAGAATTCCACGTAGACGAACTGAAGTGTAGCCGACCTCCGGATATCTGTCCAGAATTCGGGAGATTTTAGCCGGGAGGGCTCAAACTGAAGGTTGGACAGGCCTTTGGGCTGCAGATGGTGGGCGATACAGGTATCGAACCTGTGGCCTCTTCCGTGTGAAGGAAGCGCTCTGCCACTGAGCTAATCGCCCACGACGGGCGAGTCTAGCATGGCCCTGACCGTCGTTCAACGCAAGAACGTTCGGCCTTGAGGCTCTTGTTGGTTCTCGCCAGGTATTCAGAACAGGTCTCCTTGACATCATCAAAATGAGATTCCTACAATGCATTTCTCTTCCCATGAATCTTCCTTTTGGGATTCCTCTCTCATGCGTCAAGACATCGTCATTATCGGCGGCGGGTTAGCCGGATCCGAAGCGGCCTGGCAGGCGGCCAACCGCGGAGCCAAAGTCACGCTCTACGAAATGCGGCCAAAGGAAATGACGCCGGCCCACAAGACGGGAGACTTGGCCGAACTGGTCTGCTCCAATTCACTTGGCTCCGGGGATTCGGCGACCGCTCCCGGAATTCTGAAGGAGGAAATGCGCCGGCTCGGTTCGTTGATCATCCGAGCCGCTGAACAGGTGCGCGTTCCGGCCGGAGCGGCCCTGGCGGTCGATCGCGAACGGTTTTCCTCCCATGTGACCCGGGCTCTTGAGAGCCATGCCAACATTCGGATCCTGCATGAAGAGATCACGGAAATCCCTCAGGACTGTGTCTGTGTCATTGCGACGGGACCGTTGACGTCGGACAAATTGTCGCAGGCCATCGGAGCCCTCGCCCACTCGCGCCATCTTTATTTTTATGACGCGATCTCGCCGATCGTCGACGCCGACTCCATCGACATGAGCGTGGCCTTTCTGGCGTCGCGGTATCAGAAAGGCGGAGACGATTATCTGAACTGTCCGATGGATGAACCGGCGTACGACAAATTTTACGAAGCGTTACTCGCGGCAGAGAAAGTGCAGCCGAAGGAATTTGAAAAAACTCCGTATTTTGAGGCCTGTCTTCCGATCGAAGTCATGGCGGAACGCGGGCGTCAGACTATGCTGTTCGGGCCGCTGAAGCCGGTAGGGCTCGTGGATCCCCGCACCGGGCGACGGCCCTTTGCGGTCGTTCAGCTGCGAACGGAGAACAGCCATGGGTCCTGTTACAACTTGGTCGGGTTTCAGACGAAGCTGACCTATGGTGAGCAGAAGCGGGTCTTTCGGATGATCCCGGGCTTGGAACAAGCGGAGTTTCTCCGTTACGGCAGCCTCCACCGCAATACATTCATCAATGCGCCACAGCTGCTTCGCAACACGCTTCAGTTCAAGGGCCGGGAGTCGCTGCTGTTCGCCGGGCAGTTGGTCGGGGTCGAAGGCTATACGGATTCCGCAGCAATGGGAGGGCTCGCGGGAATCAACGCGGCCCGAGTGTTGACCGGAGAAGCCTTGGTATCGCCTCCGCCGACGACCGCCCATGGCAGTCTCGTGGCCCATATCACAACCACGGATCCCGGCCGTTTTCAGCCGATGAATGCGAATTTCGGCCTCTTCCCGCCGCTTGCCGCGGCGGTGAGGGACAAGTCGCAAAAGCGTCGTCTCATCGCCCAGCGCGCGTTGACGGACTTTGCCGCATGGATGGCGCAATCCGGGCTTTCATAGCGTTTCTACGCGTGGAGCGGCACGCTTCGCCCGAAACATTGCGCGGCTACACGGCGGATCTGCGGCAATTCCGGACTTTTCTCCTCTCTCATCGCCTTGCCGCGGCCCCCGTGGATCCCGGGGCCCTATCGCGCGAGGCCGTCCGGGCCTACCTTCAGTGGCTGGATGGAAACGGGACAAGACGCAGTTCCCTGGCGCGAAAACTGGCCAGTCTCCGGAGCTTCTACCGATTCCTGCTGCGGGACGGACTCGTCGGGTGCGATCCCACGCAGGATATCCGAACCCCGAAGCAGCCCAAGCTGCTGCCTCGCGTCTTGACGAAGGAGCAGGCTGCCGCCGTGATGGCGGCCTCCTCGGGTGCACGGCCACAATCTGCACGGGATTGTGCGTTGCTGGAGACGCTCTATTCGACGGGTGCCCGAGTCAGCGAGGTGGCCGCGCTGGACGTGGAGGATGTCCGCCGCCCGGAAGGGATCGTCCGTCTCAGGGGAAAGGGACGAAAGGAACGGCTCGTGCCTATCGGGGATGTGGCGCTTCGAGCGATCGCCGAATACCTGAAGCAGCAGCCGATTCCTTCAGAATCGAACGACTCCTCGAAGCAGCCCCGGCGGCCCCTGTTTCGCAATCGCCGGGGGGGGCGATTGACGACCAGAAGCGTCGCCCGGATCGTCGCGCGGCATTCCAGCGGCTTGACCGGAGGGCCGGTCAGCCCCCATACCTTGCGCCATTCGTTTGCGACGCATCTCCTCGACGAAGGAGCGGACTTGCGGTCGATTCAAGAGATGTTGGGGCATGCGTCGTTGAGTACGACTCAGAAGTATACTCACGTCACCATGGACCAACTTCTGGCGGTCTATGACAAAGCCCACCCGAGAGCCGATCCACCCGCACGGGATCCGGAGCGGAAAAATGCCAGAGTCCGCTAAGATTCTCGATCGGCAGATCTGTGTTGTTCATCGCGCCGATCGTGATAAGGTAGCGTCCTGCTGATACGGCCATTGCTTGTGAGGAGCGCGGAATGAACAAGCTGATCAAGAAAGCCAATGTGCTGATCGAGGCGTTGCCCTACATCCGCACGTTCCGGGGCAAGACCGTCGTGATCAAGTACGGCGGCAATGCGATGATCGAGTCCTCGCTCAAAGAACGCTTCGCGCAGGACGTCGTGCTCCTCAAGTATGTCGGCCTCAATCCGGTGATCATCCACGGCGGCGGGCCTCAGATCGACAAGATGCTCGATCGGCTCGGCATCGAGTCCAAGTTTCTTCACGGCGTCCGCGTGACCAGCGAGGCTACAATGGAGATCGTGGAAATGGTCTTGGCGGGAAAGATCAACATGGAGATCACCGATCTCATCACCCGGCACGGCGGCAGCGCGGTCGGGCTCAGCGGAAAGGACGGCGGGCTCATTTTGAGCAAGCCGCTGACGGCCAAGGCCTGGGCGGAAAGCCTGGAGCGGGATTTTGACGGGGACGACGCCGAAAGCGATTTCGGATTCGTCGGAGACATCGAAAAGGTGGATCCCAGCCTGCTCTTGAAACTCCAGGGCGATCATTATATCCCCGTGATCGCTCCCATCGGGACCGATCGGGAAGGGAACACCTACAACATCAACGCCGACTTGGTGGCCGGGGCCATCGCCGGGGCCCTGCGTGCCGAGAAATTGGTGATGATGACGGACATCAAGGGAATCCGGGATGCGAACGGCCGCCATCTCTCGACCGTTTCCCGGAAAGACGTGCAGCGCATGGTGAAGAAGGGCACGATCACGGAAGGCATGCTTCCGAAAGTCCACGCCTGTTTGGATGCGCTCGAGCAGGGCGCCGCAAAGGCCCACATCATCGACGGGAGGATTCCACACGCCATCCTCCTGGAAATTTTCACCCACAAAGGCATCGGAACCGAGATCACGTCGTAACCGGACGTGGTCACCGTCTCGTGTCGACCCGACGCGCCATCATCTTTCGCCATCTCCGGACGCTCGTGCGTGAACGTCACCCCGACACCGCGCCGCAGGCGTTGCAACAGGCCGCCGAGTATCTGGCGGACGAATTCTCCGGGTACGGCTGGGCGACGAGCAGGAGGACGTTTCGCGCACGGGGCCGGACGTTCGACAACGTTCTTGCCGTCTCCACTCCCGTCGAGCGTCCGGAACGGCGGACTGCAGCCCCGCTCCTCATCGGCGCACATTATGACACGGTGGCCGGGAGTCCCGGCGCCGACGACAACGCAAGCGGATTGATCGTGTTGCTGGAGTTGGCAAATCTCCTGCGGAAGGTCCCGTTGCCCAGACCTGTGTGGCTGGCCGCCTTCAACCTCGAAGAAGAAGGATTGGCAGGGAGCAAGGCCTTTGCGGGCGAGCTTCGGCGGACGAAGCACCCTTTCGGCGGAGCCGTCATCCTTGAATGTGTCGGATACGCCACGAACAAGGAGGGGTCGCAGCGCAAGCCGCCCGGCATCCCCATCGCCGTTCCCACGGTGGGAAATTTCCTCGGCATGGTCGGCAATGAGGCGTCGCGTGGTTTGGTTGACGCCATGACCCGGAGCGCGCAAAAACGAGTCCCGGCGCTCGAGACCTTGACCATGATCGTGCCGGGCCGGGGAGAACAGCTTCCGGATACCAGGCGAAGCGATCATGCCGCGTTTTGGGACGAGGGATTCCCCGCGGTCATGTTGACAGACACGGCCAACTACAGAAATCCGCACTATCATCGACCGACCGATGGGATTGAAACCTTGAATCTCGATTTTCTGGAGCGAGTGGCCGACGCCGTCGCCGCGATGGCTCAGATGCCGGCCGAGCGGGAGTCCGAATGACGCGTCGTCGCGTGATCCGACCATCCACCCACGCGGTCATCCGGCAGGTGTTCGACCGTCTCGAATATCGAACGCTCGGACCGGTCTATTGTTACGACGGAGGCGATGAATTCTGGCGTGCCAAGCGAGAGCCTTGCCGTCGGCTGGGGCTTCGCGTGGCCCGAGACCTCATCGGCCGGTTGCCTCCGCTGGGACGAAGTCTGTACGTCGGAGCGGGAGTGGCGGAACTGCCGGCGCTCGTGGCGGAAGCCCTTGAGGTGGAACGTCGGGTCGTGGCGCATAATCTTCGTCGGGTGGAAGTGGCGGCGCTCAATCGTGCCTGCCGCGGCACCGGCGTGCGCTTCTGTGCGACTGACGCGGCGACGGCGCCAGGTACCTACGACCACATTTGGATCGTCAGCGTCTTGAACGATCCCGAGCGGTTTCCCCATCTGGCGCCGCTGTCGTATGGTCGCGCCGACCCCGTCAGTTTCGACCCGGTCTGGTTCGAGAAAGAACGTCGGGTCGTGCGGTCGATCGTGGACGGATGTCTGCCCAAACTGCGATTACCGGGCATTGTGACCACCTCGGTCGAGGAAGTGATCTGGATTGCCGATTGGTGTCATCGGCATCGGATTCCCTATCTCGTGGGGCGGCGCCAATATCCCACCGCGCTTGTCGGGGATCCCATCTGCATCATGAGAATAGGGGTGCGGCGGAAACGGAGCCGGTCGAGTCGCTAGAGGCGGAATCCGGGCGGCGACACCGAGGTGCCGCTCATGTACAGCCGTGCATACTTGGCGTAGTTCTGAGCGGACTCCCTGATCCAGGCCAGTTCCTTCTCCGTCACGGGGCGTTTGACCTTCGCGGGAGAACCGAGAACCAGGCTCTTCGGCGGCACGACCGTTTGCTCGGTGACCAAGGAACCGGCGCCGATGATAGAATCTTCCCCGATCTGCGCTCCGTCCATCACGATCGATCCCATGCCGATCAGAACGCGATCTTTGATCGTGCACCCGTGCAGCACCACGCTGTGGCCGATCGTGACGTCATCGCCGATGATCAGCGGATGCGTGTCGTGAGTGACATGCAACATGGAAAGATCCTGAACGTTGGTGCGATGGCCGATCCGGATGAAATGAACGTCGCCCCGGATGACGGCGTGGAACCACACGCTGCAGTCCTCGCCCATGACCACGTCACCGATGACAATCCCCGTGTCATCGACGTAGCAGGAGGCGGGCACGGTGGGGGCGATGCCTTGGAAAGTGCGAAGCATGGGTCTCACGATAGGGGAAGCGGCCGCCGTCTGCAAGCGCTATTTGACAGCCTTTTCACCCCTCTCGTAGACTGCTGCGCATGACCGTTCAGCTGATCAGACCGGATCCCTCTTCCCGGAAGCGGCCGTCCCGCGTCTCCGATCGCAAGACGACCATCGGGTTCGTCAATTTGGGCTGCTCCAAGAACCAGGTGGATTCGGAGATCATGCTGGGAACGCTCGTACACGACGGATTCGAGTTGACCGCCGATCCGAAGAAGGCCGAGGTGGTCATTGTCAACACGTGCGGTTTCATCGAGGAGGCCAAGCAGGAATCGATCGACACCATCCTCGAACAGAGCAAATTGAAGACGACGGGACGCTGCCGGGTCCTGATTGCAGCCGGCTGTCTTGCGCAACGCTATCAAGGCGATCTGCTGAAGGAGTTGCCGGAATTGGACGGAGTGGTGGGAACGGGAGAATTCGGGCGTATTGCCGAGATTTGCCGCGATCTCCTGGCGCCCAAGAAGCGGCATCAGCGAGTATGGCTCAGCAAACCACCCTACCTATACGATGAACTGGCTCCGCGCCTGCGGCTTGGCGCCGTCCACAGCGCCTACGTCAAGATTGCGGAGGGCTGCAACCGCAACTGCGCATTCTGCGCGATCCCGCTGATGAGGGGGAAACAGCGAAGCCGGCCGGTGGAGTCCGTCGTGGCCGAAGCGCGCCGCCTTGTTTCCGAAGGCGTGAAGGAGATCAATTTGATCTCGCAGGACACCGTCAACTACGGGGTCGATCTTGGAATCCGCAACGGACTGGCGGCGCTCCTGCGTGAATTGGTGAAGGTGAAGGAATTGGTCTGGATCAGACCCTTCTATCTCTATCCGCAGCAGGTCACCGATGAGTTGCTCGACCTGTATGCCGGGGAAGAACGGATCGCGAAATATATCGATATGCCGTTGCAGCACATCACGGACCGTATGCTGAGCCGGATGCACCGGCTGGGGGATCGCGCGGCCATCGAACGGCTGGTGGAACGTATTCGGCGGCGGATTCCCGGCGTGACCTTTCGAACGGCGTTCATCGTCGGGTTTCCCGGTGAAACGGAGGCGGACTTTGACGCGCTGAGACAATATCTCGAGCGCGCCGAGTTCGACCGGGTGGCGGCGTTTCTCTACTCGGACGAGGAGGATACTCCTGCGGTTTCGCTGGAGGACAAAATCGAGCGGGCGATCATGGAGGAACGCCGCAACGAACTGCTGGCCGTCCAGGAATCCATCGCGGCGGCGAAGGGTCGGGAGAAAATCGGCACGGTGATGGAGGTGTTGGTCGACGGACCTTCTGAAGAGACGGAACATCTGCTCCAAGGCCGCCACCAGGGATTGGCTCCGGAGATCGACGGGGTCGTCTACATCAATGACGGG
>DAOLIU010000098.1:0-12594 GCA_035328385.1 Nitrospira sp. | reverse complement strand
ATCGATGAGGGCATTTCAGGGGTCTGGCACAGGTATATCGCCCTTCAGGGGGTTCAGGAGGAAAATGAACAACTTCGGCAGGATATCGAGTGGTTGAAGGGACAGAACAACCACCTGCGCGAAGCCGCGGCGGCGACCGAGCGGCTGACGGCACTGCTGCACTTCAAGGAACAAGCATTGCCCACCTTAGTTGCCGCGCAAGTAATCGGCAGGGACGCGACGAGTTGGTATCGTTCGGTCATTCTGAATAAAGGGGAGAACGACGGGATCAAACCCGATATGGGAGTGATTACCCCCGCGGGAGTCGTCGGCCGGGTTGTGAAAACCAACAGCGCGACGTCCGTGGTATTGCTGGTGACGGATCCCAACAATGCCATCGCCGGGTTGATTCAGCGGACGCGGGATGAAGGGATCGTCGAAGGAACTCAACAGGGATTGGCCAAGCTCAAGTATATCCCGATGCTGTCAAGTGTCCGGAGCGGCGATCGTGTGGTGACGTCGGGTCTGGTCGGCGGGTTTCCGAGAGGCCTGGCTCTCGGCACCATCGACCGGATCGACAAGGAAGAAGGCGCCCTATTTCAGTCGGCCGAGTTGACGCCGGAAGTGGATGTCAGCCGGCTTGAAGAAGTACTGGTAATCCAGGCCCCCTACGGCGTATCCGTGCCGGGGGACGATAAGAATGTCTCGATGGGCAAGCCGTGAAGATTCTCATATATAGTGTGGTGATCGTGTTGCTGGTCCCGCTGCAGACCACGCTGCTTCCACATGTGAGCATTTGGGGGCTGACGCCGGATGTGGGATTGGCGGTGGCAGCTCTGATAGGGCTCTTTGCTGGTGAACTGGAGGGGCTCATCGTCGGGTTGGCCATCGGATGGATCTTGAACATGTATTCCGCCGGCGATCTATGGATCAGCCTTGTCACAAAGGGCGGAGTCGGATTGCTGGCGGGTTTGTTCGGACAGCATGTCGCGCACGTGACTCCAACGGTGGTGTCCGTGGGGCTTCTCATCGTTTCCACCCTCGGCGGAGCGATGGTGGTCTTGACCATGAAGAGCGCCATCGGGATTGATACCTGGTGGATGGTCCAGTCCATGG
Organism: Nitrospira sp.; assembly: GCA_035328385.1. Taxonomy (GTDB): domain Bacteria; phylum Nitrospirota; class Nitrospiria; order Nitrospirales; family Nitrospiraceae; genus Nitrospira_C. Next base: position 11,499 of record DAOLIU010000098.1, on the reverse strand, counting down.
TGCTTCCGCAAGCCTGTTTGGATGCGGTAGCCGGAGCTGGACTCTTCTACGTGGCGAGCCAGCGGCTGGCCAGCGATCGTGTAATAGTGTCTGATCGATTGTAGATGGCGGACTGACTCGACAGGCCATGGCGATCTCGGGAGGGTTCGATTCCGATTTGGGTGAGTTACAGCGGCGCCTGGTGCTCCTTCGCATCGGGTTGCTGCTCGTCGTCGCTCTGCTGGCGCTGCGACTGTGGCATCTGCAGATCCGTGAAGGCCCCTATTACCGTGACCTCTCCGAGAACAACCGGACACGTTCGGTGATCCTGGAGCCGGCTCGGGGTCTGATTTACGATCGTAACGGCGTGTTGTTGGCCAATAACGTTCCGAGCTTCAGCCTCTATGTGTCCCTAGAGGACGTCAAAGATCGCGAAGCGCTGATCGATCAACTGACGCAACTGATCGGCTTGGACCCTGCGCTCGTCAGAAAAAAACTCGCCGTGCGCGGTGCCAAACAGCTGCCGAGAAAGATCAAGGATCGTCTGACGTTGAAAGAGGCGACGCTCATCGAATCCCATCGACTGGACCTCCCGGGCGTCATGATCCAGGTGGAATCGCAGCGCAACTACCCAAGCGGCATGACAGCCGCGCATGTGTTGGGCTATGTCGGCGAGGTATCGGCTGAGCAGTTGGAAAAGCCCGAATTTGCCGAGCTTCATCAAGGTAGTATCGTCGGCCAATACGGGGTGGAAAAGAACTTCGACCGCATTATGCGGGGGATGGCGGGTCAGAAAAGTGTCGAGGTGGATGCTCTGGGTCATGAGAAACGGACGGTTGTGGTCGATCAACCGAAGGCCGGCGACGATCTCTATTTGACGATCGACGCCAGATTGCAGAAAGTCGCCGAAGATCTCTTGGGACCAGAATCCGGCGCCATCGTCGCACTCGATCCGACCACCGGAGACATTCTTGCCATGGCCAGCCGCCCGGCTTTCGATCCTAACGTCCTGTCGCGAGAGCTCACGTCCAAACAATGGGTGGAAATCGTCCAAGATGAAGGCAGGCCTTTGAACAACCGGGCATCGCAAGGGCAGTATCCTCCGGGGTCCACATTCAAGGTGATGATGGCCGCGGCGGCTCTAGAAACCAATACGGTCACGCCTTCCAGTACGGTTCATTGCAACGGCGGGTACCAGTTCGGCCGGCGCCTGTATCGTGACTGGAAAGCCGGAGGGCACGGTTCAGTGGATCTGCATCAGGCGCTCGTCCATTCGTGCGACGTGTACTTCTACACCGTCGGCCAACGCATGGGGATCGATACGATCGCCGCCTACGGGCACCAATTCGGCCTCGGCGAAGAAACAGGCGTGGACTTGCCTTCCGAGCGGGTGGGGATCATGCCGTCGACGGCATGGAAGCAGAAGGCGAGGAACGAGGCTTGGTTGCCCGGCGAGACCATTTCCGCTTCGATCGGGCAGGGCTATGTGACGGTGACGCCGCTTCAGATGGCCAGTTTGATCGGCACGGTGGCCAACAGCGGGGTGGCCTATCGTCCACGGTTGGTCCAAGCGATCATGAGCCGAGATACCGGCCATCTCCAGGAACTGCCTCCGGTCGAGAAACATCGATTGAAGGTCAAGCAGGAACACCTGAAGTTAATTCGGGAGGCACTGGCCGACGTCGTGACGGAAGGCACGGCCACAAGGGCCAAGTCTTCCATCGTGTCCATTGCGGGGAAGACCGGGACTGCGCAGACGTCGGCGCTGCGAACCGGTCCGGAAAAGGACATCCCCAAAAAGCTCCGCGATCATGCATGGTTTGTGGCATTTGCCCCCGTGGAAGCACCGAAGATCGCCGTTGCCGTGCTGGCCGAGAATATGGGGCACGGAGGGTCCGCCGCGGCCCCGCTGGCCAAGGAAGTCATTGAATCTTTTGTCAAGTTGACGCAACATGCACCCGCAACCGGACATGCGACAGTTTCCAAGGCTCATTCCGGGAGTTCGGAGTTCTGATGATCGATCGGGTCATAGAAAGCCGCCAGTTCGACAATTTCGACTTGAGATTTCTTGGATTGGTCTTTTTGATCCTGGGAATCGGCGTGCTGTCCATTTACAGCGTCACGCATGACCAGGGCGGGTCCATGCCCTTCTTTGCGAAGCAACTGGTATGGATTCTCCTCGGTAGCGTGGCGTTCTTCGTCATGCAGATTTGGGACTATCATCGCATCGCCCGGTGGGCCTATCCGGCATATGCGGTGATTCTCTTGTTGCTGGCATTCGTCCTTTTCGAGGGTAAGACCAGTCGGGGCGCTCAACGATGGATTCCTGTCGGCCCCTTCGCATTTCAGCCCTCGGAATTTGCCAAACTGGTCTTGATATTGGTGCTCGCACATTACTACTCGAAGGCTCCCCGCGTAGGCTGGCTGCAGCGGGTGGTGGTGCCCGGGGTGCTGATGCTTCCCGGCCTGTTGCTGATCTTGAAACAGCCGGACCTCGGCAGCGGATTGAGCTTTCTCGCCGTCTACGCAGCTATGCTGCTGATGGTGGGGATGCGCTCGCAAGCCATGGGATTAATCCTGTTATTTTCGCTGATGTTGTTTCCTTTTGCGTGGGAAATGATGTGGGGGTCCTTGCATGATTACCAACGTCAGCGCATTATGGCGTTCGTTGACCCGGACTATGATCCGGCCGGGAAGGGCTATCACGCGCTCCAATCGCGGATTGCGATCGGGGCGGGTGAGCTGACGGGAAAGGGGCTATACGGGGGAACGCAGAGTCAGCTGAAATTTCTGCCTGAAGGGCACACGGATTTCGTCTTTTCGGTGTTTGCCGAAGAATGGGGATTTGTGGGAGTGCTCGTCCTGTTGCTCTTGTTCGTGGCATTGATCTGGTTGTCGTTGGAAATCGCCGCGAGGGCAAAGGATGAGCTCGGGGCGCTTTTGGCGGTCGGCGTGGTGTGCATGCTGTGTTTTTGCGTCGTCGTGAACATCGGTATGACCGCCGGCATGTTTCCGATCGTCGGAATTCCCCTTCCACTCATGAGCTACGGAGGCAGTGCGACTGTCATGACGATGGCGTCGCTGGGGCTCCTGCTGAATGTGAAGCGGCGCCGATTGAGTTTGTTTTACTGAGCGAGCGGGGACATCCGATTCACGGACTGGATGCCGCCGCTCGAGGATTGTCATCATGTGTCGTCCATCGACTCGATAGTCACCCGATGAAGGGGTGGACCTGGGGTGCCTCGCGTCCGCTCCTCGTGCCTGGTTGATGGATGCATCGAATGGAAGGAGTTTGGTATGGGATTGGAAATCGCAATCACCGTCGCCCGTGAAGAAACGCGTGTGGCGGTGTTGGACAACGGAGTGGTGACGGATCTTTTCGGGGACCGCGCCAAGCATAAAGATTTCGTAGGGAACATCTACAAGGGGAAAGTCGCCAAGGTGCTTCCCGGCATGCAGGCGGCGTTCGTCGACATTGGACTCGAGAAGGCGGCGTTCATGCACGTCTCCGATCTGTCGATGGATGCCGAACCGGGGGATACGCTTGTCGATGCGGACGAAGACGAAAAGGACGGAGACGATCTGCGGCCTCGACGGGAAAGCTCCAAGCCGATCGAGCAGCTCCTGAGCGAGGGACAAGATCTGACGGTGCAGATCTCCAAAGGGCCGATCGGCACCAAGGGGCCGCGCGTCACGAGCTATGTATCACTGCCGGGCCGCTATCTCGTGTTCATGCCGAACGTCGAGCATATCGGCGTATCGCGCCGTATTCCGCGGGACGAAGAGCGCGCACGGTTGAAGGAGATCATGAAGCGCCTCCGCCATCCCGGTTGCGGATACATCGTCAGGACCGTCAGCGAAGGCGTGAAGGAAGAAGAACTGCGGTCCGATGTCGACTTCCTGCACGTGCTCTGGCAGGACATCCGTGAAAAACGCGATCAGCAGCCTGCACCTGCGCTGTTGCACACGGACCTGAGCCTGAGCTTCCGCGTTGTGCGCGATCTGTTCGGGAAGAAGGTGGACAGATTGTGGATCGATTCGCGCGAAGAATATGAAGCGGTGCGGGACTTCGTCCAGCGGTTCTCTCCGGAACAGACCTCCCGCATCCATTTCTACGACAAGGATGAGAGCCTGTTCGATCATCTCGGAGTCGAGCAGGAAATGGCCCGCGCGCTCAGCCGGAAAGTCTGGCTCAAGTCGGGAGGATATCTGGTCATCGACCATACCGAGGCGATGACCGTCATCGACGTGAATACCGGGCGGTTCGTCGGGAAACGGGATCAGGAGGAAACGATTTTACGCAACAATCTGGAAGCGGCCAAAGAAGTCGCCTACCAGGTCAAGCTGCGCGGAATTGGAGGGATCATCATCGTCGATTTCATCGACATGGAGCGCGAGAAAAACCGCGACAAGGTGTACCATGCTCTGGTCGACGCAATGGCGTCGGATAAGGCGCGAACGAGGATTTCCCGCATTTCCGATCTGGGGCTGATCGAGATTTCACGCGAACGAGTTCGTGAAGATCTTCTGCGGTCTCTTTCGGAGCCCTGCCGCTACTGCGACGGCCGCGGCTATACGAAGTCGCCGACGACCATTGCGTATGAAATTTTCCGGGAGATCAGGCGGATTGGGAGCGAAACGGAACAGCAGCGGATTGTGGTCGGGGCCCACCCCTCGGTCGCCGGTTTGCTGCAAGACGAAGAACGACAAGGGCTCGAAGCGCTGGAGCGAGAATGCATGGCCAAGATCCTGGTGATGCCCGACGAACAGCTGCATCTGGAGCAGTATGATCTGGCCGTAATCTGAGCATCCTGCGGTACCTCGACATATCAGTGGAGTCCGCTCCCAATCTCCGGACTTTCGGCCCTATGCAATCGGCCCACTCCGCGAACTGTTCCCTCCTTGAGCCCTGGTTACGGCTGCGAGCAATCGACGGGGTGGGGGACGCCACCATTCTTTCGCTGCTGCAGGTTTGGGCGACACCCGAAGCGGTGCTGAAAGCGGATTTTGACGAACTGATCGAACGAGGTTGCAGTCGACGCTTGGCCGACGCGATCAAAAAGGAGCCTTCCAAGAACGCATGTCGACTGATAGACCGAGAACTCTCGGCATTGCAGCAGTCGTCTTGTGCTGTTTGTACCATCCTCGACCCCTCGTACCCCGCTCGGTTACGGATGATTGCCGATCCTCCGCCGCTGTTGTATGTCTCCGGTGCATTGCTGGAGGAAGATGCGGTTGCGGTAGCGGTGGTGGGCGCTCGCCGGGCGACCGCCGGTGGGTGCCTGTTGACGGAAGAATTGGCCAGAGATCTGGCCGCGGCCGGCGTCTCCGTTGTCAGTGGATTGGCCCGGGGGATTGATGCGGCAGCGCATCGAGGTGCGCTCTCCGGGGGAGGCCGAACCATTGCCGTGCTCGGTTGCGGTATCGACCGGACTTATCCGACAGAGCATGCAAGGCTGCGTCGTCGGATCGAAGAGCAGGGAGCGGTCGTGAGCGAGGTGCCGCTGGGAACGGCTCCCGAACCGCACAATTTTCCCAGGCGAAATCGCATCATCAGCGGGTTGTCGCTCGGCGTCGTGGTGACGGAGGCCGCCTTGGATAGCGGATCGTTGATTACCGCCCAGCTGGCATGTGAGCAGGGCAGAGAAGTGTTTGCCATTCCTGGTTCGATCAAGGCGGACACCGGTCGCGGAACAAACGCGTTGATCAAGCAAGGTGCCGCCTTGGTCGAGTGCGCAGACGATGTTATTCGAGCGTTGACGCCGCAACTCGAGGAGCCGATGCGCAGGAACATGCACCGGTCTCGGTTCGACCATGCGGTGCGCGGGCCTCTGGAAGGGCAGGAACGGTTGGTATATGAAGCGCTGTCACACGAACCCAGAACCGTGGATGAAGTGGCTGAACTCATTCGTGCGCCGGTATCCATGGTGACGGCGACTCTCTTGTCTTTGGAGCTCAATCGGCAGGCTCGGCAGCTGGGCGGACAGCGCTTCGTTCGAGCGTAGACGGGATCCTATTCCCGAGATGAGTTGCATCGCGAGAAGAATTTTGGTACGGATGGTACGGTAAGCAAAGGGTACTCATCCAGCGGAGCATCCATGGCGAAATCTCTCATCATCGTCGAGTCTCCGACGAAAGCCAAGACGATTACAAAGTATCTGGGGCGCGGCTATACGGTTATGGCTTCCGTCGGCCACGTCAAGGATCTCCCCACCAGCAAGCTTGGTGTAGACCTCGAGCGGGATTTTGCTCCGCAGTATGTCACGATCAAAGGAAAGTCGAAGGTGCTGGCGGAGATCAAGAAGAAAGCCGAGGAAGCCGACAAGGTGTTTCTGGCTCCTGACCCTGATCGAGAAGGAGAAGCCATTGCCTGGCATCTCGCCGAAGAACTGAACGGCAAGTCAAAGAAGAAGAAGGACGGCAAAGTCTTTCGTGTTCTGTTCAATGAGATTACGGAATCCGCCATCAAGCGGGCGCTGCAATCTCCAGGACAGATCGACATGAAGCTGGTCAACGCCCAGCAAGCCCGAAGAGTCTTGGATCGAATCGTCGGATACCAGGGAAGCCAGCTGCTGTGGAACAAGGTCCGCCGCGGGCTATCCATGGGACGGGTACAGTCGGTCGCCGTTCGGCTCATTTGCGAGCGCGAGGCGGAACGAGAAGCGTTTCGCACGGAAGAGTATTGGTCGATTACGGCCCTGTTGGCTGGAGCGACGCCTCCTCCATTTGAAGCCCGCCTGCACAGCATCAACGGGGAAGAAGCGTCGATTGCCACGGCCGAGCAGGCGCAGCGGGTGGTGTCAGCACTCGAAGGAAAGGCGTTCACGGTCACTTCCGTCGAACGGAAGGAAAAGAAGCGGAACCCAGTCGCGCCCTTCATTACGAGTCGCTTGCAGCAGGAAGCGGCCAGAAAACTGCGCTTTACCCCGAAGAAGACGATGACCCTCGCGCAGCAGCTGTATGAAGGTATTGAAATTGGGACAGAGGGGGCAACCGGCCTCATCACATATATGAGGACGGACTCGCCGAGAATCTCCCAAGAGGCCATGGCTGACGCCCGACAGGTTATCCTGGAACGATTCGGCCAGGAATATCTCCCGGGTACTCCCAACGTATACAAGACTCAGAAGGCGGCCCAAGAAGCGCACGAAGCCATCAGGCCGACGTCGGCGGGCCGCGATCCCGAATCGATCAAACAATATCTTGAAGAAGACCAGTATCATCTCTACAAGTTGATCTGGAACCGATTCATCGCTTCCCAGATGGTGCCGGCTATCCTCGACGTGACACGTGTGGAGTCTTCACCGCTCGAGACGCATGATCGGTATCTCTTCCGCTCGAGTGGAACGGTGGTGAAGTTCCCAGGCCACACGATCGTCTACATGGAGGGCGTCGACAAAGAGCTGTTCGCACAAAAACCCAAACAGGACGACGAGACCGACGAAGGCGCGGAGCGCCAGTTGCCGGTCCTCGCCGAAGGCGAGCGTCTCCGGTTGGTTGAACAGGCGGAACAGACGACCGTCGGCATTACTTCGAAACAACACTTTACTCAGCCGCCGCCTCGCTACAACGAGGCGCTCCTCATCAAAGAATTGGAAGAAAAGGGGATCGGAAGGCCGTCCACCTATGCGGCCATCATCTCCACCATTCAGGACCGGAAGTATGTTGAGAAAATCGAAGGCAGGTTTGTTCCTACCGAAACCGGCCGTACGGTCAATGACTTTTTGATGAAAGGGTTCCCCGACATCGTCAATGTCGATTTCACGTCTCAACTTGAAGAGGAACTCGACGAGGTCGAAGAAGGGAATAAGCCGTGGATCGATGCGGTTCGAGACTTCTACAATCCCTTTACGGCCGACTTGGAGAAGGCCAAGTCGATTCCGGGTCCCAAAGACACGGTCGAGCCTCCCACCAACATTCCCTGCGAAAAGTGTGGAAGAATGATGGAGATCAAATGGGGGCGTAACGGGAAGTTCCTTGCGTGTCCTGGTTATAAAGAGGATCCGCCCTGTAAGAATACTCAGAACTTTGAGAAACTTCCCGACGGGACCATCAAGATCGTCCCCAAACAGGAACTCACCACCGACCAAGTCTGCGACAAATGCGGGAGTCCGATGGTGGTGAAGACTGGACGCTTTGGTAAGTTCATCGCGTGCTCGGCGTATCCTACCTGCAAGACGACCAAGCCTCTGGCGCTGGGAGTAAAATGTCCTCAGCCAGGATGCGGAGGTGACCTGGTCCAGAAGCGCACTCGAAAAGGACGCTCGTTCTACGCATGCAGTCGCTATCCTCAGTGTGAATTTGCGCTCTGGGATCGTCCCGTCAACAAAGCGTGCCCGACCTGCAGTGCCCCGTTCCTGGTCGAAAAGATCAGTAAACAGGACGGGAGAAGCGTTCAGTGCCGCAATGAAGATTGCGGTTATCGCGAAGCCGGATAACGACTCCTTCCGCATCTCCTCTCGCGCATCGATCTTCTCTCCATCTTCGCTCAGGTGGCGAAATTTCATTCTTTCTTCCATTCGCACTCGCACGTGTTCGAGGCGTGAAATTGAGAGCCGGAGTCATCGAAGATGAGAAGCCTAATCAGAATTACGTAAATCAAATGTTGACGATGTGCGTGAGAGCCGAGATAATATCTGTAGAAATATTTCGATATCGTTCACTTGCGTTGATCTTCTGATGAAGGGAGGGCCACGAGATGAAAGCAAAAGATGGGGTGATCAATCTGTTAAACAAGATTCTCACCGCTGATCTAACCGCCATCAATCAGTACTTCGTTCACGCCAAAATGTGCGCGAACTGGGGATACGAACGGCTGCATCATAAGGTTCGGGATCGGAGCATCGATGAAATGAAAGATGCCGACGAGCTCATTGGACACATCTTGTACCTTGAGGGCGTGCCGAACGTGCAGCGTATGAATACCGTTCACGTTGGCGAGACGGTTCCAGAGCAGTTCAAGCTCGACTTGAAAGCCGAACAGGAAATGCTGTCGCTCTTGAGCGAAGGGGTCGTCCATTGTACGAAGGTGGCGGATTTCACTACTCGTCACATGCTTGAAGATATGGCCAAGGACGTCGACGCCCATATCGACTGGATCGAGACGCAGATGGAAACAATTGAGCAGATCGGCGTTGAAAATTATCTGGCTGAACAGATCAAGAAAGAAAGCTGAGAGAAACCATGAAAGCAAAGGAAGGGGTCATTCAGTATTTCAATGACGTGCTGCGAGCGGAGCTGACGGCGGTGCATCAATATCTTCTCCATGCCGCGCTGTGCAAACACTGGGGGTATGAGCGCCTGCATGGCCATTTCGAGCACTTGGCGCACGAAGAGGTCGGACATTCTTCGTTGTTGATAGACCACATTCTATATCTCCAGGGTACACCGGAAGTGGCGAAGCTCGATACGGTGGCGGTGGGGCGCGATGTCAAGGCTCTGTTCGAGAGCGATCTGACATTCGAACGAGAAGATGTCGCTTTGCTGTGCAAAGCCGTCGCGCATTGCGCGCACGTCGGGGACTATACCAGCCGGCATTTGCTGGAGCACATGGTGATAGACTCGGAGGAACATATCGATTGGTTCGAGATTCAGCTGAAGACGATTGGACAAGTTGGGCTTGAACGATATCTTTCCGAGCAGATCACGAAATAACACATCAAACCATCGAGCTGAGTGATAGTGAGAGGGGGCGGGCCGCTGACGAATGGCCCCCCCCCAACGTGCATCTCTCACGAGTCCCACCCGCTCCAGGTATCCGACAGCTTCTACTGGTAGTCCTCGTTCAACGAATTCAAGAATGCGGTCACGGCCGAAAGGTCTCCGACCGTCAGCGCGATGCCTTGAAGCCGAATATCCCCGTTCCGCAGGGTCCCTCCTCGTGCTTGATCGGATGCGCCTCGATAGAATTGGAGCACATCGACGAGTCCGTCAAACTGCCCAGTGTGCATGTACGGGGCAGAGTGACTGAGGTCCCGCAACCCCGGTGTCTTGAATCGTGCGACAGCCCGATCCAAAAGGACGGCGTTCGAGAGGGGGCAGGGCTGCTGGTCGTCGCAAAGGATCGCCGCGATCTTCACCTGGGGAGCCGGCATGTCGGGATTAGCGAACACGTTCCATGCCCCGAGGTCGGTGAGCGCCGGATTGGCCAGCACGGGGATTTCACGGAAACGCTCGGATGCGTTGGGGTGATTTTCTGTCGCCGGAAGGTACGCATCGTAATTGGCGTCGCGTGTGGCGAGATTGGGAATGGCGAGCCCGGAAAATTGGCCTGATCCATGAATCAGGTCATATTCTCTTTGTGTGGTGCCGGTGTTGTGCAATTTGAAATCTGTAAAGTTTGGGGCAGGATGGCAAGCAAGACAGTTCCCGATCTTGCCCGCCGCCAATTCGGCTCCTGAGGCCGGGATGGCGGCCGGCTCTGAAAGGAACATTTTCAGACCGTCGAGTTCGGTGGCGCCAAAGACGAATGGCTGGGAGTGGAACTGGAACTGGCCATCGGCTCGGTTTGGGTTGGAGGTGACAAATTGCAGCGTGCCGGCTAATTCACGGGCTTGTATCAGCTGCAACAACCGCCTGCTATAGTCCACGGGAGATTCGTTCGGATCCGGCCGCTGAGGCAGAGCATTGATCGTCAGAAATACGTCAAAGGGGGAACGGATCAAGGCACCGCTGTCGTCAGTTTGGGAGAAGAGCAGGCCGTTAACGTAGGCTGCGACAAGCTTGACCACGCCGTCGAAAATCTCTTGATCCGTCCCCGATCCGACGAGAACCCGATACTCGGGAGGAAGCCGTGACTCGTCGGGAATCGCAGGGTTCGATCCGGTGAACAGAATTCGGTAGGATAAGCCTACAAATTGATCTGACGGATCGAATGACCCATCGTCGCCTCGAACCACGCGCGCGATGTGGGCTATGGCCTGAGCGCGTTCTCCCGGTAACCATCCGAAATTCCTTCCGGTGAAGGTTGCGTCGACAAGGTCCTCCATTGAGTTGAATTCCGTATCAAGATGGAATAGGACGCCTCCTGGCCGATCCAGGGTCGAATTGACCAGCGGTGGAGAATTTCTGGGCGTGTGCGTTTTGCCGTCGGCTCTTGCCGGGATAGGGCTGCGTCGCGCAAAGTCCGCGTAGGTCCGCATCCCGCCACCGGGGGCGGTCAAAACCTCGTCCACGAAATGGCAGGAGCGACAATTCATCGACAGACCACTGAAAGGACCGGGACTAATGGGCGTACCGGGAGTCATGGTTTCCACGGTTCCGACGACTGGGTCGCCAATATTGGGACTATTGACATTCCCTCCGTTGTTGAGGAACGCGCTGAAGGCTTGGGCGAATCGTGTTTCCATGAACAACCGTTCACCGACGGCTTGCTCCGCGCCCGGCGTCCCCGTTTGCTGGACGCTAGCCGGCACACTGGAACTGCTGCCTTCCCCAGAGCATCCCGAGAAGGTCAGTGCCAGGACAAGCGCGATGGACGAGAGAGGATAGAACCGTGTAGCGGGTGAAACAGATTGATGA
>DAOLIU010000097.1:0-12615 GCA_035328385.1 Nitrospira sp. | reverse complement strand
CGGGACGGGAGCCGGCGCGACCTGCTTGGCGGGCTGAGCCGGCGCGCGGCGCGGCTCCGATGGTTTCGGCTGTACGACCGGTTTTGGGGCTTCCACCTGCTGAACCGGAGTCGGCAAGCTGGCCAGCGACACTTCCATGGAGGACAACGGACGTTCACCGCGTTGCGGGAGACGAAGACCGGCCACCACGAGCAAGAGGACGACATGCAGAACGAACGAGACCGCCAGCGCTCGCTTCAACTTCGAAAAAAACTTGCCCTGTTCCTCGACGTCAAACCACTGGAGAGGGTGGACGTGCGCTTGAGCCGACATACGACCCCGGTGGACTCCTGGCTAATTCTTGCGTGGTGGTTGTCCCGACGTGACGGTATCCGTCACGCGCTCCGGACCCATAGGATCCGTGACCATCCCAATCTTCTCGATACCCGCTTTCTTCACGCCATCCATGACCTGCACGACCACCCCGTATGGCACGTCGCGGTCGGCCCGCAAGTATAATGATACGTCGGGATGGTCCTGTTTCAATAATTTCAGTTTTTGCTCCAACTGCGCCACCCCGATCGCATCCTTGTCGAGATAGAGCCGCTGGTCCTTTTCGATGGTCAAAACCTTCCGCATCTCGGGCTTGATGGTATTCGTGGCGGAAGTCGGCAACTTGATGTCCATACCGCGATAGAGCATCGGAGCCGTGACCATGAAGATCACGAGCAGGACCAACACGACGTCGACCAGCGGGATCACGTTGATCTCCGCCATAAAGCGCCGTTGTCGCGATTCGAACATCACCGCTGCGCCCCCACGGCAACCGGTGCAGACTTCGGGGCAGGAGAAGGCACCGCGCCCAGCAACTCGATCGTCACGGTGTCGAGGCGAAACGCCGTACGCCTGATGCGCGTCAGAAAATAGTTGTAGGCGATGACCGCGGGGATCGCGGTGAACAAACCGGCCGCGGTCGCGATGAGGGCCTCCGACACTCCGGGGGCCACTGCGGCGATGCTGGCGGTGCCTTGCGATCCGATTTCACGAAACGCGTCGATGATCCCCATGACGGTTCCCAGCAATCCCACGAACGGAGTGATGTTGCCCGTCGTCGCGAGAAACGGCAGCGCCGATTCGAGCTTGGAAAGTTGGCTTTGAGACAGATGCGCCGCGCTGCGCTCGACCAGGTGCCGGTCAATGGGCGCGGACCCGTCTTGGCCTTCTGCGCGTGCACCGGCCAAGCGATCCATGACTCCTTCGAAGACGGCCGCCGAGGGGCTGCCCGGCAAATGACGAACCTGGCGGTAGAGTTCGTTCAAGTCCCGGGACTTGGCCAGAAGATTCATGAAGTGCTTGTCCCCTCGGTCCGCCGAACGAAACGCGCGCCACTTCGCGAAGATGATGGCCCATGAGATGACGGAGAACACGAACAACAGCAACAGGACGACCTTGGAGACCGTCCCGAGCGTACCGACTACCCCTGTCAATCCCGCTTGAAACATGTGCCTATACCTTTCTGGGCCGCGGCCTGTTCACCAACACGCGTACGGATTGTAGCAGTTGCCGGGGATCACTCGGAGGCCGGAGACGTTCGATCGCGTGACATGCGCCGGACCGAACCCAACGGAATAGCCTGTCGCAGGCACGTCCTCCTCAAACACAGGCTGACTCAAAAAATGGCGGGGCCGACGGGATTTGAACCCGCGACCTCCAGATTGACAATCTGGCGTCCTAACCAGGCTGAACGACGGCCCCACGTGACTCTACTGATGGCGGAAGATCTGGCTGACAAGACTATTTGTAGCGGCTGGTCCAATCGACAATTTTATTATTACTGCGTCGTTCGTCTCTCACCCGCAACCGCCTCTATTTTGGTAGGCGGAACAGGGATCGAACCTGTGACCTCTGCCTTGTAAGGGCAGCGCTCTTCCAACTGAGCTATCCGCCCGATTTTTCTAACTAAGCTGGCGGATGCTACCAAGTCCGTCCACTCTTGTCAACCATATCGCGCACTCTTCTTGCAGTCTCCTCCGCAGTCCTCAAACCGTTCGGAGCACAGGGTCCGAGAATCTCCTGCAACCGTTCACCGCGCACGTCGAGGAAAGTATTTCGTATGGACGGCCTTGAGTCGTTCCCGCTCCACATGCGTGTAGATCTGGGTGGTTGCGATATTCGCGTGCCCCAGAAACGCTTGAACGGCCCGCAGGTCCGCGCCCCCTTCGAGCAAGTGCGTGGCGAAGGAGTGCCGGAGCACGTGAGGCGAGACGGCTTGGTGAATACCCGCTCGTCTCGCCCGGAGCTTCAGCATTTTCCAGAACGCCTGCCGGCTCATCGCTCCACCGCGCCGCGACACGAACAGGTGACGGGACGTACGCCTCTTGAGCAACCGCGGGCGCACCTCCTCCATGTATTGCTGCAGCAGCCGGCGCGCCGTCTCCCCCATCGGCACCAACCGTTGTTTCGACCCCTTGCCAGTCACCCGCAGACAACCCACTGTCAAATCGACCTGCGCCGCTTCGACTTTCACCAATTCCGTCACGCGGATTCCGGTGGCATACAGCACCTCGGTCATCGTTCGATCACGTGCGTCTTCCAGACTGGACTGCGGAGGCAAATCGAGCAGCGCCGTCACCTCGTCCCGCGAGAGCGTTCGCGGCAAGCGAAGTCCTCGGCGGCCCACGGCGACGCCGGCGGCGGGATCATGCTCGATCAGCCGCTCCACGCGAAGAAACCGCAGCCAGCCCCTCACTGCGGAGAGACAACGAGCCGACGAAGGAGAGGAGAGTTTGGCCGCCCTGAGCACCGCCAGGAATCTCCGAAGACTCGCGGAGGTCACCCGCTCCAACGCCGGGAGGCCCTCGCGTTCCAGGTACGATTGAAATTTCGCCAGATCGCGCCGATAGGCCTCGATGGTGTTGCGCGCCAATCCTCCCTCGATCCGAAGGTGATTCAGATATCGTTCGACCAGTGGATCGGTCGTCATGACGTTGATGATAGCCAATGGTCGGAACTTTTGACAGTGGAACCGACAGCGGACAACCTTGACACCCCACAGGGTTTCCGATAGTAGTCAGCTTTTACCGGAATCAGTCCTTTGTAGTCCGCAACCGACCGTGACTCTCCGACCTTTTCACGCATGGCTCCGCTCTCGCGCCGAAACGATCGTCGCACCCGACGACGGAGTGCGCCGGCTGTTCTGCTGCGCCGCGTTGCTGGCAAGCCTGCTGTTCGTCTCCACGTCGGCCTTGCCGGCCCCGTCCGGAAAGGCGCCGTCCGGGAAGACGGACTCTGGGAAGACCGAGCCCGGCAGGAACGCACCGGCCAATCATCCGACTCTGAACCAGGCCAAGCGACTGATCGATCAAGGACAGGCCGAGGAAGCCGTCACGCTGCTCCGTCGATTCCTCGCCACCACGCCCAAGCCGGATCTCCTCGACGACACCTATCTGTTGCTCGCCGCCGCATTGTACGGCTCGCAACAGTATCCCGAGAGTCTGAAGTACCTGCAGCAATTGCAGACGGAATTTCCCAATTCCGAAGTGAGTGATCGGGGAAAACTGCTGCTTGCCCGGACCCACGCGGCCATGGGGAATCCCGACCTTGCATTTCCCATCCTGGCGGGAATCCGCACCTTCACGCAGGACGAGACCGCGAAGCGCGAGGCGGTGCACATCAGCGGAGAACTGTATCTTCAGAAGAAAGAGTATTCCCGCGCCATCCAAGCCTGGCTGGAAGAGATCGCGCTGAGCACGGACGAACAGGCGGAAGAAATCCGCGGCCAGATCCGCGCCGTGATCAACGAGTCGTCCGACAAGAAGGCGCTCCAGCGGATCCGGGAGGCCTATCCCAAGAGTTTTCCGGGCGACCTGGCTTCGATCCGGCTGATCGAATTGTATCTCGGCGGAGGAGAAGACCATCAGGCCGCCAGGCAGATCCAACAGTTCCTCGCGAATTTCCCCGCTCATCCCTATACGGCCAAGGCGACCGACTTGCTCGCGTCGCTGCAGACCAAACTGAGGTCGCACCAGTTCTTGATCGCGGCCGTGCTTCCGCTTTCCGGCAAGTTGGCCCCGTTCTCGAGCGACGTCTTGAGCGGCATCGAACTGGCGGTGGCGTTGCACGGCGATCGTGCGGGGGGGCCGTCGGTGGGACTGCTGGTCAAGGATCCCGAGGCCGAGCGCGGGTCGTTCATCGACGATCTTGGCTCGATGCTGGCGAACGATCGGCCGATCGCAATCATCGGCCCCCTCTTGTCGAAAAATCTTCCGGTCATGGCCGAATTGGCGGAACGCGCGCACGTCCCTTTGCTGACCCCGACAGCCACCCTTCCGAACGTCCGCCGCCTCGGCAGCTATACGTTTAGCGCGGCCCTCACTTATCAGTTACAGGCCAAGCGCATCGCAGCCTACGCAGTGGGCGAACAGGGATTCCGCCGCTTCTGCATCCTGCATCCGGACACGGCGTACGGGCGCGAGCTCGCCCGCTGGTTCGCGCAGGAGATCCACTCGCACGACGGCGAGATCATCGCGATCGAATCGTACAAGGAAGGCGAAAGCGACCTCGGCCCTCAGCTCAAACGAATGAAGGCCGAGGACCTCAAGAAATACGGCCTCTCGGTCCCCGTTGATCAGGCGAAGTTCGGCGGGAAATCCACGAAGATGGACAAGAAAGTACTCTATACGCCGGGGTTCGACGCGATCTATATTCCAGGACGGGCGGCGGACGTCGGCCTGATCGCCGCTCAATTGAATTTTCACGACATGAAAGTCCCGTTTCTCGGCAGCAACGGATGGAACGTCCCGGATTTCGCCCGGACCGCCGATCAATCCATCGACGGGTCCGTGTTTGTGGACGGGTTTTTTGTCGACAGTCCCAATCCGAACGTTCAGGAATTCGTCGAGCAATACAAGAAGCGGTTTCAAGCCGCCCCGACCCTCTTCGCCATGCAGGGATACGACGCCGCGCGGTTCGTGCTCGAGGCCGTCAGGAAAGGCGCCGCCTCCGGCGAGGCCGTGAGGGATTTCCTGGTGTCGCAGCCTGATCTTCCCGCGTTGGGTGGACCGGCGGCGTTTCTGGCGGACGGCTCGCTCAATCGACCGCTCTTTCTCATTCAAGTCAAGCGCGGTCGTTTCGTGCAGGTGGATTAGGCGAGCGGGCTGGCATACCGCACAAGGACGGCAACTCATCGATATGGACGGCATCGGCCACATTCTCTATCAGATCTCGTACATGGGGCTCCCTCTGCTGTTTGCCATGGTCCTGCACGAGTATGCGCACGGATGGATGGCGGACAAATGCGGGGATCCGACGGCCAAGCTCCAGGGGCGACTTACGTTGAATCCATTGGCTCACATCGATCCATTCGGAACGATCCTCATGCCGTTGCTCTGCCTGATGCTGCCCGGCAGCTTTCTGCTCGGGTGGGCCAAACCGGTGCCGATCGATCCCAGAAACATGACCCGTCCGCGGCGTGACATGGCCCTCGTCGCGGCGGCCGGACCGGGAATGAATCTCGCGCTGGCCGTCGTCAGCGCACTGACCCTCGCCGCGATTCTGACCTTGGATCCCGGTCTCTCGATCCGCGGCGAATCCAGGGGTGCCGATGCGCCTGGTACCTCGGTCGGTTCGATGTTTCTGCTGCCCATCGCGGTCATGGCATTCTATTCGGTGCTCATCAACGTATTCCTCGGCCTGTTCAATTTGATTCCGATCCCCCCGCTCGACGGGGGACGCATTCTCGTCAGCCTGCTGCCGCCCCAGCCAGCCATGGCGCTGGCGCGCCTGGAACCGTACGGCATGCTGATTCTGGTCGGGCTACTCGTGTTCGATAAAGAACTCCGCGTCATCCATACGATTTCGAGCGTCTTTGCAACCGGCCTCTCGGGAACATTGCTCTCGACCGCCCTGGGACTCAGCACAGGAGGATCCGCTCAATGACCGGCAGGAAACGGGTGCTCAGCGGCATGCAGCCGAGCGGATTGCTGCACTTGGGAAATTACCTTGGCGCATTGGAAAACTGGAAAGCCTTGCAGGATCAGCACGAGTGCTATTTCTTCGTTGCCGACTGGCACGCCCTCTCGTCCAACTATGCGGACACCAGCCGGCTTCGGGAATTCGTGCGCGAGCTGCTGATTGATTGGCTTGCGGCCGGCATCGATCCGGTCCGCTCCACGGTCTTCGTCCAGTCCCGAATCCCCGAACATGCCGTGCTGCATCTCCTCTTCTCGATGATCGTTCCGGTGTCCTGGCTCGAACGAAATCCGACCTACAAGGAGAAACAGGAAGAAATCAAGGAAAAGGACCTCAGTACCTACGGCTTTCTCGGCTATCCGGTCCTTCAGGCTGCTGATATCTTATTGTACAAACCCGACTTCGTGCCGGTCGGCAAGGACCAGCTTCCCCATCTGGAACTGACCCGCGAGTTGGCCAGGCGATTCAACAGTCTCTACCGTCCGGTGTTCCCGGAGCCGATGGAGCACCTGACCAAGTTTCCCAAAGTACTGGGCACCGACGGCCGAAAGATGAGCAAGAGCTACGGCAACACCATCAATCTCTCCGACACCGAGCCCGTCGTACGCCAGAAATTAAAGACGATGATGACCGACCCAGCCCGCGTTCGACGTCATGATCCGGGCAACCCCGATGTGTGTCCGGTCTTCGACTTTCACAAGATTTTCTCGCCCCTACCGGTCATCGAACAAATCAACCGGGAGTGCCGCACGGCCGCGATCGGCTGCATCGATTGCAAGAAGCTCGTGGCCGACCGGCTGGTCGAACGGATGACGCCCATCTGGGAAGGCCGTGCCGTCCTGACAAAAGAACCGTCACGGATCGAGGAGATCGTCGAAGAAGGAAGCCGCAAGGCCGGCGAGATCGCCAAGGCCACGCTGCACGACGCCACCGAGGCCATGCGGATCTAGAGTCCGCCATGACGCCGCCTACGCCACCATTCCGGGGATCCCAGACTGTCGCTCTTTTCTCTCCGCGGCACCCGGCCGTTCGGACCATCGTGATGGTCGGCCTGTTGAGTTGCATCGCCCGCAGCGTCGAGGCGGCCGATCCGCCATGCGATCGATATCCGCCGGCCAAACAAGCCCGCTGCGCCGACATTTGGAAAGGGCTGAACCGGGAAGACGGACCGGCCATCGCGCAGTTCGGATTAGAACAGCAACGGCGGCGCGACGCGGGACAGATCACGGCGGAGCAACATCTCGCTCAGAACATGGAGTTCATCAAGCGCTCGACCGAACGGCGGTTGGAACGGCTCAAGGAGCGGATGGCGACAGAGTAGCCGTCATAAGTCTTCGCGCTTCGGAGCTTCCACCATTCGACCGGCCGAATCGAGCAACTCCCGGCTGACGATGATCGGCGCGTTGAAGTGAATGGCGAGCGCGATCGAATCAGACGAGCGGCTGTCAAATATCTTCGTATCCCCTCTGACGGCCACCGTGAGTGCCCCATAGTACGTACCTTCCTTCAAGGTGATGATCGTCTGTGTGACCGTTCCTCCGTAAGACTCGAGGATCGTATGCATCAGGTCATGGGTCAGGGGGCGGGAAAGCTTTTCCCGATTGAGCGCTCCCTGAATCGACAAGGCCACCGTCAGATCGACGAATATCGGGATCGCTTTCCCTTCGGCCTGCAACAGGACGACCGGTCCGTGATCGGACAGGCGCACTTTTACGTCGGCAATCTTGACCGGCTCGGAGGATTTCGACGGGGCCTCTTCCGCAAGACCGATGGACCAGCTAGTGCCTACCAACAAGAGGGCGAACAGAATGCTTCTGATCATTGGACACCTCCTCCAGCCGATGCTTTCCATTCGTCGTCAGATCCGTCGGCCTCCGGCGGGCCGAGACGCTTTCCGGAATCACCCGCGGCTGATCATCAGCCGTCCGGAGGTGAACCGCCCGGACGTTGAATTCGACCTCCTCTAATCGCCCGTCACTCGCGGATGAACTGGTTGGACTGCTTTTCCCAGCCGATTTCGGTCTCCGCCCCGTGTCCGGTCACCACGACGGTCCCTTCCTCCAGCGTATACAGCCGCTCGCGAATCGACCGTTCGATGGCGTCGAAGTCCCCGCCCCAGAGATCCGTTCGCCCGATGCTGCCGCGGAACAACGTATCGCCGGCCAGAACGAGTTGTTGGCCCGGCAGATGAAAGCTCATGGATCCCGGCGTATGGCCGGGCGTATGGAGGGCAACCGCCGTCTCGGAACCGAATGAGATCTTCTCCTCATCCTGCAGCCAGTGGTCCGGCGGCGGAACGGCAACATAGGGAACACCGAACATCCGGCATTGTACGTCGAGCATGGTCCACAGTTCACGATCCGCCGGGTGCAGACATAGAGTCGCTCCGGTGGCCTTCTTGATCTCGCCGGAGGCGAGGAAATGATCGAAGTGGGCGTGCGTGTGGAGAATCGCGGCGACCGACAACCCGAGCTGCCGGACCTCGCTCAGGATGCGCTCGTGGGCGCCACCCGGATCGACGACGACGGCCTGCCCTGTGACGGGATCTCCCAAGATCGAGCAATTGCATCCGAGAGGCGGCACGGGAAACGTTTTCCTGATGAAGTCGGCCATGGCGGTGTCTGCTCCAATCTCTTGTTCCTCTCGGACGAGGATAGCGTGCGCAACACCGAAGGGTCAAACGGCGACGATTCGAGAATCCTCATGGACAAGTGCCGGTGAAGCATGGATAATCGCCCCCAAGGAGCACGGAGTGATGCACGACCACCCTCTCGTTCGTCAGGCGTTGATGGCCGTATTCACCCTCGGCGTCGTGACCCTGTCCGGCTGCAAGCCGGACGATTCGCCGCTGCGGACGGAAAATGATCAGCTCAAGAAGCAACTGGCCAGACACGAATCCCTGGTGTCGTCGTTGCAGGACGGCAACAAGGTCATGCAGCAGCAGATCGATCTGCTCAATCAGGAGCTTCGTGACGCCAAGAAAGCCGCGGAGAGCGCGAAAGCCGAAGCCAAGGCGGCGGCCGACCAACTGGACACGCAATTGATCCAAGCCAGAAAATTGACGGCCGACATCAAACGGACCGCCGTCGAGCAGGCCGCGCAAAGCATCCACGTCGACACGAAGGGTTCGCAGATGGAAGACACGCCGCATCCGTTGAGCGCCGTTGCGAAAACCGTGGAGGACGCATTGGGCCGAAACGGATATCAGGTCAAAGTCAGCGTGAGGACCGAACAGAAGGCCGTGTATGTCACCGAGCGCAAGGTCTCCAATCCCGTCTCGCTGGAGGTGGCCGGCTTCCGCAACCAATACGTGGTATCCCTTCAGGCTCAGCCGACCAACCTCACGCGCCTGACTGTCAAGGCCGATTTCGAGAAACTGGCCCAAGGCGGGCGAATCCTGAGCGTCAGTGCAGAAGAAACCGCTGAGATCGAACGGCGACTGATCGGCGAGATCAGCAAGGCCCTGGCCACGCCAAGCAAGACGTAATGCCTTCCTTCCGGCTTGTCTGTTTCGCAGTCGCCGTTGCGCTGTTCGCGCTTCCCGCCTCCGCCGAGAAGCACGCCCCCTCCGCGGAGCTCTCCCGCCACCTCGCCGCAATTGCGGCGCTGGCCGTCCCTTCGCCCACGATCGTAATTCCGGCAGGTCAGTTTCTGATCGGCAGCAAGCGGATCGACGACGATCCCTACGGGCTCTGGACGCAATTCGACGACACGGAGCTTCCCCAGCAGCGCGTGTGGCTCGATGCGTACGCCATGGACCGGGACGAGGTGAGCCTGGGCGAATATCTCCTCTTTTTGCAGCATCGCAAACAAACACCCTCCGAAGAATTGCAGAAATTGATCTGGCACGTCATCACCGTTCATGCCATCTCGGACCACACGTTGAGCCGCTGGCCCGCGCTCTACGTCACGTGGTACGAAGCCAGAGACCTGTGCGCCTCCAAAGGGAAGCGGCTTCCGACGGAAGCGGAATGGGAGAAAAGCGCGCGAGGCAAAGACGGCAACCTGTTTCCCTGGGGATCGCAGGCGCCTGACAGCCGGCGTGCGATGTTCGGCCAGCATCACGTTCACGAGATTCCCATTCTCGCCCCGGTCGATTCCCTTGACGACGGTCGAAGCCCCTACGGCATTCACCATTCGGCCGGAAACGTCGCCGAATGGGTGCAAGATTGGTTCGGCTTCGACTATTATGCCTACATGCCGGAGCGCAATCCCCCCGGCCCTGTGAGCGGCCGATACAAGAGCGTTCGTGGCGGATCGTGGAAGAGCAAGGCGATCATGCTCCGCACCGCGACACGAGGCGGCGCGCCGCCGGACAATCGCTCACCCACCGTCGGTTTTCGCTGCGCCGCTGCAGTTCAATCCCACGAACGACCGTCCCACGAAAAGTAACGCTCTGCTTGGCGATCCGCTGTCGCCGTGATAGCCTGGGCTCCAAGTCGGCGCGGACCGACCGCGGCGACTCTCCCTTATGCGACGCAAGGTCTTCATCGGCGGCTTCATCGTCGCCATTACATTGGTTGGCTGTTCTTCCATGCAACGGGACCGAATCGGTTCTGCGCCGGCGGCAAGCCAAGACTGTTGCCGCTCGTCGGACGTCGCCCCCAGCCGATCGGCCATCGTCCGGAGCGCCGCCAAGCTCGTCGGTGCGCGTACCGTCGAAATGAACGGCCGCCGAATCCACTATGACTGCGCCGGTGTCACGCGTGCCGTGTTTCTCGAGCACGGCATCGACCTCTACGAAAGTCGGACGGCCGACCGGCACGCCAATGGAGTCCGTCTCATTTATAACCACATCAGGGAATACGGTAGGTTGCACCAGGGACCGGCGGTCAGGCCGGGAGACTTGGTCTTCTTCGACAATACCTGGGACTCCAACGGCGACGGGAAAATGAACGATCCGCTCACGCACGTGGGCATCGTCGAGCGGCAAGACCGAGACGGCACCATCACCTTCATCAGCCGGGTCGCTGGAGCGGTGGAGCGCTATCGCATGAACCTCGGTTTGCCACACGTCCACCGTGGTGCGGACGGGAACATTCTCAACGATCACCTCAGGCGCAAGGATACCGGGACCGCGGACCAGACCGGTTACCTGACCGGTGAGCTGTTCGCCGGATTCGGCACGAGAACCGGGCTGTAGCCCATCGCTGGACCGTCGCTCGCCCCCCTAACCCGGCGCATGGCCGCCACGCCTCGCCCCCTCCGTGCACCGCTACTCGGACACCGTCCCCAGCGTCTTGCGCGCCGCGCGCTATACTTAGGTCATACGCGCGATGCCCATCCGCGCCTGTTTGGGCACGAACGCGGTGTTCCGGTGACTCAATCCAAGGAGGGACCATGGCAAAGACCGCAACCTATTGCAGCGACTGTTATAACAAGGTGGGACGGACGGAAGATGCGCAGATCCAAGCGGCCGAGAAGTCGGGACAGATTCCGATGACAGGCCAAGGGACCTGCTGCAAATGCAGCAAGGCCGCCGTCGTCGTGTACTACGAGAGCTAAGGGGACTGTCAGCCTTTCCGCGTGGCGGCTGCCCCCTGTCCTACATAGCGAAGTGGGTCATTTACGATCGCGAACGGATTACCGACATCCGCATCGGAAGCTCTCAACCTTGGCCTCGACCTTAACCTGCGAGTTCAGGCGTGCCCGCTGCCTTCCGCCTCTTCAAAGTCGTCGAGCAGTTCCTCCAATTCGTCGAGTTCCTTCTGGTCGACACGCTGAAATTCGACACCAAACTGGTTCGGCTCGACCCAGCGGACCAATGCCTCCGGAATCGAAACCGGTTCTTCAACCCCGGGAATCATCAGGCGGATCACGATCACTTTTCCCGGATAGACGTCCAACCCGCTTTCAATCTTCGCACCGCCGAGCGACAGATCGACGGTCGTGCCCTCGACCTCATGTGAGTTTCCGCGGAGCAGCCCCTTGATCTGGGCCGGCACACGCCGATGCTTTCTGCGTTCCATGCAACCTGCCTCCTCGCTGCCGGGTGCCGGCGGCGGAACGTCACCGCCAGAAGAACATCGGCAGCATACGCGCTTTTGGCGGGCAAATCATCCGCGACCCGACCGGCCGCCGCCGGCACGGCGCCTGCGAAATTTTCAGGGCCTGCTACACTTGGGGCATGACTCTTTCTTCGCAATCGACCGCCCTCGTTCCGGTCGATCCCCGCAGGCGCATGCTGCTGATGATCCGCGAACAGCTCATGAGCCTTCACGGCGCGCTGATCATCGCCGAACAATCCTCGTACGAAGGCGTCATCGGCCCCGTAGGATCGGTCGAGATGCTCCTGGATTTGCTGCAATGCAATCCCTGGTTCACCTGGCTGCATCCCTTTTCCGACCTCCTTGTGCGGATCGACCACCTGCTCGACGACGACACGTTCGAGATCAGCGACGACAATCTCGCCCACCTGCTCGGCGAACTCGAAAGGCTGATTCGGCCGTCGGTCGGCGGCGACGGTTTCGCGCGCGCCTACTTCGAAGCGCTGCAGCGAGCCCCTGACGTGGTCCTCGCCCACTTTCGTCTCAAGCGCCTGCTCCCGGAGTCGGTGTAAGCCATACCCGGAACTTGCTCCCGCATCACGAATCGCCCCGCCCCGTGAACCGCTCCTCGCCCGTACAAGTGCCCTTCATTCTTTTCCTCCTCGAACGCCCGGCATTT
>DAOLIU010000096.1:0-12692 GCA_035328385.1 Nitrospira sp. | reverse complement strand
CAACCATGCCCAAAAACCCCTGGTGCCAAATCCAGCCGACCAGGGACAGAATCATTCCGCAGGCCACTCCCATTAGCAGTCCGATCTTGACTTCTCTCACAAAGACCGACCAGACGTCGGTCAATTCCACCACGCCGGTCGCCAATCCTCGAATGATCAACGTCGAGGACTGCAGGCCCACATTCCCTCCCATGGCCGCGATGACGGGAATAAAGCTCACGATCGCCACGACCTCCTGAATCGTATATCGGAACTCCCACAAGATCGCTCCGGAAAGCAGGCTTCCCACGAGATTGGTAAACAGCCATGGCAACCGGACTTTTGCTGCGGCAAGGCTCGAGGACTTCGACACGGCTTCTTCCTCCACCGCGCCGGCCATCTTCAACATGTCCTCGGTCGCCTCTTCTCGGATGACGTCCACGACGTCGTCCACGGTGATGATCCCAACCAGCACCCCTTCTTTATCCACAACCGGAATGGCCAGAAGGTTGTAGCTCGCCACCTGCCGTGCCACTTCTTCCTGATCCATGTCGACCGATACGCTGATCACGTCCCGCGTGGCGATATTTTTCAGAGGTGTCGACGGGGGGACCGTCAACAACTGACGCAACGAGAGCACGCCGACCAGTCGCTCATCCTTGTCGGTGACGTAAATGTAAAACACCATCTCTGCATCGGTCGCCTCTTGAAGACGCCGGATGGCATCCTGTGCCGTTGCATCCTCCGACAGCGCAAAGAATTCGGTCGTCATGATGCCGCCGGCCGTATCCTTCGGATACTTCAGGATGTCGGCGACTTCCGTCGAATCCTCGGTCCGCATGAGCGAAAGAATTTCTTTCGCGCGCTCTTCGGGCAGCACGCCGAGAATGTAGGCGACGTCGTCCGGTCCCAAATCCTTGATCAGCCATGCGATGTCCGATTGCAGTAAATCCGCCAACACCTGGGTGATACTGTCGGTGTCGAGTTCGCTCAGAACCTGTCCGCGCTTCGAGTCCCCTCGGACCAACTCAAACACTTCGCGCTTTTCCTTCGGAGAGGACAAGTGCACGATGACTTTGGCTACGTCGGCGGGATGCATCCGCCCCAGCATTTTTGCGAGATTGGTGATCGCTCCGCGCCGGAGCAATCTCTGCACGGACAACAAGACGATGTCGGACTTCGTCTGACCTCGATCCGCCTGATCGCGCAGCGCATCTCGCAGAAGATCGCGATCCCCTACGCGATGTCGCGACTCCGTCGGGCGACTTTCCGTGATCTTATCCGTCTGGTGCATATCGGGGTCCTTAGTACCCTAATTCACTCAGCGCGTGTTCGTCTTCCCGCCAGGCTTCCCGCACTTTCACCCACAGCGCCAGAAACACCTTCATGCCGAATATGCGCTCCATCTCGATCCGGGCCTCTGTGCCCACCGCCTTCAGCCGTTCCCCATGCTTGCCGATTACAATGGCCTTATGCGACTCGCGTTCGACGAGCACTGAAGCACTGATTCGCGCTTTTTTCCCCTCTTCAACGAACTGATCGATTTCGACGGCGATCGAGTGTGGTACTTCTTCATATGTCTGCCGCAGCAGTTTCTCCCGAATCATCTCCGCAGCCAACGTCCGCATGGACTGGTCGGTAATCGTATCCTCGTCGTATGCCGCATTTCCCACGGGCAGATGAGCCACCGTCACGTCGAGCAGCCGATCGACATTCGCACCGGTTTCGGCCGAGACCGGAACGACTTCGGTCCACGGATACAACCGGGCATAAGTGTCGATGACTGGCAACAGCTTCATCTTATTCACCAGATCGATCTTATTCAAAACCAAAATCACCGGCCTGGCCTGTTTCTGAACGGCAGCCTTGACGTGCTCCAGCACGGACAAATCGCCGGGGCCAGGAAGGCTCGTGGCATCCATGAGCACAAACAGCAGATCGGCTTCCTCGAGCGTCTCGAGGGTAGTCCGAACCATCCGGCGATTCAACAAATGCTCAGGCCGATGGATGCCCGGGGTATCCAGAAATGCAACCTGCGCGCCGGGGACATGAACCACGCCGAGGATTCTTGTCCTGGTGGTCTGGGGTTTTTCCGATACGATCGCGATCTTTTCCTTGAGAAGCCGATTCAGCAACGTGGATTTTCCCACGTTCGAACGCCCGACGATGACTACGGTCCCGAATTTCATCGCGTCACGGTCTCGATCGATCCGGAGAAGCCTCAGGAAGCAATTGATAGACCGTTTCCCCCTTGCGCACATATCCGAGCTGCTCGCGGGCCAGTTGCTCGATCTTCAGCGGGTCATGCTCGAGGCGATCAATATCGCCGCGCAATCCTGCGACCCCCCGCTGGAGATCGAGAATCTCCGTCTCAAGTTGCCTGGCATGATCCTTCATGGCGAAATAACGCGGCAATCCCATCTCGCCGAAACACAATGCCAACAGGAGCAGCAGGCACGCCCCCAGGCCGGCATACTGCGCGCCGGTGACTATGCGCCGCTGCCAGTCCAGCCATTGCTTGCCCCTGTTCTGCTTTATGAGCATAAATGATCGTTACTGCCTGCCCGGCATGGCGTCCCGGCCCCGATACACCGCCGCTGTCCCCAATTCTTCCTCAATGCGGAGCAATTGGTTGTACTTCGCGACCCGATCGGTCCTCGACAGCGAACCGGTCTTGATCAATCCGCTGTTCGTCGCGACCGCCACGTCCGCAATCGTCGTATCCTCCGTCTCCCCGGAACGATGGGAGATGATCGCCGTATAGCCGGACCGTTTTGCCAATTCAATGGCCTCGAGCGTCTCCGTCAGAGTCCCGATCTGATTCAGCTTGATCAGAATCGAATTCCCGATCCCTTCCTTGATGCCCTTCGAGAAAATCTCCACATTGGTGACGAAAATGTCGTCACCCACCAGCTGAACGCGGTTTCCCAGCTTGTCTGTGAGCATTTTCCATCCCTTCCAATCCACCTCGCTGAGACCGTCTTCGATCGAAAGAATCGGATATCGATCCAACAATTTACCGTAATAGCTGATCATCTCCTCCGAAGATCGCTCCCGGTTCTTCTCCGCCTCGAGTACGTACCGGTTTTTGTCGTACAATTCGCTGGCCGCACAATCCAAGGCCAACGCGACTTCCTGTCCGGGTTGATAGCCGGCCTCTTCGATCGCCTGTATGATCAGCGCCAACGCCTCTTCATTCGATTGGAGGTCCGGCGCAAATCCGCCCTCGTCTCCTACGGCGGTGCTCAGTCCCTTCTTCTTCAACAGAGCCTTGAGCGAATGGAACACTTCCGTGGCCATCCTGAGGGCTTCGTGAAAGTGCTCGGCCCCGACCGGCACGATCATGAACTCCTGCAGGTCCAGACGATTGTCGGCATGGGCCCCGCCGTTGATGATATTCATCAGGGGCACGGGAAGCACCCGGGCATTCGTGCCCCCCAGATACCGATAGAGCGGCTGCCCCGTCTCTGCAGCTGCCGCCTTTGCGACCGCCAGCGATACGCCAAGAATGGCGTTCGCCCCCAGCTTGCCTTTGGTCTTTGTTCCGTCGAGCCCGATCATCGCCTGATCGATCCCTGCTTGGTCAAATGCCTCCATCCCCAACAGTTCCGGCGCAATGGACTTACTGATGTTGGCCACGGCCTTCGACACACCCTTGCCGAGCCACCGCTTCTTGTCGCCATCCCGCAGTTCAATCGCTTCTTTCTCGCCCGTAGATGCTCCCGAGGGCACGGCCGCCCGCCCTTGCGCGCCGCTTTCCAACGTCACTTCCGCCTCCACCGTCGGATTGCCCCGGGAATCGATGATCTGCCTGCCTCGAATCTCCTTAATCGCGCTCATGATCACATGCTCCAGTCAACGTCATCGTGGTTCACACTCCGCTCCACGTCATCGAGAATCGCCCAGTTTGCTCTTGAGCAGCTCGTTCACCTTTCCCGGATTCGCCTTCCCCCCGCTAGCTTTCATCACTTGGCCGACCAGAAACCCCAGCACTTGCTGTTTGCCTTCCTTGAACTGGGCTACCTGCCCCGGATTCTTCGCCAACACCTCGGCAATGAGCGATTCCAAGACCCCCTCGTCGGACACCTGCGTAAGCCCTTTGTCTCGAACAATTTCCGCCGCGGATTTTCCGCTCCGGTACAGTTCGGGGAAAATCTCCCGGGCGACTTTCAAACTGACCGTGCCCCGGTCTACCATTTCCAGCAGACCGACGAGTCGCTCCGGAGAGACTGCCGACGAGCCGACCTCCACTCCCGCATTGTTCAATTCCCTGGTGAGTTCGCCCATCACCCAATTGCTGACCGTTTTCGGATGATTGAAAAGGCCGACGCACGCCTCGAAATAGTCAGCCACGGCCTTGGAGGCAGTGAGAAGACCCGCGTCATATTCGGGCAGACCGTACTGCTTGACGAAGCGGCCGGCACGGGTCGCCGGCAGTTCCGGTACGCTCCCGCGAAAATCTTCAACCCATTGGGGATCCAGCTTCAGCGGCACCAAATCCGGGTCGGGGAAATACCGGTAGTCATGCGCTTCTTCTTTGCTCCGCATGACCGCGGTCTCGTCGCGATCCGGATTCCACAAGCGTGTCTCCTGTCGGACGACACCGCCGTCCCGCAAGACCTTGGTCTGCCGCTTCACTTCATATTCGATCGCGTCCTTGACGTACTTGAACGAATTGATGTTCTTCAACTCAACCTTCGTGCCGAACTCCTTCTGCCCGAGGGGTCTGATCGATAGATTGGGCTCGCAGCGGAAGCTGCCCTCCTCCATGTTCCCATCGCAGATTTCGAGATACATCAAGACATCCCGAAGCCCCTTCAGATAGGCGACGACTTCTTCCGCCGAACGCATGTCCGGCTCCGTGACGATTTCGAGCAGCGGAGTACCGGCCCGGTTCAGGTCCACCCGACTGCCGCCTGCAGCCGTTTCGTGCACGTTCTTTCCGGCGTCTTCTTCGAGATGAGCTCTCCGGATGCGGATCCGCTTCCGGACGTCGCCCGTGGCGATGTCGATCCATCCCTGTTCACAGATCGGCGCCTCATATTGGGATATCTGGTAACCCTTCGGCAAATCCGGATAGAAATAATTCTTCCGGGCAAACCGGTTGGCGGAAGCGATGGTGCAGTTCAGCGCCAATCCGGCGCGCACGGCCATTTCGACCGCGGCCTTGTTGATCACCGGTAAGGAACCAGGCAGTCCCAAGCAGACCGGGCAGGTCTGGCTGTTCGGCGACAGACCGAATGCCGTTCCGCACCCGCAGAACATCTTGGACTTGGTCCGCAGCTGGGCGTGAACCTCGACGCCGATGACGACTTCGTAGATCACGCGCGCGTCACCCTTCTCCCCGAACCCGATCGCGCTCCCGCTTCATCGCCTCTCGTCCCGCTTCGAAGGCCTCGCGCAATACGGATTTTTTGGTTTCCACGAATTCCTTTCCCTGATCGATCGCACCCTCGAGCGTTTCACCGGCCTGACCGGCCAAATCACGCAAACTGTCCTCCGCTTGTCTGGCATAGCCGCGGAGCATCTCCCGCGAATCGCGACCCGACCGGGGCGCCAGCAGCAACCCTGCCACGGCTCCTAACGCCGCGCCGCTCAGAAACGCCAATACCACGCCCGCCGCCGATCCGTGATTATCCGCCATTGTATGGTTCTCCTTCCCTTCGGTATCGCTCCCGCACGACCTGCGTCGCGGCTTTCAATCCCGCCATGACGCTCGCCACGTTGGTCAGGAGCGCGCCGCTCGAGCCTCGAACGGCGTTGTGAACTTGCTGAACCGATTCTCCGACTTCTCCGACGGCGTGCAAGAGCACCGCCGCATGCTCCACCCCGCCACGTGCCTGCTCGGCCAGGTCATTGAGGTTCTGACTCATCGCCCGCAATTCCGATACGAGCGCCGGCATGTCCGTGTTCATCTTGGAAAGCAATTGCTCGGATTCGGCGACCGTCTTGCGCACTTGTATCAGCAGCGGTACCAAGTATCCGACCAAGACGGCAAAGGCGACGGCGATCAGGATCGCGGCGATTTCGACGGCGTTCATGCTCTGGCCCTCCGGCTCTCGGATCTAGCGAACGACGGGTTTTCTCTCGTGCCACTGCGTCGATTGCTCATACGCGTGCGCCGCTCGAAGCATCGTCTCTTCTTCAAAGGCACGGCCGATGATCTGCAAACCGATCGGCAGGCGGGCCTTGCTGAATCCGCAGGGCAAGGCGATGGCCGGCAAGCCGGCCAGGTTGACCGAAATGGTGAAAATGTCGGACAAGTACATTTGCAACGGATCTTCGGCTTTTGCCCCGAGTTTGAATGCCGGCGTAGGCGTCACGGGCGTCACGATCAAATCCACCTCCTTGAACGCTTCGGAGAAATCCTGACGAATCAGCGTCTGCACCGCCTGAGCTTTCCCGTAATAGGCCTCGTAGTACCCGGAGCTCAGGGCATAGGTGCCCAGCATGATCCGTCGTTTCACCTCCGGTCCAAAGCCTTCCTGCCGCGTTTTCATGTACAGATCCAGGAGATCCTTGGTCTCCTTGGCCCTCAAGCCGAACTTTACGCCGTCGAATCTTGCCAGGTTGGAACTGGCCTCCGCCGTTGCGATCACGTAATACACCGCGACCGCCGCGTCGGTCCGCGGGAGTTGAATCTCCTTGATGTCGGCCCCCAGGTTCTTGAGTTCGTCAATGGCGGCTCTGACGGCCTGTTCGACTTCCGGATCGAGACCTTCGCCGAAGAACTCCATGGGCACGCCCACCGTGAGCTTCTTGAGGTCTCTTTTCCTCAATGCTTTCATGTAATCCGGCACGGGAAGATCGGCGGAGGTGGAATCCATCGGATCGTGCCCGGCAATGGCACCGAGGAGATACGCGGCATCGGCGACGTTTTTCGTGATCGGACCGATTTGGTCCAGAGAGGACGCGAAGGCGACAAGCCCGTAGCGCGAGACCCGTCCGTAGGTCGGCTTCATGCCGACCACTCCGCAGAACGCCGCGGGCTGGCGGATCGATCCGCCGGTATCGGATCCCAGCGCAGCCGCGCATTCATCGGCGGCGACGGCCGCGGCCGATCCGCCGCTCGAGCCGCCCGGCACGCACTGCAGGTCCCACGGGTTTCGGCTGGGTCCGAAGGCCGAATTCTCGGTGGAGGACCCCATCGCGAACTCGTCAAGATTGGTCTTTCCCAACAGCAGAGACTCTTGCTCTCGAAGCTTCGCAGCGACCGTCGCGTCATAGGGCGGAACAAATTCCTTGAGCATGCGGGAGGAGCACGTCGTCGGGACGCCGGCCGTGCATATGTTGTCCTTGATCGCCAGAGGCATGCCCATCATCGGCTTGGTATGGCGCCAGGTCTTGAGCTTTTCGTCCAGCGCCGCCGCTTGAGCCAAGGCCGATTCATTGGTCCTCGTCACATAGGCCTTGACCTTCTGTTCGACTTGGCCGATCCGTAATGAATAGGCGCGCACGATTTCGACCGCGGTCACTTCGCCGGCGGTGAATTTCTTTTGCAGATCGCACAGTGAAAGCTTATGAATCGACATCATTCATCCCCGGGGTCCGCGATGATCCGCACGCCGCCTCGTTCTCGGCGCAGGCCCATCCGGCGTCATCCCCCGCTCACGATCCGGTTCTTGTCATTCACGCGTACGATGATCGGCGCGTGCTTCTTGATCTCTTCCTCGGCATAGTATTCGTAACAAAAAATGATGATCTGATCGCCGGCCGCCGCCTTGCGTGCGGTGGGACCGTTCAGCACGATGTCTCCGCTGCCCCGCCTGCCCGCGATCGCATAAGTCATGAAGCGCTCGCCGTTATTCATATTCGAACAGATGATCGCCTCGTACGGAAGAATAGCCGCGGCTTCCATCAAATCCTGATCGATCGTCAGGCTGCCTTCGTACTCCAGATGCGTGCCGGTGACCGTCACACGGTGGATTTTCGACCGTAGCATTTGTCGGAACATGAACGTTTCAACCTTTCGATTGGAATCTTGGAATCACTCGATGATCTTCGGCACACGAAATCCGTCCGCTTCCCGCTCCGGCGCATTGGCCAGCGCGAGATCCACGGGCAACGACGGACGGACGACGTCTTCACGAAACACGTTGACCTGTTCCAGCACCGTCGTCGTCGGTTCGACACCAGCGGTGTCGTACCGGTTCAGCGTCTCGACGTGGGTCAGGATCTGACTCAATTGCCGGGCAAAGGCCTCCTGCTCGGACGGGGAGATGGCCAGGCGCGCCAGCTTCGCCACCTTCTCGACTTCCTGCTTGGTAATCTCCACTGTTATCTCCTCGTGGGTTCGGGATGTTCGAAATGGTCGCCTATCTCACCCGCCCACCCCGACAGGCCGATGCGCCCGTCCTTCCCACGCAAGGCCGCGGGGAATCCGACGACGTGGCGTACCCTCTGGGGTACGTCGCAGGAAGGCGGATGACCGAGAACGAAGCTGGAAGCCATTTTCAACACCCACTATTCGACGGTCACGCTCTTCGCCAAATTCCGGGGTTGATCCACGTCAGCGCCGCGCAGCACGGCGATATGATAGGCCAGCAGCTGCAGCGGAATGGTGAACAGGATCGGCGAAATGAGCGGATGCGTTTCGGGAATCGTAAAGACCGCGTCCGCGGTCTTTCCCAATTCTCGCTCCCCTTCCGCCACCAGTGCAATGACCGGAGCGTGACGGGCTTTGACTTCCATGAGATTGCTGACGGTCTTCTCATACAACCGATCCCGCGGAGCCAGCACCACCACCGGCATGTCGCGGTCGATCAGCGCGATTGGCCCGTGCTTCATCTCGCCCGCCGCATATCCCTCCGCGTGAATGTAGGAGATCTCCTTGAGCTTGAGCGACCCTTCCAATGCGATCGGGTAATTGATGCCGCGGCCCAGAAAGAGGAAATTGCGTTTCTTGTAATATCGTTTGGCGATCGCCACGATCTCCGCTTCACGCCGCAGAACGCTTTCCACCAGCACGGGAAGGCGCACCAGCCGATCGAGCCAGGCTTTGCCGTCCGCCTCCTTCATCACGTTGCGGACGCGGGCCAGGTGCAGCGCCATCAGGTAGAGGGCGGTCAATTGAGCCGTAAACGCCTTGGTCGAAGCCACCCCGATCTCCGGGCCGCAATGGGTGTACAACACGCCGTCCGACTCCCGGGCCAGGGTGCTGCCGACGACGTTGACGACGGACACCACGCGCGCGCCCTTCTGCTTGGCCTCCCGTGCGGCCGCCAAGGTATCGGCCGTCTCGCCGGATTGGGAAATCGTCAGGAACAGGTCGTTTTTGCCGACCAGCGGGTCGCGGTAGCGAAATTCACTCCCGATATCGACTTGTACCGGAGTCCGCACCATGTCCTCGAAGAGATACTTGCCGACCAGCCCTGCGTGCCATGAGGTTCCACAGGCCACGATCCAAATCCGGTCCACGGCCGCGAATTCCTTGGGCGTCAATCCGATATCGGGCAGGTCGGCTTCACCGGTCTCGTAGGAATATCGCCCGCGCATCGTGTCCAGAATCGTCTGGGGTTGTTCGTGGATTTCCTTGAGCATGAAATGGGGAAATCCGCTTTTCTCCGCATCCGCCGCATCCCAGGTGATCTTGGAGGGTTTTCTGGCCGCCGCATGCCCTTCCACGTCCGTCATGCGGACGTCGGAAGCCGTCACGACGGCGACGTCGCCTTCCTCGAGATAGGTGACGTCGCGCGTATGCGCCAGCATCGCCATCACGTCGGACGCGACGAAGGACGCGTTCTTCGTTCGGCCGACGACTAGCGGACATCCCAGCCTCGCCGCGACCAAGGTCCCGGGCTCCTGCTCGGAAATCACGGCCAACGCGTAGCTCCCACGCACTTCTTTCGTCGCCGCCCGGACCGCATCGGCCAAACCCAAGCCTTTCTGCATGTGCTTATCGATGAGGTGCGCCACGACTTCCGTGTCGGTGTCCGAATGGAACTTGTAGCCTTCGCGCTCCAACTGCTGCTTGAGCGGTTGATAGTTCTCGATAATTCCGTTGTGCACGAGGACGCAGCTTTTCGACCGATGCGGATGCGCGTTCTGTTCGGACGGTTTCCCATGCGTCGCCCACCGCGTGTGGCCGATCCCGACCAGGCCGGCGATCTCCTTGTCCTTGAGCGATTTTTGGAGGTTGGCCAGCTTTCCCACGCTCCGCCGTACTTCGATCTTCTGGCCTTGCAGAACCGCGACTCCCGCAGAATCATATCCGCGGTATTCCAGCTTCGCGAGCCCCCCGATGAGGATCGGCACCGCTTCCTGATCGCCGACGTATCCGACGATTCCACACATATGCGACTTACCTCCGTCGCTTAGCCCGGCTCGCAGGCGGCCGCAGCTTCGATGTTTTGGCCGGTGATGTCGCGCCGGCATCCTGTGGGGACGTCAATAGAGCGCGACGACGCGCGGCCCAGCCCGCACGATTGACTTGAGGCACACGGGCGATCACCAACGCGTCCGACGGCACATCTTCCGTCACCGTCGTCCCGGCCGCAATGATGGCGCCCGCCCCGACCGTCACCGGCGCGATCAGCTGCGTGTCGCTTCCAACGGCTACGTTGTCTTCGATGACCGTTTGATGCTTGTTCACGCCGTCGTAATTGACCGTGATCGTTCCGGCCCCGATATTCACGCCCTTCCCGATCCGGGCGTCGCCCAGATACGTCAGGTGATTGGCCTTCGATCCTTCGCCCAGTTCCGCCTGTTTCATCTCCACGAAATTCCCCACCTTGGCCTTCCGGCGAACGATCGCACCGGGACGAAGATGCGCGAACGGCCCCAGCGTCGCGTGATCGTCGACTCGCGCTTCGCGGAACACGCAATGGCCGAGGATCTCCACGCCGTTGCCGACGGTGCAATCCGTCAGCCGCGTGAAAGAATGCACGTTGCAATCCTCACCGAGCACCGTCCTGCCGGCGAGCGTCACGTTCGGATGGAGAACGGTGTCCTTGCCGATCGACACGCCGGCGTCGATCCAGGTGGAGGCGGGATCAATCATCGTCACGCCCGCATCCATCCAACGTTCCCGTATCTGACGGCGCAACGCCAATTCGGCCTCCGCCAGCTGTCGGCGTGAATTCACACCCAATCCTTCGTCCGGATCATCGAGCGTGACCGCGCACACTCGACTCCCTTGCGCAACGGCCATTTGCAGAATATCGGTGAGGTAGTATTCCCCTTGCGCATTGCTCGGATCCAGGCGATCCAAGGCCGCAAAGAGAAAGCTGCCGTCGACGACGTAGGTTCCCGCGTTGATTTCCTTGATCGCTTTCTCGGCCGGGCCGGCGTCGCGATCTTCGACGATACGCGAGACGGGCCCGCCGACGGATTGCCGGACGACGCGTCCGTATCCGCTTGGATCCTCCAGATTCGCCGTGAGAATGGTCACCGTCGCTCGTTCCCGTTGATGCACCTGCAGCAGCCGCCGCACGGTCTCCTCCCGCAGCAGCGGGGTGTCGCCGTTGAGGATCAGGTAACAGGCCGGCTCCGGTTGCCCTGGCGCGTCGAAAACGGGTCTGGCCTGCAAGACGGCATGTCCGGTTCCCAACTGCTCGCGTTGTTCGACGATCGTCACCGCTGGCAGACCGTCATGGACTGCTACGGCGGCCTCGATCACCTGCCGCACCCGGTCGGCCTGATGGCCGACAACAACGGCCACTCGGTGACCGGCCGTGCGCAAACCCACGTCGATGGAGTACATCACCATCGCCCGTCCGGCGACCGCATGCAGCACTTTCGGATGTTTGGACTTCATCCGCCTGCCGAGACCAGCCGCCATGATCACGACGGCAAGTCCCGGGACGGTGGCGGTGTGATCGCCGGCAACCGCCGCTGTCGCTTCCGAACGGCTCATCCGATGGACACTCCCGGATCCGGCTGTTTGATCGAACCCCATTTAGCTTCAGCCGGCATGGTCGCGGCGAGCGAAGGAGTGGGTGAATAGAGCCCGCCCGATACGATCAGCTTCATCGCCTCTTCCACACTGATGTCGACTGACGTCACTTCCCGCTCCGGCACGAGCAGAAAATATCCTGATGTCGGGTTCGGCGAGGTGGGGACGTAGACATGAACCAACGCATCCTGCGTAATATCTTGCATCTCTCCCTTCGTCACGCCCGTGACAAAGGCAAAGCAGTAGTGGCCGTTCTTTGGAAACTGGATCAGGACGACGCGATGGTACGATCCCCGTTCGGAAAACGAGAGAATATCCATCATGGACTTCAGGGTCGAATAGATCCCGCGTACGAGCGGCACGCGATTCAGCCAGCCCTCCCATATCTTGACGATTCGCTTGCCCATGAAATTGGCCGCGAACAAACCGGTCGTGAATACCAGCACGATGAGCGCGAGAATGCCCAATCCCGGGACATAATGATTCGGCACAATCGAGGCCAACAGATTCCCGAGAATGCCGTCCACCGCGACGAAGAGTGTCTTCAAAATGAGGAAGGTTCCCCAGATCGGGGTAATCACCAGAAGACCTGTCAGAAAGTAGCGTTTTAGCGAGGCTTTCAGCATGAAACCGCGCCCATGGAGGTGGAATCACATCATACAGAGTATGCGGAGACGCCCGCAAGCCTTTTATTGCTATTTTCAATAACTTGGACTACGATTCCGCCCGTTTCCCCCCCTGCGAGGACCCCGACCCGATGAAAGCACGGAAGAGGATTCACCGAGGCCTGTTCATTACCCTTGAAGGACCGGAAGGGAGC
>DAOLIU010000095.1:0-12835 GCA_035328385.1 Nitrospira sp. | reverse complement strand
GCAGAACCCACGGGACACAGTACTATGAGATCGACGCGCGTGTTGGGCATGATCATGGCCGGCGGCAAGGGCTCGCGATTGCTTCCCTTGACGGAGGTGCGCAGCAAACCGGCCGTTCCATTCGGCGGGACCTATCGGATCGTGGATTTCGTCCTCAGCAATTTCGTCAATTCAGGCATCACGGCGCTTCACGTCCTGGTTCAATATCGATCACAATCATTGATCGAGCACCTGCGCAACGCATGGCAGATCGGCGGCCGAAGCAAGGACAGTTTCGTCAGCGTGGTGCCGCCGCAGATGCGGGCGCGTGAAGGGTGGTACGAAGGCACGGCGGACGCCATCTATCAGAATCTCAATCTCATTGCGGATTTTCGGCCGGACGTGATCGCGGTGTTCGGCGCGGACCATATTTACCGAATGGATATCGGCCAGATGGTACGTCGGCACCTCGAGACGGAAGCCGACGTGACCGTCGCCGTGCTGCCCGTCCCGGTGGAGGCGGCGACCGGATTCGGCATCGTGGAAGCCGACGAGAGCGGGCGGATGATCGGGTTCCAGGAGAAGCCGGCGCATCCCAAACCCATGCCGACCCGCAGCGATTACGCGCTGTCTTCCATGGGCAATTACCTCTTCAACACCGAGATCCTGGTCCCGCTGCTGAAACGCGACGCATCCCGCCAGGGTCCGCATGACTTCGGTCGCAATATCGTACCGGACCTGCTTGCCGACCATTTGGTCTACGCCTACGACTTGTCGTGCAACGAAATCCCGGGGCTTCGCCCCTACGAGGAGCGCGCCTACTGGCGCGACGTCGGCACCCTGGACGCCTATTGGCTGGCAAACATGGACCTGCTGGGCGAAACACCGATCCTGGATCTGCGCAATGCCGACTGGCCTATCGTCTCGGGCCGGTACGACGGGCCGATGCCTTCGTTGATCCGCAGCCGCGTCGACGATTCGATGATCGGACAATCCAGCCAGTGCGTCGACGCCGACGTCCGGCGGTCCATCGTCGGGAGGGGAGTCCGGATCGAACGGGGCGCGCGGCTCGAGGAATGTATCCTCCTCGACGACGTGCGCGTGGGCCCGCAAGCCCGGCTTCGCCGCGTCATCGCCGACCGGGGCGCCGTGATTCCCGGACATAGCCGCATCGGATACGAGCGGGAGCGGGACAGCGCCGGCTTTCACGTGTCGGAATCCGGGCTGGTCGTGGTGCCGCATCCCTCGATCGACATGGAACCGGGCGCGCTTCGCCAGGCCTCCTGACATTCACGTGACGCCATGTCGTCGCCCATTCCTCCACCCGTGCTGCCGCCGTTGCCCTTGGCCACCTACCGGCTGCAATTGCACCGCGGATTTACCTTTGCGCAGGTCGCCGAAGTCGTGCCCTACCTGCGCGCGCTCGGCATCAGCGACTGTTACCTCTCTCCGATCAATCGGGCCATGCCGGGCAGCGAACATGGCTACGACGTCATCAACCATGCGGTCCTGAACCCCGATCTCGGCACCGAGGAAGACTTCACCCGGTTCGTCGATACCGTCCGGGCGCACGGCCTGGGTCTCGTGCTCGACACGGTCCCCAATCACATGGGGATCGGCAAGACCCTGAACGGCTGGTGGCGCGACGTCCTGGAGAACGGCCCGGGGTCCCGCTACGCCGCCGCCTTCGACATCGACTGGCATCCCATCAAGCGCGAGCTGGAGAACAAAGTCTTGCTGCCCATCCTGGCCGATCAATACGGCGCGGTCCTCGAGCGGCAGGAGATACACGTCGCCTACGACGAAGGCGCCTTCCTGCTTCGCTACGGCGACCATGAATTGCCCCTGGCGCCGAAAACCTGGGTGAGTCTCCTGTCGCACCAACTGGACAAGCTGACCCGCGAAGGCGAACAAGACATGCCGGTGATGGAGCTGCGGAGCATCGTGACGGCGCTGAAGAACCTTCCGGCACCGGACGTGCTCGATCCGGTGCTGATCGAGGAACGCGGTCGCGAGAAGGAAGTCATCAAGAAACGGCTCGCGACGCTGCTGGGGGACAACCCGATGGTGCGCACGTTCGTGATGGACAATCTCCGTCTCTTCAACGGGGAGCGGGACCGGCCGGAGAGCTTCGATCTCCTGGACCGCCTGCTGAACGAGCAAGCCTATCGTCTCGCGTCGTGGAAGGTGGCGTCCGAGGAAATCAACTACCGACGCTTCTTCGACATCAACGAGCTGGCGGCCATCCGCGTGGAAGACGAGGCGGTGTTCCAGGAGGCGCACCAGCTGCTGCTGCGCCTGATCCGGCAGGGAATCGCACGGGGATGCCGCATCGACCACGTCGACGGGCTGTACGATCCGGAACGCTACCTCCGGCAGTTGCGTGACCTGACCCGGCCGGGCGACGGCGATCCGGACGCGCCTCCCTTCTATATCGTCGTCGAAAAGATTCTCGGCCGGGACGAACCATTGCCGGACAACTGGCCGATTCACGGTACGACGGGGTATGAATTCCTCAACGACGTCAACGGACTCTTCGTCGCCGCCGACCACAAGCGCCCGTTCACGGACATCTATGCCAGAGTGGTGGGCCGCGAGGACGCCTACGCGGACCTGGTGTATGCGGGTAAGCAGCTGATCATGCAGGTGTCGATGTCCAGCGAGCTCAACGTGCTGGGCCATCAGCTCAACGTGCTGTCGGAGCGGGACCGCCGGTCGCGGGACTTCACGTTGAACAGCCTGACGCATGCCATTCGGGAAATCATCGCCTGCTTTCCGGTTTACCGCACCTACATCACCGACGGGCCGGAGCCGGTCTCGGACCGCGACCGGGCCTACATCCACATGGCCGTCGCCCGGGCGAAGCGGCGCAATCCGGCGATCGACGGTCAGGTCTTCGATTTCATCCGTTCGCTCCTCCTCAAGCAGAGGGACGCCGGGACCCCGGAGGACCGGGAAGAGCAGATGCGGTTCGTCATGAAGTTTCAGCAGACCACCAGCCCGGTCACGGCAAAGGGGGTCGAGGACACGGTGTACTACCGCTATCACCGGCTCATTTCGCTCAACGAGGTCGGCGGTGACCCGGATCAGTTCGGCTTGTCGGTCGAAGAATTCCACCGGCGCATGAAGGACCGGCAAACCCGCTGGCCGCACGGCCTGTCGGCGTCGTCCACCCACGACACCAAACGGAGCGAAGACGTGCGCGCACGCATCAACGTGCTGTCTGAGCTGCCCCAGGAATGGAGGTCGCGGATCGGCCGATGGAGCAGGCTGAACCGCGCCCACCGCCGGGAAATCGACGGGGAACGAATGCCGGACCGCAACGACGAATATCTGCTGTACCAGACGCTGATCGGCGCATGGCCGCTCGAGCCCATGACCGACGAGGCCTATCGGAATTTCTGCGACCGCATTCAGCGGTACATGCGCAAGGCCGTGCACGAAGCGAAGATCCACAGCAGCTGGGTCAACCCCAGCCCGACCTATGACCAGGCGCTGCAGGAGTTCGTCCAAACGGTGCTGGACCGTGTCCCGGCCAACCGCTTTCTCGAAGATTTCCTGCCTTTCCAAGAGCGGGTGGCCCGATACGGACTCTACAATTCGATCGCTCAGGTCCTGCTCACAGTCACCGCCCCGGGGGTCCCCGACGTGTATCAGGGCGCCGAGTTGTGGAATTTTCATCTGGTCGACCCCGACAATCGCGGCCCCGTGGATTACGCCGCCAGGTCCGCGGCGCTCGAGGATCTCCGCGCCATGATCGAGCGGGTCGGCTCGGACCGCGCGGCCTTTGTGCGCTCGCTCTTCGAGCAGCCGGAGGACGGACGGGTGAAGCTGTTGACGCTGATGCTCGGATTGGAGCAGCGCCGGCTTCGTTCCGAGCTGTTCCAGCTGGGGGAGTACCTGCCTCTCGAATGCAGCGGCAGCAAGAAACAGCATCTCTGCGCCTTCGCCCGTGTCCGCGACCAACAGGCCGTCATGAGCGTCGTGCCTCGCCTGGTCGCGACATTGGCTCCGGACGAGAAGCGGCTCCCGGTGGGATCTTCCACCTGGGAAGATACCTGGGTGGCCGTACCTCCCTGGCCGACGCTCGGCGAGTACCGCCACGTTCTGACCGGGGAAATCTTTCCGACAGAGTCCATCAACGGCCGCCGCGTCCTCCCGTTGAGCCAGGTGTTCGGTCATTGCCCGGTGGCCCTGTTGGAGCGGCTATCCTGAACCTCCGGTAATCCCGCGTTGCGGCAAATCGTCCGCAGCCTAGCAGCAACTTCCCCTTTTTCAACATCCTGCTAGGGAGGCTACCAGTTGGTGCATGCGGATCGCGGTTGCTAAGGTCGATTTCATCAAGATCATCCCATATCCACATCATCAAAAGGCATGACGATGCGAGTAAAAAAACGGGAAGATGCCTTGACGCTGCTGCTGCGAGACCACGAGCGGGTTCGGACTCTGTACGAAGCGTTTGAAACCGCCGGCGGGGATGATCGCTACTTCATTGCGAGCCGCATCTTGCGGACCCTGGAACAGCACGGCGTGATGGAAAACGAGCTCTTCTACCCGGTCCTGGCGGCGCGCATCCGGGCCGCCGATCCGGGGGCCGATGCGCTCTCGTCCGCTCCCCGGAACCATCAGCGGCTGCACCAAAGTATCGCGCAGGTCCGGGATGTTCTGGCGCACGACGAAGAGTTCCAAGTCGAAATCGACCGGCTGATGGCCGACGTGTGCCGCCATTTCGAGGAGGAAGAGCGGGTCATCTTCCCCCTCGCGCGGAGGCTACTGAGCGGCGCCGAGCTCATGCAGGTGGCGGACGACATCCGCCGGATCAGGGAAGAGGATCCGAGACGCGCGGCCTAGTGGCCGGCGGTCCAACGGTCGCGCGACGTTCAATGAGGTGATCGATGGGCGATACCACACCCCGACATGTCGGAATCGTGACTCTCCTCGGCGGCATCCTGGAAGACCTCAACCTATTGATGCGCCAGGAAGCGCAACTGCTGCGTGACGAGCTCAGGCTGGAGCTGTCCAAGACCGGACGAGCCGCCTCCGGATTCGGCATCGGCGTCCTGCTGGCGGCGATCGCCGCCCTGTTTCTCCTGCTGATGCTCGTGCACGGCTTGGCCGCATGGGCGGGCCTTTCGTTGTGGGCCTCCTACGGGGTGGTGGGCGGCCTTCTGGCCGGCTTGAGCGTCACCTGTCTCGTCAGAGCCCAGACCCTGGCAGGACGCGTTCGGCTGGTGCCGCACCGAAGCCTCTTCGCCATAAAGGAAAACGTGCAATGGATCAAAGAACGCATGACGTACAAGAGGACCTGAAGAATATCGACCGGACCCGCGCGGCCTTGGATGAAAAGCTCCAGTTGCTCGACCGCCGCATTGACGACACGGTCCGGGAAACCAGGGCGGCGGCCATGGAAGTCTTCGAACGCGCGGGTGCGAAGGTCTCGCATCTTCTCGATACCGCGAGGCATGGCCCGATCCCCTATCTCTTTTCGCGCGCCGCACGCCGGCCCATGGCCCTCGCCGGCGGGATCGTGGCGCTCGGCGTGCTGGCTGCATGGATCGATCGCAGGCACCGTGGCCGCGTCTATCCTTACTTTCCCTCCAACACCCGCGGCGCGGACGTCATGCCGGACGACGGGCATGCGCGGACCCCGCGCGGCGTCTATCCGTTTTTTCCGTCTGTGGAGTTCCGACGCGTCGACCACCGGAGGACCAGCGAGCCGGAGCCGGGGCCCCAACGTCAGGGCCGCACCATCCTGCGGACGGTGCGGGAGGACTTGGCCGAAGAATTCCGGCGCGAAGGCATCAGGCTGCGTGAGACGGCTCTCCATGCGGGCCGTTCCCTGTTTCGCGATCTGGCTCGGACCGCGGGCACCCTGCTGATCGACCAGCTCAGCCGACCACCCGGCGGACGCAGCCATGACGACCGGTTGGAT
Source organism: Nitrospira sp. (assembly GCA_035328385.1). GTDB lineage: Bacteria > Nitrospirota > Nitrospiria > Nitrospirales > Nitrospiraceae > Nitrospira_C. The sequence goes on along the minus strand of DAOLIU010000095.1, from coordinate 6,924 downwards.
CGGCTGTCCGAAACGAGACGGCTCACATGACCGTTCCAGCGGAACGACGGCATGCCTGGCATTTCATCGGCGCCGGCCTTGGTCTGTTGCTCGCGCTCGGCATCTTGGCGGCATTTCTGATCGACGAGCCGCTTCGGAATTGGACGGAACGGACCGTCAACGATCACGTCCAGGGGTATCACGTTACGATCGGCGAGCTGGCCCTGCATCCGCTGACCTTGTCGGTCGATCTCCACGAGGTGCTGGTCCGACAGGACATTCATCCGGATCCGCCGATAGCGGCCATGCCCCGTGTCACCGCGGACGCACGGTTCGCGCCGCTGCTCTCGGGAAAGGTGGCGGCGGATGTGCGCATCGATGGGCCGGTTTTCTCGGCCACGAGGCAGCAGGTGAACGGAGCGCTGCGGAGGCTCAACAGTCCAAAGGCGCAAGACACAGAGGGTTGGCAGGACCGGCTCCGGGAGGCGATCGCCTTTGAGGCGGCCCTGCACCTGACCAACGGCCATTTCGTCTATGACGAAGGGAAACCCGATTCCGTGCCGATCCGCATCCAGCGGTTCGACGTGGAGGCGATGAATCTGACGAACCGGCCGGCGGACGGCGACAACCGTCCGACCGTGCTTCGCGTGAACGCGCAACTCGCCGATGAATCTCAGATCGAGCTCAACGGCCGGGGCGATCTTCTGGCAAAGCCTCAGCCCGTGATCGAGACCGACCTGAAGATCCAACGCCTGCAGCTCAAGCATCTCCTGCCGGTCGTGCAGCGCTATAACCTCCAGGTCGGTGACGGCGCGCTGGATTTGGCGGGCCGCATCGAGCATTCCAACCGGGCGACGATCGTCTCGATCGACGAACTCTTGCTCGACAGAGCCCGCATCGATTACGTGCATTCAGCCGCGACCAGTCACACGGAAAAGCGGCGGGCCAAGAAGGTCGCGGACAAGGCCAAGGAAGCGAATCGGAACCCATCCATAAAAATCATGGTCGAGCACGGCAAGGTGCAGAACAGCGAAATGGGCTTCGTAAACCGGGCCGCCTCACCCGATTACCGGGTGTATATCAGCGAGATGAATCTCGAAATGGACAACTTCAGCAACCGGCTCGAGGAAGGCACCGGTACGGTCAAGGTGACCGGAAAGTTCATGGGCAGCGGGCCCACCGTGATGAAGGGCACCTTTCGGCCGGAAAAACCCAATCCCGATTTCGATCTGCACGTGAAAATCGTCAAGACGAAGGTCGTGGCCTTCAACGAAATGCTTCGCGCGTACGGAGATGCCGACACCAAAGCAGGCACCTTTGCGTTTTTCAGCGAGCTGTCGGTGAAGGACAACCGTATCGAGGGCTACGTGAAACCGTTGCTGAAGGACGTCGAGGTGTACGATCCGGCGCAGGACAAGGACAAGACGATGACGCGGAAGATCTACGAAGCCGTAGTCGGTGGAGTCTTGGGCCTGATGGAAAATGCACCGCGCGACGAGGTGGTCACGGTTACCGACCTGTCCGGCCCGGTTGAAAGTCCTCAGGCCAACACCTGGCAGGTCGTCGAGAAGTTGGTTCAAAACGCCTTCTTCAAGGCCATTCTTCCGGGTTTCGAGCGCGGAACGGGATGACATGAGCCGCACCTCCGACACCGCTTCCGTCACCAGCCCGTCGGCCGCCTACAATCCATGGAAGTTGGGCGGCCTGACGTTCACCGAGCTGGGACGCCGGCTTTGGCGTGAGGCGCAAGAGGACGAGTTGCTCGGCCGCGCCGCGCAGCTCTCGTATTACGCGCTGCTGGCCTTATTTCCCGCTCTTATTTTCCTGACCGCGTTGATGGGCCTGTTCTCTGTGGAGAATTTCATGCCCGAGTTGATGAGCTATCTGCGCAACGTGCTCCCGGCGGATGCCTTGTCCATGGTGGAGCGGTTCTTGGTTCAAATCGCCGAAGGCAGCGGCGCGAATCTTCTGTCATTGGGGGCCCTCGGCGCCTTGTGGGCGTCGTCCAGCGGAGTGACGGCCATTATTGAGGCGCTCGATGTCGTGTACGACGTGCGGCAGGACTCGCGGCCGTTCTGGAAGATCCGGCTGACCGCGCTGCTCTTGACCGTCGGTCTGGCCGGCTTCGTCATCTTTTCGATCGCCCTCGTGCTCTACGGCGCCGACATCGGCCGATGGGTCGCGGATTTGGTCGGTGTGGGGCCGGTATTCACGCTGACTTGGAACGTGCTGCAATGGCCGATCATCGTCGGCCTGATGCTGCTCGTGGTGGCCGTCGTCTATTACACGTGTCCCGACATCAAGCAGGACTGGCGGTGGGTCACCCCCGGTTCCGCCTTCGCCGCCGGGATGTGGGTGGTCGTGTCGCTGGGATTCAAGGCTTATGTCGATCATTTCGGCGACTACAACAAAGTCTATGGGTCGATCGCCGGCGTGATCGTGCTGATGCTCTGGCTGTATTGGAGCGGGCTGGTGCTGTTGCTCGGAGGTGAGATCAATGCGGAGATCGAAAACGCGGCAGCGGAACGGCAGGCCGGCTCGTCACCCGGCGTCCACGGTGCCTCGCACGCGGCGTAACAGAGGGCCAATCCGCCGGCCCGACCGCCGCGACGGTGCGGCCGATCAGGCGGACGCCCAGGCCCCCACATCCCGCGTGCTCTGGAAAGGCGCCATCAGTTTCGGGTTGGTGCACATTCCGGTCGGGCTGTATTCGGCGGAGAACCGCAACAGTTTCGACCTCACGATGCTGGACCGCCGCTCCATGAAGCCGGTCGGCTTCAAGCGGTACAACAAGGACACGGGCGAAGACGTGCCCTGGGACGACATCGTAAAGGGGTATGAATACGAAAAGGGCCGCTATGTCGTGCTCACGGACGAAGACTTCAGGAGAGCCAACGTCGAGGCCACCCAAACCGTGGACATCGTGAACTTCGTCCCACAGGAGGCGATCAGTCCCCTGTATTTCGACACGCCCTACTATCTGGCGCCCGACAAGCGGGGGCAGAAAGGCTACGTCCTGCTGCGGGAAACCCTCAAGCAGGCCGGCAAAGTCGCCGTCGCCAATGTCGTCATTCGCACGCGTCAACACATCGCCGCGCTTCTCCCGGTCGGCGACGTCATCGTCATGAACACGCTGCGGTATCCCAACGAGCTGCGGCCTTCCGATGAGCTGGACAGTCCGTCTCGCGATCTGAAGGCCGTCGGCGTCAACGCCAGGGAAATCGAAATGGCCCGGCGGCTGGTCGATGAAATGAGCGACGACTGGAAGCCCGAGACGTATCGGGACACCTACCACGACGACCTGCTGGCACTGATCGAAAAGCGGGTCCAAGCGGGTCAGACGGAAGCGGTCGAACAGCCGCCGGTCGAGGAAGAGCAGGCGCCGCCCAAAGGTGAGGTCATCGACCTGATGGCTCTGTTGAAGCGGAGCGTGGAAACCAGAGGGAAGACCGGGAATCCGGCGGCCCCGTCCAAGAGCCGTGGGCGAAAGTCGGGCCGAAGCGCCGCCTGAGCCCGCGCATCCGCCGCCGAGGAGCGCCAGTGCCGCAACTTTCCCAGGCTCATGTACTGCCGTCCGGGTTTCGTCAAGGAAGCCGCGGCGGATCCGCTGCCGCATGGAGGCCGCCCGGAAGGGACGGACCCGGCAGGCCCTCGAAGAACGGCGGGTGCGTCATTCGACTGACTCGATCCTGGGCGGCCCTGCTCGCGGCACTCCTCGCGACCGCCTGCGCATCCACCTTGCCGCCGGCGAAAGCCACCTACTCATTCGACCGCCGCTGCCTGCCGGCGGTTCCCGAACTCCGCCGCATGCCGGTGAGCGGGGCGGAGAGCCGGGCGGTCCGGGAGGAGCCGGCCGTCCGGAACGAAGCAAGAACGCTCTATTCGCCCATCGCCTTATACATCGCCGACATCACGGACCTCCTGCCGTTGCTCGACCACATGGCGCACCTGGAAAACGAGCGTGCGCCGCCGGCCGACATCGATCGGCTCCGGCGCCGGCTGGTCACCCGGCTTCAATTGGCGACGCTCGAAGTGTCCGGCCTCGTGGCGGAAATCGAATGCGAAGTGCAACGGGCGGACGAGGTGCAAGACCGGCTCAAAGAGGTCCAACAGACCCGTATCACCTCGCAAACCATCCTCGGCGTGATCTTCGGCGGCCTCGCCAACATTCTGTCCGGCGGATTGGGCATGGCGGCCGCGGGAGGCGACGCAGGCAACATCGCATCGGTCACCGGGGGTGCCTTGGAAGTCCTCTTCGGCACCTCGGCGAACTTCACGAAGGTAAGGCAGGAATTCAGCCATCCCCACAATCACCTGGTGGCCCTGTGGGACGGTGACCACCATGAAGACTATTTTCCCCCGGCCGTCTGGCGATTTCTCACCAGACCCAGCATCCGCGACTTGGAAGGCCACAGCCTTCGAGACGTCCTGATCGAAACCTGGAGTGACGAAGGGCGGCTCGGCGAGGCAGGCTCCAGCCGTGAACGGCGGCGGAAGGAACTCCTGTTCGGAGCGGGCGGGCTGTACGACAGTGAGGACCTTCACGTCCGCGAGGCCATGCTCCAGCAGCTCGAATCGAGCATACAGCTGATGCACCAGGACCTGGAGACCTTGCTCCGGGAGGTGCTCGTCCGGCAGGCGCTGGAAGAGGAGCGGCAGGAACCTCTCACCCGCGCAACTTCCTCATTTTTTTAGCGTAATCCGCATTTCTAGGGGTCTCCCCAGTGGTCAGGGGCACACGATCAATTAGACTTCCTCTGCCCCACTGTGGCATTCGCTGCGGAGAGGTGCGCATACTGAAGCTCCGCTCCGCGGATCTGTACCGTCTTCCGACGCCGCCGATGATGACTCGCAGGATGTTGAAAAAGTCCGCCGGCCGCGTTCTCGCCTCGCTCAGAGGCTCAGCGTACGGAACAGAGTACGTTTCGCCTCTTCACACGCTAAGGGTTTTTCGACAACCTGCGAGAAGGACAACGGGATGAACCAGGAACGCATCCGAGCCGGGCTCTGGGGTACCGTCGCCCTCCCGGTTGTCGCTTTGGCCCTTGTCGCCGGCATGCTGACGTGGCAGTTGGCCCGCATGTCCGACGCGAACGGTCAGGTCGCCCACAGCGATCATGTCATCAGCGAAACCGACCGCGCGATGGACCTCTTGGTCGACATGGAAACAGGCCTGCGGGGCTACTTGCTCACAGGCCATCACCTATTCCTCGAGCCGTACCATGTCGGTTCTCGGAACCTCGATCCGGCCTTGAGCCTGATTCAAGGCCTCGTCCGCGACAATCCCTCTCAAACAGTCACGGTCGAGGCCCTCCGGAGACGGGTGGGGGATTGGCGGCGTTATGGAGAGCGCATGATTGCCTCGGGGCCCTCGACGGATAAGCCTCAGGATCCCGCGCTCAGCGTCGAAGGCAAGACGTTGTTCGACGCCGTACGGAAGAAAGCGGCCGAGCTGCTCACGGCCGAACAAGCCTTGCGCGACGCCCGGAGCGTCCAAGCGGCACAGAGCGCCCGTCTCTTCCAAGGCATGACGCTTTCCATGCTGCTGGGAATCGGCCTGCTGATCGCCCTGGTCGTCCATCGCCGCATTACGAAAATTTCGGCCGTCTACGACGACGCAATCGAATTGAAACATCGGCAGGCGGTCATGCTGCAGGAACAGGCGCATATTCTGAACCTGGCCACCGTGCTGATCCGGGATACGGACGACCGGATCGTTCAATGGAACGACGGGGCGCACCGGCTGTACGGATTCGACGCGTCGGAGGCGACGGGACGGATCTCCCACGAGTTACTGCAGACGCGCTTTCCGGAACCGCTCCAGCGGATCCGCGAGGCGCTGTTCCGCGACGAGAAGTGGAGCGGGGAGCTGATCCACCAAACCAAGGACGGACGATGGCTCGTCATCGACAGCCAATGGCTCCTGCGGCGGGACCACAGCGGCCGACCGACGGCGATCCTCGAGGTCAACAGCGACATGTCCGAGCGCAAAGCGGTCGAGGAAGCGCTGCGGGTAAGCGAGGAGCGGTTGCGCCTCTCCCAGCAGGCCGGAGGCATCGGTACGTTCGACTGGAACATCCGTACCGGCGTCAATACCTGGACGCCGGAGCTCGAGGCCATCTACGGCCTTCCGCCCGGCGGTTTCATCGGCACATTCGAGGGGTGGGCACAGTTTCTCCATCCCGCCGACCGGGGCGAAGCGCTGCGGCACGTGCACGAATCGCTCGACAAGAACGCGGTCGCGCGGTGCGAATTCCGTATCGTGCGGCCGGATGGAACGGTGCGCTGGATCTCCGGGCGCTGGCAGGTGTTCCGCGACGAAGAGGACCGTCCCCTGCGGCTCACGGGTGTGAACATCGACGTGACCGAGCGCAAGCAGACCGAAGAGGCCCTGCGCGCCAGCGAGGGCGAACTGGCCGAGTTTTTCGAGAACGCCAGTCTCGGCATCCATTGGGTCGGCCCGGACGGGACGATTCTCCGGGCCAACCAAGCCGAGCTCGACTTCCTGGGCTACGACAGGGACGAGTACGTCGGCCGGCACATTGCCGACTTCCACGTCGACCGGTCCGTGATCGACGACATCCTGTCCCGGCTCGCCTCCGGAGAAACCCTGCGGGAGTACCCCGCGAGGCTCCGATGCAAGAACGGATCGATCCGTGACGTGTTGATCAATTCCAACGTGCGCTTCCAAGAGGGGCAGTTCATCCATACCCGTTGCTTCACCCGGGACGTGACCGACCAAAAGCGCGTGGAGCAGGCCCTGCGCGAGAGCGAAGCCCGTTTCCGCATGATGGCGGACGCCTCTCCGGTACTGATCTGGGTTTCGGACCTCGACAGGCACCGCACCTATTTCAACAAGGGATGGCTGGATTTCACCGGCCGCACGTTGGAAGAGGAAACCGGCATGGGCTGGACCGGCGGCGTCCATCCCGACGACGAAGCGCG
>DAOLIU010000094.1:0-12910 GCA_035328385.1 Nitrospira sp. | reverse complement strand
GGAACCGGGAAAATGGACCTGCGCAGCCTCAAACGCATCGCGATGGAGCGGCTCGGGGGAGGTTAAAACAGTTTCGGGTTTCGGGTCCCGTGTTTCGTGGTTGAAACTCGCAACTCGGAACTCCGAGCCCCAAACACGCAACCCGGAACTCGAAACTTAACAATGGAATTTGCTGAAAAGAAGCTGATCGATTGCCACGTGCATCTGGCGGCGCTGCCGGAAGGCAACAACGGCTGCTACATTTCCCCCGGCATGCTCAAGAGCCCGCTGTTCCGGTTTCTGCTGTGGAAACACTCCCTGCCCCAAGACAATCCTCGCGAAGCGAACAGAAAATACCTCGACGATCTCCTGGCGGAGCTGACCGCCTCGCGTTACGTCGCCCGGGCGGTCCTGCTCGGCATGGACGGCGTCTACGATGGGGACGGCAGGCTGGATCTGTCGCGAACGGACTTCCTGATCGGCAACGACTATGTCCTGGCCACCGCCCGCCGCCATCCGCGTGAATTCCTGGCCGGCGTCTCGATCAATCCGCAGCGGCGCGACGCCGTGGATGAAGTCCATCGCTGCGCCGACGCCGGCGCGGTGCTCGTCAAGGTCCTGCCGAACGCCCAGCAGTTCGATCCGGCCGACCCCGTCCACACCCCGTTCTATCGCGCGCTGGCTGAACGGAGACTTCCGTTGCTCAGCCACGTCGGCTACGAATTCAGCCTGATCGGGAAGGATCAATCCCTCGGCGATCCGGATCGCCTCAGGCTGGCGCTGGACCAGGGCGCCACGGTCATCGCCGCCCATGCCTGCAGCTACGGACTCATGCTGTATGAAAAGTTTTTCCCCGTGCTTCAGGATTTCGCGAAACGGTACCCTCGATTCTACGCGGATACATCGGCGCTCACGCTGCCCAACAGATTCCGCATGCTGCTGCACCTGCGCCGGCACCCCGAACTTCACAGCCATCTGTTGTTCGGCACCGACTATCCGCTGTCGGTCTTCCATCTGCCGGCCTGGGGCCGGGTTTCGTTCGGGCGGCTCCTGGGGATCGTGCGTACGAAAAACCGATTCGACCGGCAATACACGATCTGCCGTGCGCTGAACGTCCCGTCACGATCGTTCGGCGATCTCTTGATCGGCTCGCAGCCGGCCAAGCCGCCCGAGTGATGGGCCGGCGAGGAACCGGCTCCCCAATGTCTGGGTGAATGCGCGATGGATGGTGTGGGCGCCGGCCTGCAGGATGACGAGCTTCCAGCGGCCGTTCCAGATCACAGGCCGAGATCGGACAGACTCGGATGCCCGTCCGGACGCCGACCGGGAGTCCAATGGAACTTGCGGTCCTTCTCGCCGATGGGGAGATCGTTGATGCTCGCGATCCGGCGGCGCATGAACCCGTGCTCGTCGAACTCCCAATTCTCGTTCCCATAGGACCGATACCATTGGCCCGAGTCGTCATGCCATTCATAGGCAAACCGGACCGCGATCCGATTGTTGTGGAACGCCCAGAGTTCCTTGATGAGCCGATAGTCCAGCTCCTTGTTCCACTTTCTCGTCAGAAAATCCACGATCGCCTCGCGCCCGCTGAAGAACTCCGTGCGATTGCGCCATACGCTGTCCGAGGTATAGGCCAAGGACACCCGGTGAGGATCGCGGGTATTCCAGGCGTCCTCAGCCGCCCGGACCTTCTGCGCGGCGGTGTGTTCGTTGAACGGAGGCAACGGCGGTCTGGGCGCTTCCATGCTGTCACTCCTACAAATGGCTAACTGTTGCCCAGCCGATACTCGTTGCGTCCCGCATCGTGTATCGTGGACACGGCGAACCGGGGGTGATTCTTGCGCGCGCCCGATCACTTGTCAACGTCGGAGCCAACCAGGCAGTGGATCAGTTTGCCATCCGGACCCATTGACGTTCTGTCATTCCCGCGGAAGCGGGAATCCGGTCAAGGCCGCCTCCTCAGCATTTCGTCTCGATCGAGGAGTGGATGCCCGCCTTCGACACCTTCCCCATCTTCCCCATCGACCGTGCCAAACCGACGCCGCTCGAAATCACTCCGATATGGCTGAACGCCTGCGGATAATTGCCGAGGAACGCCCCGGTCGAAGGATCGATTTCCTCCGGCAGAAGGCCGAGCGGACCGGCCCGCGCGCAAAGCGAGTCGTACAACTCGATCGCTTCATCGAGCCGGCCCTGTTTGGCCAGGTTGTCCACGAGCCAGAAGCTGCAGAGCAGGAACGCGCCCTCGTGCCCGGCGATCCCATCGGGCGATTCATCCGGCAAATACCGGTAGAGCAACCCCTGTCCGGCTCCCAACCGTTCAACGATCGCGCGTGTCGTCGCGACCATCTTCGGATGGTCCGCCTTCACCACCCGGCGAAGCGGCAAGGCCAGGAGGCTTGCGTCCAGCCCGCCCCCGCCCAAATGTTCCGTCAACGACTGCATCTTCATATCCCAGGCTTCATCCAGGATCGCCTGTCCGATCTCCTCCGCCGTGCGCGCCCACAGCGCCTGGGGTCCGGTCAATGCGAACCGCTCCGCCATGCGGGCCGCGCGGTTCAACGCCACCTGACACATCGCGGCCGAATAGGTGAAGGGCCGCCCGCTCGTGCGGACCTCCCAGATGCCATGGTCAGGCTTCCGCCATTCCCGGGCGGCGGCGTCCGCCAACTTCCGAAGTCGTTCCCAGAGCACGCCGGGGATGGTACCGTGATGGGCGGCCCATTGAAAGGCGCAATCCAGAATTTCCCCGTAGACGTCGTGCTGATGCTGCGCCGCCGCCGCGTTGCCCCAGCGTACGGGCCTGGAACGCCGGTAACCTTCCAGCGCTCCGTCCTCACGCTCGGTGGGCGGCATGCGCCCGTCCAAGTCGTACATCACGCGCGGCCCTCCGTCGCGCTCCACGGCGTCCAACACCCAGGCCAGAAATCCCGCCGCTTCGTGGGAAAGGCCGATGCGGTGCAGCGCGTAGACGGAGAACGCCGCATCCCGCACCCACGCATAGCGATAGTCCCAATTGCGGGACCCGCCGATGAGCTCCGGCAGCGACGACGTCGGAGCCGCGACGATGGCCCCGTTCTCGAAGTGATCCAGAAGCTTGAGGGTGATGGCGGAACGACGGACCAGTGCTTGCTGAGGGCCGTGATAGTCGAGATGCTTGAGCCAGCGCCGCCAAACCGCTTCCGTGTCCTCCACGAGCTGCTTGGGGTCGAAGCGGGAGGAAGCCGACGGGGACTGCCGCCAATTGAGTAACAGATGAATGGCCTGACCGGCCTTGAGCGTGACCGACGTGCGGAGTCCTGTCAGTGGAACGGTGGAATGGAGGTGCAGGCAGAGATCCGGTTGGGCTGCGCACCGAATCCGCAGCCCCCCGTCGCGCGGCTCTGCCTCCGCTCCACCACGTGGCTCGATCTCGACCTTCAAACGCACCGTCCCTTCGAGCACCGTCACGCTTCGGAGCAGTTTCCGGCGCGTGGCCGGGGCATCCTCGGACAGATCGACGCCCGAGACCAGCGGGCAACAATCCGTGAGACGCAGGCTTCCCTCCGCATTCCGCATCTCCGTCACCAGTATGGCGCTGTCCGGCTCATAGAATTGGCGAGCCTCTCGAAGGTTGTCGGGTGCGATCAGGAACGTTCCGCCTCGCGTCTTATCGAGCACGCCGCAGAACAATGGCGCCGAATCGAACCGAGGGAGGCAGAGCCACGCCACATTGCCGTCACGTCCGATCAGCGCCGCCGTGGCGCCGTCTCCGACGAGTCCGTAATCTTCGATCGGCAGGTAGCCGTCGATCCGATTCAAGGCCTTCCAGATGGGACCTGACATGACCCTTCCCCCTTTCTCATTCTGTGCGCCCCGCCGGCGCATGGACGCGGCTATCCCGCCGGCGGAGGGGCGACCGTCCCGACTTTCTCCGTGCGATAACTTTCGACCAGCGCGATGCCCACCGCGACGACCAGCGGACCCGCGACGATCCCGACCAATCCGAACACGTTCAACCCTCCCAGCACGGAGAAAAAGACGAGCAACGTGTGCAGATGCGATTGCCCGCCGACGACGATCGTGCGCACCAGATAATCCACCACGGCGATCACCCCGCCGATCACGACGAGAAGCACCGTCTTTAGATAAGCGCCTTGCCAGAGCAGATAGCCCGCCGCTGGAATCCATACGAGTCCGGCTCCGACCAACGGCAGATAGGCGAGAATCGCCATGACGGACCCCCACAGGACGGGGGATGGCAATCCGACGAGCCAGAACGCCACGCCGCCAATGAGCCCTTCGAGCAGAGCGATGGCCGCGTTCCCGTAGACCGCTCCCTTGACGACCTCGTCGAAACGCTGGCCCAGGATCCGCTGGCGTTCGGGCGCAAGCGTTGAAGTCGCGCGAAGCCAGTCGACCAAGGCGTCCCCGTCTCGGAAAAAATAAAACGCACAGAGCAGAATCATCCCCAGCTGGACGAGCGCGTACAACGCGTGAGTCGCGATGCGCGTGACCTGCTCGATGAGCACCTTGCCCAGTTCGGCCAGGTTCCCGGCAATACTCATGCGGACGTTCGTGCCCGTCAGGCGCTCAAAATGCTGCACCGTTTCGGCCAACGAGGCGAGGAACGGATAGTTCCTCCATCCCTCCAGGAACGGCTGATCCCCTTCCATGAGGGACCCGACGAACGTTCGATAGCCCTCCGTCAAATCCTCCGCGATGAGCAAAGACAGGTACAACAGCGGAGCGATGACGCCGATCATCAGCATGAGACACATCGCGAGCGCGCTCGCGGTGCGGCGGCCTCCTGTCGCCGATAGCAACCGGGTATACAGCGGATAGAGGGCATAGCACAGGACGCCCGCCCACAGGAGCGGAGAAAGGAACGGGCTGAAGACGGCCAAGACGAGGCCCGCAATGCCGCCTGCCAGGACGACACGGACGATCTTCCCTCCCCACTCCTCTCCTCCTGCTGGTCGACGATCCGTCATCGATAGAACCCTCTGAATTGGGCGGCAACCGGACGTGCCGCCACGGCCATATCACGCCATCCGGCAGGCGCGTCAGGTATGCGGACGAGGCGGCGGTCCCTTCCTCTTTTTCCTCCCCCGAAAGAGCACGACAATCCCGACAATCCCGATGATAAGGGCGAGCAACCCGATGAGTGCGAGTGGATCCATAGGTACGCCTCCAGCGACTGTCGATCCGTGCATCTCCCGCCTTTTGAAGCAATTCTTGCGTATACCAGCGTCTTCCTCTTGCCTTCTCGATTACACCCACGACCCGCCGGGGGCCGACTTCACGCACTCACGTGACATTCAATTCCATAATTCCGCAACGGAACTGCGTACACAAGAACTATTTTTCCCTCTCGCCGGTTTCGGATGACGCCACTTCCCCAAATCGAGGATTTATGAGAACCTATATTCGATTGGACGATGCAAGCACTCACGCTCGTCATGTCGGACCGGTCGAACTTCCAGGCCCCGTACATCTCTGCCGCCGGGCCCGCCTCCCGCCGGCGCGCCGGTTTCTCAGAAAGCCTTTCCGACATGGAAAATCCTCATGCTATAGTCGGACTCGTCCATTGTTGAAGCACCCGTACATGCGGAACCTGATCACCAAGTCTGAACGACTGGAGGAGCCTCGGCCGTGACATCGAACGAATCAGGCCGATCGGCCCTCTCCCTCCGCCAAATCTTCCATCCGACGGATCGCGCCGCCAGGGAACAGGAAGCGTTTGCCCACGCGCTGAAGCTGACCTGCCTGGCGCAGGCCGACCTGACGATCATGCATGTGGGCCCCGAGGACTTCGACGACTTTCCCCGCGTCCGACCGATGCTCCAGAAATGGGGCCTGCTGCCGGAAGGAAGCGCCAAAGAGGACGTCACGCGGCTGGGCATCCACGTCAACAAAGTGCGCGCCCTGGCCGATCACGCGGCGGCGGCAATCCTCAGACAACTGGCCCTGCAGCCGGCCGATCTGCTGGTGATGTCGACCCATCAGCGGGAAGGGCTGGCCCGCCTGACCCATGAGGCGGTGGCCGAACCGATCGCGCGCGGCGCCCACGTCAAGACCTTGTTCGTTCCGGCCGGAGTCGAGGGATTCGTCTCGGCTCAGACCGGCACCACCAAGCTCGAGCGGATTCTCATTCCCGTCGCCCGCCATCCCGACCCTCAACCGGCGATCGATGCCGCGGTTGAATTGGCCGGAGCGCTCGGCGCGGAAAAGGTCCTGTTCGAACTGGTCTACTTGGGCGACGAAGCGACCTTTCCGAAAATCAACAAACCGGCTCAACCGGGCTGGCGGTGGGAACGGCTGATTGCCAAGGGCAATGCCGTGGATTGGATCGTGGCGGCCGGGCAGGATTTCGACGTGGACTTGATCGTGATGACGACGGCCGGGCACCACAGCGTGATCGACATGCTCAGAGGCAGCACCACCGAACGGGTCCTACGGGCCGCCCGATCCCCGCTCCTCGCCATTCCCGAGTGAAGGCCTTCGCGGACTCATCCTACGGACGCCCTGTTTACACCCGATCACGCCCTATGACCTGCTTCCCTGAGATCGGGGGCAAATTCCTCGCCCCGCTCGCGGCCGAGGATCGTGCGGACGACCGCCCCCTCTCTGATGATGAGAAAATTCGTGGGCACGGCCGGCACCCGCGGTCCCGGCAGAATCACGCCGGCAAGGTTGAGCGGATCGCAGGCCGAGAGTCGGATCTCGGCCGAAGCGGTCTGGCTTCCCGCCGCTCTGCCGGCTCGCAGCGCTTCCACTGCCTCCGGTAAGGCGAACTGTTCGCCGGTAAAGCCTTCGACAAACCGCCCGCCACGGACTTCGCCCTTCAGTTCCATGCGCCGGTAAATCACGAGAAGATCCCGCCAAGCGGCGACCAGGGATTCCCGCATGAGGAGATCCCGAAACACGATGCCGTACCGGCGAAGGAGCTGCCGCGCGACTGCTTCGTTCCTCCCCCCCTGCCGGCCGGCAGGGGATTCTTGATCCGGGACCGGCGGCTGCGTGTGGCGCAGGAGCGACCAGCGGCCGGGCGCATGCCTGGGTCTGCGGTTTCGCTCGCGCCCTTCCGCGCGACGGCGGCGCGGATCCATCAGCGCGCGCAAATTGTCGAATCCGTCGGCCGTGACCACTCCGGCCGCCGCGAGTTCCCAGAGCCCCTCCTCGACTTCCGCCGGGAGATGACGGCTCATGCGGACGAGGTCGGCAAAGAAGCAGGCGCCTCGATCGGCGAGCAGACGGCGAAGGTCCTGAGCCACGGCGCTCAGGCCCGCGAAGGCATCCGGTCTCGACGGCGCCTCCGGTGAAACCTCCAGCAGCCATTCGGCATCGTCCCGCGGGAAAAGACTGATCGTGGCCAGTTTGGTCGGCACGATCCGGCGAATCGGCTCCTGGTCGGCTGTGGCGTCGAGCCTCGGCGCGAGACGCGGATGGAGCGACAGCCTCCCCCAGCTCACTGCGCCGCTCAGGCAGAGCCGGTCCAACAGCTCCGGCTCATACTTGGCCATGCGCACGCGCAACAGATGCGCTTCCCATGACGAAGCCGCCGCCTCGAATCCGGCCAGCTGCCTGACGGTCTCGAGAAGTCCCGCTTCCCCGTGACGGCGGGCGCCTCCGGCGACATGCTGCCATTGCAACAGGAACCGCATGAATTCCGCCGCCGTGACCGGCTGCACTTCCTTGCGAAGCCTGCCCACCGTGAGCCGGTGGATGCGGGCCAGCAGGCGTCGGTGGCACCATTGCGTCTCTTCATCACGACGGAGCCTCCGCTCGTCCCCGTCGATCGCTCCGCCGGTGACGGATGCCACGGCACCGGCCTGTTCGCCCCCGCTGCCGGTGATACGGTCCGTCCGAAAACGCCCGCGAAGCACCTGGCCCTGGGCTTCGAGCCGCAGCATCGCCGCCTCCACATGGTCGAGTGGAAGCAGCAACCGCCGCGCGAGCTCACCGGTCGTCGTGGGACCGATGGATTCCATCCATCCCTGCAACACCGCATCCAGGCCTTCCTCGTCTCCCGCAGCGAACGTCTTCTCGACGGATTCACGATGTTCGGTCGCAACCCATCCGCATGCCTTGATCTCTTCACTCGATCGATGCCGGCCGCCGATAGACAGTTCCACGGCCCTGCCGTCCGCCGCCAGGGCCGGAAAGAACGCAGCCCAGCGAGAGGCTTCCGGTCCGGGGACCCATACGAGCGTCAGCAGCGCGTCGTGCAGTTCGTCGGCATCCCGCACGATCGGCCAGGCTTCCCGCGCCACCTCCTCGATCGCCGATTGGTCGAGCGCCCCGACGTCCGAGGCGAGATCGACCGGCAGGGTTCGACGTAATTCGACGGCCCTGGCCCGCCGTTCCTCCAATGGCGCATCGTCCAGGAAGGCGTAGGGATTGGCGTTCAGGATCTCATGAGAAAACGGCGAGGGCGACGGCGTCTCGACCGCCACGCAGGTGATCCGGTTTGCTTCGATGCGGCGCAACAATCCAATCAGCCCGTCGATATCCATGGCTTCGGTCAGACAGTCGCGCAACGTCTCCTGTACCAGCGGATGATCGGGAATCTGCCTCGTCCGTTCTCCGACCATGTTGTCCTGACAGGCCAGGGCATCCGGAAATACCGCGCCCAGGAGGTCCTCGGCCTTCATCCGTTGGATCTGGGGCGGCACCTTCTTGCCTTTCACGAACCGCAAGAGCGCCAGAGAGCGGGACACATTCCACCGCCAGCGCGTGGCGAACATCGGCGCAGCCAGGACCGCTTGGATGAGCACGTCCCGGACCGTGTTCGAATGGAGGAACCCGAACACCGACTCCAGCGGAAAACTGTGTTTTTCCCCCAGTGAAATCACGAGACCGTTGTCCGTGGCCGCGGCCTGCAACTCGAAGTCGAACGTGACGCAGAACCGTTTGCGGAGCGCCAGGCCCCAGGCGCGATTGATCCGTCCGCCAAACGGCGCGTGGAGGACCAACTGCATGCCGCCGCTCTCGTCGAAGAACCGCTCGGCGACGATCGTATCCTGGGTCGGGACCACGCCCAGACTCGCCCGGCCCGCCGCGACGTACTCAACGGCCTGTTGGCCTCCCCGTTGGTCGAGACCGCATTCCCGGGTCAACCATTGCAGAACGGGCCGGGAGGCGCCGCGCGATCCGTCCGGGTGATCGAGCCGGTCGATTTCAGCTCGAAGCGCGGCCACCTCCGCCGACAGCTCCGCCGTTCTCGACGGCGCTTCGCCCCGCCAGAACGGAATATTGGGCGGCGCGCCCTGGGCGTCCTCCACGCGGACCTTGCCCATCTCCACCCCTTTGATTCGCCAGGACGTGTTGCCGAGCAACATGATGTCGCCCGCCAGGCTCTCGACCGCGAAATCCTCGTCGACGGAACCGACGACCGTCCCGGTCGGTTCGGCGACCACGGCATAGTTGGCCGTGTCCGGTATCGCTCCGCCGGACGTGATGGCGGCGAGGCGCGCCCCGCGCCGTCCCTTGATCCGATGATTGACCCGGTCGTGATAGAGATAGGCCTGTCCCCTGCCGCGCTGGGTCGCAATGCCGTCGGCCAGCATACGCACGACCGCATCGAACGTCCGGCGTTCCAAGGCACGATACGGGTCGGCCCGGCGGACCAGCGCCAACAGCTCGTCTTCGGCCCAAGTTTGGGTTGCGGCCGCGGCGACGAGCTGCTGGGCCAGAATGTCGGCCGGCGCTTCCGGCACCACGATCCGGTCCAACGTACCGCCCTTGACGGCTCTGACGACCGCGGCGCACTCCAGAAGATCGTCGCGTGTGGTCGCGAACAGCCGCCCTTTTGGAACGGCCTTGATCCAGTGGCCGGCGCGGCCGATGCGCTGGAGGCCCGTCGCGATCGCGCGTGGGGAGCCGATTTGGCACACCAGATCGACGGTTCCGACGTCGATGCCCAGCTCCAGCGAGGCGGTCGCCACCACCACGCGAGTCTTGCCGGACTTCAGCCGCTCTTCCGCGGACAAGCGGATCTGCCGCGACAGACTCCCGTGATGCGCCGCCACTGCGTCCGACCCCAAGTCTTGCAGCCGCTCCTCCAGATGGTGAGAGACCCGTTCGGTCAGCCGTCTGGTGTTGACGAAGACGAGCGTCGATCGGTGCTCGCGCACAAGGGTCGCCAGCCGGTCATAAATGTCCGACCACAGGGCATTGGTCGCCACGCCGCTCAATTCGTCCTTCGGCACTTCCACGGCAACGTCCATTGTCCGCCGGTGTCCGACGTCGATCACGGTCGGCATGGGCCGATCTCCGACGAGGAACCGGGCGACCGCTTCGATCGGCCGCTGGGTCGCGGACAATCCGATGCGCTGGGGAGGATGGGCCGTCAACGCCTCCAACCGTTCCAGCGACAACGCCAGATGCGCGCCGCGCTTGTTGGGCGCCACGGCATGGATCTCATCCACGATGACGGTCCGGACGGTCTGCAGCAATCGACGGCTCTTTTCTGCGGTCAATAGAATAAACAGCGACTCGGGCGTCGTGACCAGGATGTGCGGAGGCTGCTTGAGCATGTGCTGCCGATCGGCCATCGGCGTGTCCCCGGTCCGCACCAGCACGCGCAATTCCGGCAGCAGGAGCCCCGCTTCCAGCGCGGCTTGGCCGATTTCTGCCAAAGGCCGCTGGAGATTCTTCTGCACGTCGTTGCTCAACGCCTTCAACGGGGACACGTAGAGCACTTCGGTACGGTCTTCGAGCTCGCGGGCGACGGCCTGCGTGAGCAGCCGGTCGATACAGGAGAGGAAGGCCGCAAACGTCTTGCCGGAACCGGTCGGCGCGGCGATCAACGCGTGGTGTCCCGACTGGATGGCGGGCCATGCCTCCGTTTGTACGGAGGTCGGCACGCCGACCGACGTGGCAAACCAGCGGGCAATGAGGGGATGGAAGCGAGACAGCGGCATGGAGCGTTGATGCTACCACGCCGAAGGAACGAGCTCTAGCGGCTACGGGAGGGCACGGACGTAAATATCGGTCGGGGCGACAGGAAGCGTCGGTAACAGATTTGCCGCCTGGGAAGAAAAGGCAACGAAACTTCCGTCGCTGTTCGCCGAGGCCTGATCACTGGGAGAATTTCCGGCGACGGGAATCGGACTGTTGTCCTTGGATACGAGACTCGTCGTGCCGTTCGCTCCGGCCAGCCGGTCCTGGCTATAGACCTGCTGTCCGGCGACCGCCGGGGCAGGGTTCAGCAAATTGGTCGCCAGTGAGGTGAAGGTGACGACCTGCCCGTTGGAGCTGATCGACGGGAGACTGCTCACACCATTTCCTTGGACGGGTGGAGCGTTGTTGTCGTGCGAGATCAGACTGTTGGTTCCGTTCACGCCTATGTTTTGATCATGGAGGATAATCTGCTGACCTGTTACACCGGCGACAAGATTGGTTGCCAGGGACGCGAAGGCAACCAAACTTCCATCCCCGCTTATGGACGGGCTGCTGCTGTTCCCGTTTCCCGCAGTCGCGGCACTGTCCTTGGAAATCAGGCTCGTCGTCCCATTGGCTCCGTTGAGGCGATCGTGGACGTAGATTTGCTGAGTGCCTCCGGCTGCTCCCAGGTTCGTGGCCACCGACGCGAAGGCGATAAACTGGCCGGTCGAACTGATTGAAGGCGTCATGCTGTTGCCGTTGCCGGGAACCGCGCCGTTATCCTTCGAAACCAGAGTTGTCGTCCCCCCAATAGTATCGCGGAGGTAGATGTGCTGTCCGTTGACCCCTGCCACCAAGTTCGTGGCATTCGACACAAACGCCACGAACTGGCCGTTATCGCTGATGGTGGGGGCGCTGTTTACGAAGCCGTTGCTCGCCGCTCCGCCAGCCGTGACAGACACCACCGTCGTCTGCCCGGTTTGACGATTTCTGAGATACACTTGCTGGCCGCTGACACCGGGCACCAGATTGGTCGACTGCGAGACAAAGGCGACGAAAGCTCCATCCCCGCTAATCACGGGTGCACTGCTGACCCCATCGCCGGCGTTCACTGCGACGTTGCCGTCACGCGATACCAATTCAATCTGGTTGGTTTGTCTGTTGTGAACGTAGATTTGCGAATTATTGACCCCCGGCACGAAATTCGTGGATTGAGACACAAATGCCACGAGACTTCCGTCACTACTGATCGATGGAGCGGTGCTGGGTCCGTCGCCGGCTGCTCCACTAGTATCGACCGATACTCGGTCCGTTCTTGGGTGCACGGCAAACGATACTGGCCCGGTGGCTGTGTTACCGTTACCGTCCCGTACCGTAAAGGTCGCGCTGGAATTGCCGGCCGTGGTCGGAGTTCCGGTGATGGCACCGGTGGCCGTATTGCTCAGAGTCAATCCGGCCGGGAGCGCTCCTCCGAATAGAGTCCAGGTAAACGGCGCCGTCCCGCCGGTCGTCGCAAGCGTTGCAGAATAGGGGCTTCCAACTATGCCGAACGGCGCGGCTGTGGTACTGATTGCGAACGCCCCCCCGCCGCCTGAACCTCCGCCGTCGCCCGGACAGCCTTGGAGCAGCAGCGCGAGCAAACAGAGTGTCGAGAGCCGGTGGAAGGACCGCACGATGGTGAGGGGTCGCAAGGTCATGCTGTCGGAGCCGCACGGTGGACATGCACTGATCGCATGGGCCGCATTATACTCTTGGCTTTCGGGATTGCACGAAGAAGCAGGAAACCGTACCGCGTCGATGATCTCGTCTAGCAGGCTGTTGAAAAACTGTTTTGGACCCCGAAAACATAGAGCCGGGCATGATCGCTGATCGAGTCGGAAGAGCCCACAGGATGTTCAAAAAGGCCTCGTTCTCACCCACCCAGCCCCGGCGCGCCAAGACGCGCCGCTCCGCGAGCAAGGCCGTAGCGAGGTCCGCGACGCGAAGACGAATGAGCGTCACGTGTGCGGACGGGCGCGAGTCGGTGAGCGCCCAGTGTCTTGAGGCGAATCGTCACCGT
>DAOLIU010000093.1:0-13080 GCA_035328385.1 Nitrospira sp. | reverse complement strand
CCCCAATTCACCGTATTGGTTTGCCGTCGCATGTAGGCCTTCCAGGCGTCGGACCCCGCCTCCCGGCCGCCCCCGGTTTCTTTTTCGCCTCCGAACGCCCCGCCGATTTCCGCGCCTGAGGTGCCGATATTGACGTTGGCAATGCCGCAATCGCTGCCGCCGACCGAGAGAAAGCGCTCGCTGTGCCGTAGATTGGTCGTGAACAGGGCGGAGGAAAGTCCCTGAGGGACGCCGTTCTGAAGTTCGATGGCCTGATCGAGCGAATGGAACGGCATGACGTACAAGATCGGGGCGAAGGTCTCGCGCTGGACGACCGGCCAGTGATTGTGCGCGCGGACGATGGTCGGCTCGACAAAATAACCGGCTCGCGGCAGGACCTTCCCGCCGTGGAGGATTTGACCTCCTTCGGCCTTGATCTCCTCGATCGCCTGACGATAGGCCTCGACGGCGGCCAGGTCGATCAGGGGGCCCATCAGCACGTTCGATTCCAACGGATTGCCGATGGAGATTTGGCTGTATGCCTTGACGAGCTTGGCGATCAATTCGTCCGTTCGCGATTCGTGCACGAACAACCGGCGGGTGGTGGTGCATCGTTGTCCGGCCGTTCCCACCGACCCGAAGACGATCGCACGCGCGGCCAAGTCGAGATCGGCCGTCTCGTCGACGATGACGGCGTTGTTGCCGCTCAGCTCCAGCAGGGTCCTGCCCAGCCGTTGGCCGACCATGGAAGCCACTTGCCGTCCCACCGTGACGGAGCCGGTGAAGGAAATCAGCGGCAGGCGGCGATCCTGCACCATCGTCTCCGCGAGGGATTGCTGATCGGTTATGAACAGTGAAAAGACTCCGGAAAAGCCCTGTTGCTCCATGACTCGATTGCAGATGTGCTGCACGGCGATGGCGCAGAGCGGAGCCTTCGGCGAAGGCTTCCAAACGATCGTATCCCCGGCGATGGCGGCCAGAAAGGCGTTCCACGCCCAAACGGCCACGGGAAAATTGAACGCGGTAATGACCCCTACCGGTCCCAGGGGATGCCATTGCTCGGACAGCCGATGAGCCGGGCGCTCGGACGGCATCGTCGCACCGTAGAGCATGCGCGACTGTCCGACGGCGAGGTCGGCCATGTCGATCATCTCCTGGACTTCGCCCTCGCCCTCCGCCTTGATCTTTCCCGTCTCCAACGAGACGAGCGTCCCAAGCGGATCTTTCTTTTCCCGCAAGATCTGTCCGATCTGTCGGACGACCTCACCCCGTTTGGGAGCCGGAACCAGCCGCCATCGCTGGAAAGCTTCAAGGGAATCTTTGAGAATGCGTTCATAGTCGGGAAGGGTACAGGGATGGACACCGGCAATGGGATCGCCGGTCGCCGGATTGATGGATTGAAGCAGCGGCACGTTGCTTGGGGCGCACCATCGACCGGTTCCGGTGCTGCCCCCGGCATTAGTGCCTTGGATGCCCAGTTCCCTGAGTATGTCTTGCGCGTTGCTCACCGGAAGCAGGCTCCAAAGTCATTGGCAAGAAAATCCTGCAGGCTGAAGGTTTCTTGCGTAACGAATCCCGTATAAGCGTCAGGGTGCTGCAGGACCAGATCCACGACACAGCAGACGCTGGAAGCCGTGGTAACCTGGATGGCGGACCAAGGTCTTCCCATGATGCATTGCGGATAAACCTTCTTCACGTAGTTCTCCTCGAAGAATCCGCCCTGCTTGGTGCCCGTCACCGAGGCGTAGATCAGGACGACATCCTGGAGCGTCTGGGGGATTGCCCGCTCGAGCACGCGCTTCAATGTGTCGCGGTCCTCGTTCAGCTTGAGATCTTTCATTAGCAGATGGATCTTCTCGCAGTGCCCTGGATAACGGAGGGTTTTGTAGTTCATGGTGCGGACCCTGCCGGCATAAGAGTCGGCCAGTGTGCCCAGCCCGCCGGAAGTATTGAACGCTTCATAGAGCAACCCGTCGAGTTCGATGGTCTCGTAGCCTTCCAAAGGCTGAAGCGGTATCCGTTCGCCTTCCTCGATGCCATAGCACAGATTACCGTATTCGTTGATCAACCCGTCGGTGGACCAGGTGAGCGAATACTTGAGCGCATTGCTTGGGTGAACGGGCAGCGCCCCTACCCGCATCTTGACCGTGTCCAGGCTCTCGAAATGGGTCATCAAGTCGTGCGCCACGATGCTGATGAACCCGGGAGCCAATCCGCATTGCGGCACGAAGGCGCGAGTGGCTCCCGCGCTGAGACTCTTGACCTGACGGGTGACCTCGACGTCTTCGGTGAGATCGAAGTAATGCAAGTCATGGGTACGAGCGAGTCCGGCGATCGTTGGATTGCAGAAGTAGGGAAGACTGGAAACGACGGCATCCACGGAATGTGTCTCCAGAAAGGCGGCGATACTGTCCGGATGGCGCGCGTCGAGGAGATACGGGGTGACCCGCGAGAGCCCCAAGTCCTCCACGAGCCGTTTGGGGCTGTCCAGCGCGAGATCTCCCAGGTACAAGACGTACTCTTCGCGTCCTGCAAGAAGACAGGTGATCAACGAGCCGATTTTTCCGGCGCCCAGGACGAGTACGCGATGCATGATGGCTTCCTCGTCTCCAAGTATACTCCTCTTCATCCGTGTCATCACGCAGGATCGATCCCGATGCTTTGGACTTCGTCCGTCGAATGAGCCGTCTCGGCGTGGGCGTGGTGAACCCGCCCATATCGCTGTACAATAGGCAATCTGGAGGTCGGGATGGCCGATATCGCGCTCGCTCCGGCTGATCACGCGCGCCCCGCCAATTGGACCGTCGCCGGCATCTTCGGATTATTGATCATCACGCTTCTCGCTTTTGTTCCGCTGACGATGACGTTTCTACAGAGCCTGGATTCGGATGCAGTGCGGATCGACTTGGCCGGCCGCCAGAGAATGCTGCTCGAGCGGCAAATGAAGGAACTCCTGCTCTCTGCGCAAGGTGTTCCGTCGGCCTATGATCAGACACGGCGAACTCTAGGGGAGCGCCTGGATACACTGTTGAACGGCGGGACGGTGATCGTACACAGCGACCGGCAGCCGGTGACCCTCACCGGCGCGCCGACCGTCGAGGTTCGTGAGCGGCTTCTGGATCAACGCCGATTGCTGGAGTCTTTTGACGCCAAAGCAGATCGATACCTCCAGGCTCAAGCGACCTCTCCCGAATGGGCGGCCACACGACAAGAGCTGCTGGCGGACAATGCCGTGCTCTTGGAAACGGCCAACGCGGCGGTCGAACTGTTGACACGATACTCCGAGGCACGTTCCCGGAGATTGATCCAATGGGAAACGTGGACGGTCCTGCTGGTGGTGACGGTGGCCTCGCTACTCATCTGGCGGTTTTTGGAGGCGGAAAAAGCGCTGAAACGAAGCGAGAGAACCATCGTGGAAGCGTTGCGTCAGAGCGACGCGATGAAGTCGGCCCTGCTCTCGTCGGTCTCCCATGAACTGCGGACGCCATTGACGGCGATCAAGTCAATGCTGTTCGGCCTGCGTGATGATCCCGGTGCACAGTCGTCGCCCGTACGACAAGAATTTCTTCGCAGCATGGACAACCAGCTGGACCATCTGAATCGCTTCGTCGGCAACCTGCTCGACATGTCCAGGCTGGAAGCCGGACGTCTAAAGCCGCGACGCGAATGGCATGTGCTGGACGAATTGGCGGAGGGCGCCATCAAAGTGGCCGGCTCGGCGCTGGAGGGGCGGGTCCTGAACGTCGAACTGGCGAGCGATATTCCGCCCGTGTATGTCGACGGGATGCAGATTCAGCAGGTGCTCATCAATTTGCTGGAGAACGCGGTGAAGTTTTCTGCTTCTTCGTCTTCGGTTCGATTGGCCGCTACGGTTGCGGGAGACGCGATAGAAGTGTCGGTTTCCGATACCGGGGAGGGTATTCCGGTCGACGAGTTGCCTTGGATATTCGAACGCTTCTATCGCGCCCGTTCTGCAAGGAACGCCGGTATTCCAGGAACCGGCCTTGGGCTGGCCATTTGCAAAGCGATCGTGGAAGCTCACGGAGGCCGGATCGTCGCGATATCGGTGCCGGGCAAGGAGACGACGATCATATTTACTCTGCCGATTCCGAAGGATGTTCTCCAAAGATCTTCTCGGTCGACGGACACTTAGAGCTATCGGAGATCCTATGGCGCAGGGAGCGCGCATTCTAGTCGTGGACGACGAGCCGCAAATCCGACGATCGCTGCAGGTCAATCTGGAGAATAGGGGATATGCGGTCGAGACGGCGGAGAGCGGCGAGGAGGCCTTGCGCTCTTTCGCCAACCGGCGGCCCGACGTCATGATCGTGGATCTGCTCCTGCCCGGTATCGGTGGAGTCGAAGTGACGCAGCGCATTCGGGCACTGGCGACCGTACCGATCATTGTGCTGTCTGCGATCGGCGACGAGTCCAGAAAAGTTGAGGCGCTCGAAGCCGGTGCCGACGACTATATGACGAAACCCTTCGGGACCGAAGAGCTGCTGGCTCGGATCCGGTCGGTGCTCAGGCGGGCCGCGGGCGCCCATAGTGCACGACCGGTGTTCGTGGCCGGCAGGATGTGTGTGAATTTCGATCGGCGGGAGGTTCTACTGGACGACAAACCCGTGAAGTTGACGCCGACGGAATATGACCTCTTGAAATATCTTATCGAGCATGCGGGGAAGGTCCTGACGCACCGCATGATCCTTCAGGCGGTTTGGGGCCAGGGTTATATGGACCAGGCACAGTATCTACGGGTGTTTATCGGTCAACTACGCAAGAAAATCGAGCTCGTTCCGGCCAGGCCCACCTTCATCGTAACCGACCCCGGTGTCGGATATCGGTTTTGCCCAGATGGAGATGTCTCATCCTGATTCTGCCGCGTCATCTTCCTATCCATCCTATCGAATCGACGCATTTATGCATTCTTTATAGAGAATGAATCTTTCACGTATCGAGACTTTATTCCTTCGGAGATAGACTCTTTTCCAACCGATGCAACTCGCTGCATCGCGCCAATGGGAGAAGGGGAATCAGCCATGAACGCACATCGATGCCCCATGACGATGCTGATTGGCATGTTTTTTCTGGTTATCGGTTCGACTCCGGTCATGGGAGGGACCGGCTCAGGTGATGCGAAAGTCGTAGAGATCCTCTTTGAGTCCTCGGCTCCGTACTATGAGCCGCAAGTGGCGGTCGTGTCGGCTGGAATGCCTGTCCGCTGGTCAAACGCAACCGCGTCGCCGCACAGCATCCGTCATGATGAGTGTCTCAAAGAGGACGGGCAATGCGTTTTTCGTTCTCTGGCGGTACCGCCGGAGAACAGTTTTGCCATCGCGCCATTGCCGCCCGGACGGTACTCGTATCATTGCGAATTGCATCCGGTGATGAGAGGGACTCTCGTGGTCGTGGAGTCGCAGGCCGCCACGGAGATGTCCAGGCCGTTGGCTCAATCCGGGAAATAACCACACAGCAGGGGAGGAACGGTTATGATCACGCCATCGACGGCCGCATGCGATAAAAGCGATCATGTCCTTCCGGAAGATTTGGTCCTCGACCGACTCCAAGACGACCGCCGCTTCACGATCGAGGAGATTCTGGTCCAGGTTCCGGAGCTGAGTTGGGTGCAGCTGTTTATGGCCATGGATATCCTGAGCCGTCGTGGCGATGTCGAACTTCGGCGCCGGGGATTCACCTATACGCTTAAGAGAGTGCGGGCGGCAGCCGGTGGAGCCTGAGTGAGCAGATCTGCACGAATCATGATCGTCGAAGACGACCGGTGCATCGGTGAGAGTGTGCGGGACCGTCTTGAGTCCCTGGGATACGACACAGTCCTAGTGGCCGACGGATATTCGGCGTTGGCGACCATGGCGCTGGAACACCACCGCTCTCCTGTCCATCTTGTGCTGTTGGATCTGAGACTGCCTGGAATGGACGGGATGTCGGTGCTCGGGGAGTTGCGCAAGATCTATCCTGAGATTCCGGTGATCATGATGTCCGCCACCGCGGAGCGGGAGGATTCTCTCGAAGCCATCAAGGCTGGTGCGCAAGACTTTCTGCCCAAGCCGATCGACCCAAGAATACTCGAAGAGCAATGCCGAAAAATGCTGCATTAATTATCCGCCGGAACAGTAGCACGGGTCGATAACCCATTGATATTGCATTGATATCATCCGTCATTATCTGGCTTACTTAATGGATCGATGACTCTCCATTAGAAGAGGGGGTATCCCTCTTCTGTCGTCTTGAAACTTTCATCCTGAGATGTTTGAATCGGCCTGGGGATCTCCCCAGCCTCGGGTTTTACTTTTTGGTTAAGGAGTGTGTCGTCTTGTCTTTAACAGAACATGGTACCGAATTGAACGGTACGTGCAATTATGAAACTCCTGTCGCGAGCGAACGGTTCATTGAGCCGCGTCGCGGCGTGGCCAGGGTGCTCTATCTGATCAATTTGAATCCTTCCATGAAATTCGGCTCCTTGGAGGAGCAGATTTTTCTTTTGTCAGAGGGTTTGGCCAACCGGGGGGGCTTGTTGCTTCCAGTCTTTTCCCGAGAACCCAACGAGAGCCATGGCCTGCGATACCGCAACGCCGGTCTCCCAGTGGCTTCCCTCCGCTTGGGGAAATTCCGACCTTCGGCGCTGGCAAGGTTGATTCGACTGGTCGATCATCATCGAATCCATGTCATTCATTGGAATTTGTATCCTCCGATCAATCCCTATGTGATGCTTCTCAGGCTTCTCAGGCCGAAGATCAGACATGTCTTGACCGATCACAACTCCCGTCCTCGCGCCTTCGTCCGATCCACTAATATGCTGAAGCGGTTGAGCCGCAAATGGTTCGCCTCGGCCTATTCCGACATCTTTGCGGTCAGCAACTACGTTCACTCCGATCTCCTGAACCAGGCGATATGGAAAAATCCACGTCGGTACTATCATTTTGTCAACACCGATCGTTTCAAGCCGGACGCAGAGGCCAAAAAAGTCGTGAAGGCTTCATTAGGGTGCGAGCGTCGATTCGTCATGCTCGTCGTCGCGCACCTCATTCCCGAAAAAGGAGTGGATACGGCATTGCGCGCACTGGCACTTCTTCCCCCGCAGGTCTCTCTCTGGATCGTGGGCGATGGTCCCGAGCGAGGGAAACTGGAGCGATTGGCCGAATCATTGGGCATCGGCGAACGGGCGGCATTTCTCGGACTATGTTCAGACGTGTGCTGTTACATGCAGGCCGCGGATTGCCTGGTCTGTCCGTCGCTCTGGGAAGAGGCGGCTGGATTGGTCATTCTTGAAGCGATCGCCAGCGGGCTGCCCGTCATCGCCAGTTGCGTCGGCGGAATTCCCGAGTTTGTGAGATCAGGGCAGAACGGATTCTTGGTCGCCGCCGGGGATTATTCGGCGATGGCGCGACATGTCGCGGCGTTGGCGGAGTGCGAACCGCTCCTGAACGAGATTTCCCGTGCGGCCAGAGTTGACGCGGTCGCGCGTTTTTCCCATGAGACTCGTGTGGAGCATGCCCTGTCTCTGTACGATGCGCAGGTGTCCGACTCAGGCGGGGTCGAGCATGGCGCATGAGTTGACGACGATTCTGGAGCGCGATGGGCTTGTCCGTCTTCCGGCGGTCATCTCGCCGGCCCAGTTGCGGTCGATGCAGCAGGCCTTCCGCGCCAGGCTTCAGCGTATGACCTGGAACGACGTACCGGGATTTGAACGGACGGAGAAGTTTCGATACATGATCCAAGACGTACTGACGCTCGATCAAGGGTTTGTGGATGTCGCCCTGCATCCTTTGGTCAAGCAGATCCTCCACGAGTACATCGGTCCGGGAACGCAACTTGTCGAAGCCAAGGGGTGGCGTTCACTGCCGACGAAGCGGGATTTTCACGGCTGGCACGGGGATGCATGGTACGACCAGCAGGTGAATTCCGATATTCCACGGGAGATCAAACTGGCAGTTTATCTGACGGACGTCTCATCCGGTGCCTTCTCCTACATCAAGGGAAGTCATCGCCAACAGCATCCACGCCTGATTCCGGACCGGGAGCTTGTCGGCATCGCTCCCGATCGCATCGTCCAGGTGACAGGACCGGCCGGGTCGGCGTTCCTGTTCGATACGTCGGGCATTCATCGGCAGGCTACACCGGTTTTGGAGAGCCGACAGGCCGTGTTTCTGAACTATCACGATCCGGCCGTAGCGCTGCAACGCGAGGATGTCGAGTACTATCGCTATCATCCCTTATTGCTCAATGCCGCATTCCTCGGCAATTTGACCCAAGAGGATCAGCGGATACTGGGATTCGGAGACAAGAGAAATTACCAACATGGATTCGTCAGGAAGCGGAGGTATCCGGCTTTGGAGATGATGAATCGTTCACTGGTCGAGACGGTCATGGAAATGAATCACATGATGCATTATCCGCGCCGCATCGTGGCAAAAGTACGTTCCGTGCTGGGATTGGTTTAGTCAAATGCGATGTCTCACGAC
Organism: Nitrospira sp.; assembly: GCA_035328385.1. GTDB lineage: Bacteria > Nitrospirota > Nitrospiria > Nitrospirales > Nitrospiraceae > Nitrospira_C. The sequence continues at coordinate 4,621 of DAOLIU010000093.1, read as the reverse complement.
CATCACGCGCTGTGCAATTTTTCTGAGCGGCTCTTGCTGGTCACGATCATTGCGGACGGTTCGCCCCGCTCATTCGGTAGACGCGCATTAGGACCAAGGTTTTGTAAGTCATGATTGGACTCCTCGGCCTCGGCGTCAGCGGCGGGCTGATCTGTGTCGTTATCGGACTGCTTCTTCCAATCTGCGCGCCTGCAGGGGCGATGCAGGACCGTTCAAGTGGTGACTTTGCGGGACGCTGGGATCTTACGACGATTGGCACGGAAGGCTTTTCCTCGGCCTGGTTGGAAATCGAAGGAACGACGGCTGGCCGGACGCAAGGCCGTCTCGTTTGGCTGTACGGAGGAGCCGAACCAATCCACGACATTGTTATCGATGACCGGACGGTGATGTTCCATCATTCAGCCACCGGAGAATGGCTCACCTTCACGGCACGGCTCACGGACGACCGACTGGAGGGCATCGCCAAGGGAGCGCGCTCTCAGGTGCGATGGATAGGAGTTCGGGCTCCCGACCTTCATTCGTCCGGACGATCCGGTTGGGAATATCCCCGCCCCCTGATGAATGGTCGGGATCTGTCCGGCTGGGTTCCACGAAACGGGAGCGGTTCCCAATGCTGGCGAGTCGAGAAGGAGATTCTCTTCAACGAAAGTCCTTGTACGGATTTGATCAGTGAACTCCGGTTCGACGATTTCCAACTTCACGTCGAGTTCCAGCTGCGTGACGAAGGTGGAAGCGGCGTCTATCTCCGAGGGCGATATGAAGTTCAGATCGGGAACGATGCCGGATTGACGGCCGGCCCTCGAACCACCGGTGCCATTTTCGGCCAGTTGAGTCCATCGAGTTCGGAAGCCAAGCCATTGGGAGAATGGCAGGCGCTCGATGTGACCATCGTCGGCCGGAACGTTACGGTCGCGGTGAACGGGCGGCGCGTGATCTCGGAATCGGACATCCCGGGAATTACCGGTGCCGCTCTGGATAGTCATGAAGAACTGCCTGGTCCCATCATGCTTCAAGGTGACCATGGCCGCATCGCCTTCCGAAACATCGTGTTGACTCCCGCCCGATAATCGCCAGGCACGTTACGGACAATCAGGAGCCTGCCTCTCCGACGACTCCACGCTGTGGTGCAGGGATGCTGTGTGGCGGTTTGCGAGCCATCCTGATAATGGGGGCCGGGGCTGACCATACATCTTGGCAAAACGAAATGAGTGATCGGAAGCGTGAGGAGGAAAAGGGAAACGGCTAGGAAGGCTTGGCTTGGAGCCCATTGACGGCGCCGATACGCCGGTACTTCTGTTCGCGATCGGCCAGCAGTTGGGGAATCGAGCATTCGGTGAGCGGGAACAGGTAGTTGGTCAGAGCTTTGGCGACCCGGTCTGTGACCGCTTTCGGCTCTCGGTGAGCACCGCCAATGGGCTCCGGTATGATATCGTCGACAATTCCGAGGCCGAGAAGATCCTGCGCCGTCATTTTCAACGCGGCAGCCGCATCCGGCACTTTGCTCGGATCATCCCACAGGATAGCCGCGCAGCCCTCGGGAGAAATCACCGAATAGACTCCATGCTCCAGCATGAGTACCCGGTCGGATACGCCCAAAGCCAGCGCGCCCCCGCTGCCGCCCTCTCCGATCACGATGGAAACGATGGGGACGGTCAGTCGCGACATGATCAGGAGATTCCTCGCGATCGCTTCGGCCTGACCTCGTTCCTCGGCGCCGATTCCGGGATAGGCGCCCGGTGTGTCGATAAAGGTGACGATGGGTCGGTTGAATTTCTCGGCCATTTTCATGAGGCGCAAGGCCTTCCTGTAACCCTCCGGATTCGGCATGCCGAAATTTCGTTGCATCCGTTCCTTGAGGGTTTTGCCCTTTTGATGGCCGATGACCATTACGGAGCGATCGTTGAATCGGGCAAACCCTCCGACGATGGCCCGATCGTCGCCGAACGAACGATCTCCGTGAAACTCCAGGAAGTCTCGGAAAATTTCGTTGACATAGTCGAGGGTGCTGGGTCGTTGCGGATGCCTGGCTAACTGCGTGCGTTGCCAGGGAGTCAGTCCGTTGTAGAGGTCATGTTCGACCTGGGCCAACTTCATCCGCAGCTTGCGGATTTCTTCCTGATGACTTGCCTTGGTGCTCCCGGAAGTCACCAATTTTTCAATTTTTTCTTCGATCTCGCGGAGAGGCTTTTCAAATTCAAGGTAGTCGCGCATAGACAGTCGGGGCTGTGGATATTCACCAGAAGGAGAACCCCCCTGGTGCGCTCGTCGGGTCTACGATACCAAAGAAAGGGCCCCTTTGCCTAGCACTTCTTCGACCTCCGCCACGAAATGTTCGCTGGCAGTCACGGTGAGATTGGGAAGGGGGCCGGTATCGGCTTCCAGGGCTTCCTCCGTGCGGAACGTCAGCGACACGGTTGCGCCTCCTGGGTGGCGCTTGAAGACATCCAACAGCCGGGGCAGTTGATCCTGGGTATCCGGTCGATCGGTCAGCCTGATTCGTACGCGCTTGACCGTTTGAGTTTGGACTTCGGCCAGGGGTTCGAGATGACTCCCGCGGATCTTCGTCCCCTTGTCGCCTCGGTCAATGGTGCCGGTGATGCGCACCAGACGTTCCGGCGCGATCAAATCGCCGGCTGATTTGAAGAGGTCGGGGAATGCGATGACTTCGACCGTTCCCTGAAGGTCTTCCAGCGACAGATAGGCCATGCGATCGCCTTTCTTGGTCAGCATGGACTTGACGGTGGCGATGATGCCGCACAGCTTGACCTCCTTGCCGTCCGACAGTTCCGCAAGCCCCGCCGTCGTCACGGTCGCGAGGGCGCCGATCGTGGCCTCATAGCGGGCGAGAGGGTGTGCGGTGATGTAGAAGCCGGTGAGTTCGCGTTCGTACTTCAATCTGGTCGTCTGGTCCCATTCCGGAACCGAAGGCAGTATCGGATCGGCCGAATGGGCCGGCTGACCGTGGCTTTGAAACTCGGCTCCGAATATGTTTGTCTGACCCAGTTCTCGTTCCTGCTGGGCCGCCGCCCCGTCTTCGACCGCCCGGTCCAGCATCGCCATGAGTTGCGCGCGTTTCGCTCCGGTCGAATCGAACGATCCGGCCTTGATCAGCCCTTCCAGCATTCGCTTGTTGACCTTTCGCAGGTCGACCCGCCGGCAAAAATCGAAGAATGACGCGAATGGTCCGCTCTCGCTCCGGATCGCCAGGACGGATTCGACGGCTCCTTCTCCTACGTTCTTGATTGCGGCGAGTCCGAAGCGGATGGCTCCATCGGCGACCGCAAAGTCCTTCTGGCTCTCGTTGACGTCAGGGCCCAGCACTTTGATGCCGAGATCGCGGCATTCGGTGAAATAGCCGACGATCTTGTCCTGGTTGCCCATGTCGCTGGTCATGAGCGCCGCCATGAACTCGGTCGGATAGTGGGCCTTCAGATATCCCGTCTGATAACAGACGACGGCGTAAGCCGCCGCATGCGATTTGTTGAAACCGTATCCGGCGAATTTCTGGATGAGTTCGTACAGTTTCTCGGCTTTCTTTTCCGGAATCTTGTTCTGTTTGGCCCCCTCCAAAAACTTGACCCGAAGTTTCTCCATTTCCTCGGGCTTCTTCTTGCCCATGGCCCGGCGAAGAATATCGGCTTGTCCCAGCGAAAAGCCGGCGATCTTGTTGGCGATCGCCATGACCTGTTCCTGGTAGACGATGACGCCATAGGTGTCCTTGAGGATCGGCTCGAGTTCTGGCGTTTCGTAGGTGATCGGGATTTTACCCTGCTTGCGCTTGATGAAATCCGGAATCAGATCCATCGGACCGGGCCGATAGAGCGCAATGATCGCGATGATGTCCTCGAATCGGTCCGGCTTGAACCCCGTCAGCAGATCGCGCATCCCGGAGCTTTCCAATTGGAAGATACCGGTGGTCTTGCCCGACGAGAGCAGTGCGAAGGTTTCCGCATCGTCGAACGGCAATTGGTCCACCACGAGCGGGGCGCGATCGGGGCGGCTCCCGTTGATCAAGGTTTCGGCGCGCCGGATCATGGTCAATGTCTTGAGGCCGAGGAAGTCGAACTTCACCAGCCCGATTTTCTCCACGTCTCCCATGGAATATTGGGTGACGATTTCGTCGTTGGCGCCCTTGTAGAGCGGCACATGGTCGGTCAACGGACCTTCCGAGATCACGACGCCGGCCGCATGGGTCGAAGCGTGTCGAGCCAAGCCTTCGAGCGATTGGGCGATCGACATCAGTTCCTTGACCCTGGGATCCGTTTCGACCAGCTCGCGTAATCGCGGCTCGGTGTCGAGGGCCTGCTGCAGGGTCACATTGAGCTGGTTGGGCACCAGTTTGGCCACTTTGTCAGCTTCGGCATACGGCATTTCCAGCACGCGACCCACGTCCCGGATAGCAGCCTTGGCCCCGAGCGTACCGAACGTGATGATCTGCGCCACGTGGTCGGATCCGTATTTCTCGACGACATAGTTGATGACCTCACCGCGGCGGTCCATGCAGAAGTCCATGTCGATGTCCGGAAGCGAGACGCGCTCGGGATTCAAGAAGCGCTCGAACAGCAGACTGTAGACCAACGGGTCGAGATCGGTGATCCGCAGCGCATAGGCCACCAGGCTT
>DAOLIU010000092.1:0-13479 GCA_035328385.1 Nitrospira sp. | reverse complement strand
CGGACGATCCGTCCGCCCGGCGCGGGATAACGGGATATCAGCTGGTGGGTGAACCGGTCACTTCTTCGTAAGCCCGCAGCACGTCGGAAATCGACAGCACGCCGATGATCGTCCGATCGGCCGTCACGGCAAGATGCCGGATCCCTTCCTGTTTCATCACCTCGATGGCTTCCGAGATCGGCTCGGTCTCCTCGATCGACACCACCGGTTTGCTCATGCAGGCCAGGACCGCGGTCGTATTGGGATCGAGGCCCTTGGCGACCGCTTTGCGGCTCAGGTCGGAATCGGTCACGATCCCGATGTATCGCGAGCCGTCGTCCACGATGAGGGAGCCGACTTTGTATTTCTGCAGCAGTCGCCCCGCTTCCTTGATCGTCGCGGCGCGGTGAATGCTGTGGACTTCGTGGGACATGTAGTCCTCCACGGTCCGCCGTCCCATCGCGCGGCCGTTGACCTCAGGCTGCCGTTTGGCCTGCAGACGATAGCGCATCTCCAGATCGGCCAGGCAGCTTTCCAGCACCTGCCGGCGCTGCTGCAGGCTTTCCCGTTCGACGTCGTGCGTCCCGTTTTCCTGGGCCTCCTCCGGCAGAATCGCCGCTTCGCCGTTCTTGGCATAGAAGTAGGCTTCCAGTTCGTCGGATGCCTGGCCGTAAACCTGGGCGATCAACTCTTCGGCGGCCTCGTCGAAATCCTCCAGCGACATCGAGGGCCGTTTGCGCGACAAGAACGTTTGAAACATTCCCAGGTGCTTGCGAAACCGCGCCAGATACCGCTCCAGAATGTCCGTCCGCTGCAACCCGGTCCTGCTTCGTCGTGGCATAGCGTCGTCGTCTCCAGTGTTGGGGGCAGCAGGATACCCCATCGGACCGGTACGCTCAAGAGGACCAGGCGGCCGGTTTCGATCAGCTGCCGCCGCGCTTGCCCTGCATCTCCTTGTCGTAAAACTCCAACATCTGGGCGATGTCTTCCTTGCTCATGCCCCGTTCGATCCACCGGTGCCCTTCATTGCGCAGAAGTTCCTCGGCCACCTGCGGAGACAGGTCGCGCACCAGCGGCAGAAACTTCGTGTAGAAGCTCTTGGCCACTTCGTAAAAGCCCTGCCAGTGGACATAGTCGGGCGCCATCTTCGACAGTCCGTGCCTGGCCCTGCGTCCCTCGTGGTGCCACAGTTCGTAGAACACCCATTCGATCTTTTCGTCGTACGGCGTGGGCGTGATCTTCTTCATGGCCGTCAGCTTGTCCATCGCCTCCTTCGCCGGCTTGCCGAACTTGTCGTTGTACAAGTTGATGCCTTGATCCATCGAGGTAAAGAACCGCTCCACGATCTGCTCGCTGTGACAGGACGCGCAGACCTGCCTCATGGCCTTCCGCCGGTCTTCGAAATTCTCGAGCCTCGTCGACACCACCGGCCGGAGGGTCCAGCTGATCCGGTCCCCCACGTCGTGCGTCACCTCTTGCGAGCCGGTGGCTCCCATATGGCAGGTGGCGCAGGTCGGATAGAGATAATTCTTCCCCGGCCGCCACTTCTCCGCCGGTTCGGCGAGCTTCATCTTTTCCTTGTTCGCCTCGTAGAGCACCCCGTGCTTGCTCTCGTAATAGGCCTCGATCTGCGGATGGTCCGGCCCCATGTGGCACCGGCCGCAGCTTTCCGGCTGCCGGGCTTGCGCGACGGAGAAACTGTGCCGCGCATGGCAGGCCGAGCAGGTTCCCTTGGAGCCGTCGGGATTCACCCGCCCGATCCCGCTGTTGGGCCAGGTGGCCGGATGCAGCTTGCCTTTGTCGAGAACCTTCACCACGCTCCCGTGGCAGCCGGCGCATCCGGTGGTCACGACTTCCGGTCCCTCGACGACGTTGCCGAGGAAATTGTCGAGCGACCCGGTGAACTGCGCCGCCTTGGCGTGGTGGGACTTGCCGAATTCCTTCGCCTCCCGGTCGTGACAGCGCATGCAGTCCTTCGGCGTCACCAGCGTCGAGATGAGGAATCCCTCGTGGTCATAGGCGTCGGCGTCGCCGTGTTCGGCCCGGTGGCACTCCACGCATCCGATCCCCTTCGGCGCGTGACGGCTGACCTTCCAGTCGTTGATGACGCCGACGCCCACGTCCTTCGCCGTATGGCAATCGATGCACTTCTTGTTGTCGGCCGACACGAACGGTCTGATGCCGCCGCCGCGACGTTCCTCGACCTGAACGTAGCCGACGCCTGTCAGGGCCAGAAAGAGCACGAGACACAATCCTCCGATCATGTACCGCGTGAAGTTCTTCCCGCCGTCGCTCGCATCCTCGGATGCGCCGGAATCCTCGCCTGACACCGTCACGGGCTCGTCCATGTGCGTCCTCCTGCCTCCTTGTGTTCCTGTCGTCAGCCTTGCAAATCCAGATACATCAGTACCACCATCGCTCCGACCGCCGCCGCGGCCACCGCCCCGTTGATGAACGTCATGGGCCATCCGCGCGCGGCCAGCAGGCGGTCGATGAACGGATAGGCCACGAACAGTCCGGCGCCGGCCATCAGGCTCCACAGGGCCATCGGGCCGGGCAGCAACGAGATCCACATGAACGGCGCCGAAAAATACCAGGGAGGCGAGACGTCGGACGCCACCTCCTGAAGATTGGCCGGCGGGCCGAGCGTCGGCGGAAAGATCATGACCAGGTCCACCATGAAAAGGAGGAACCCGACCGCGACGGCACCCATCTTCATCGTGTGCTCGGGATAGAACCGGTGAAACGCCCGGCTTCCCGCCACCGTCGTGAAGCCCAGCAGGCGCACCGTCACCACGTGTCCGAGCGCCAATCCGCCGAGCAACACCGGCAGGAGCTTGGTATGCAGGTCGTACAGCCGGAGAAGCGTCACCCCGGACACCTCGTCCCCGCCCCGCAGCAGATGCAGCAGGGGCCTTCCAATGACCGGCAGCGTCCCGACCATGTTGGTCACGACCGTCATGCCCCAGTAGGAGACGTTGTCGTAGACCAGTGAATACCCGGTGAATCCCATCGCCAGCGTGGCGAACAATACGATCGAGCCGCTCACCCACTTCAGCTCGCCGCCGCCCTGATACGCCCTGGTCATGAACACACGGATCACGTGGAACAACAGGAACAAGATCATGAGATCCACGGACGTCTTGTGGAGCCCTCGGACGAACCAGCCCAGATAGATCTCATGGGTGATCTGATCCACGCTCTCGTAGGCCTGGTCGGAGGCCGGCACGTAGTAGAACGTCAGCAACAGTCCGGTGGTCACCAGAATTCCGAACAACGTCAGGGGAATCGCGCCCAAGGTGTAGGGCCACCATTCCAAGTGTTCCGGCAGATCCTTTTGGATGTAGTCCACCCAGGACTTGGCCGTACCGACGCCACTTTTTTCAGTCTTTACGGTCTCTAGGGCCATCGATTCGATCCTTGAGTTTTGAGTTGGGACTTCCGGGTCAAACTGTTCGGTTTCGAGTTTCGGGTCCACTCAACACTCACAACTTACAATTCAAAACTGTTCGCATTACGCGCTTTTGACGTTGACGTACAGTTGGTCGCCGCGCTTGACGACATCGAGCCGGTCCAGCGGTCGCGGCGGCGGCCCGCTGACGTTGAGCCCCGTCTTGTCGAACGTTCCCTGGTGACAAGGACAGATGAATTGTTCCCGCTCCCGGTTCCACGATACGAGACACCCCAGATCGGTGCAGCGCCTGGAAAAGGCGGCGACGCCGGCTTCCGTCCGCAGCACCAGAATCTTCTGGCCCCCGAGATCCATGGGAACCGCTTCGTCCAGCGGGATGCGGGACTCCGACCCGATCAGGACGGTCTCCGGTTGCCGCGGCTCTCCGTTCGGCAACAGAAACTGGAGGAATCGCAGACCGAGCGTGCCCATTCCGAACAGAACCCCGAATCCCATCACCGCCTGGCTGAGGAACCGGCGGCGCCCGACGTCGTCGTGAATGATCGCCATGGCTTATCCCGTATAGCCTTTCTCTCCGTGTTGGTGGAGATCCAATCCGATCGTCTCCGCTTCGTCGCCCGCGCGTGGATCGACGAACAGCATGAGTCCCTTCAACAACAGCCAGCTCCCGCCGCCGGCGAGCGCCCAGGCGGCGCAGACCGCGACGACTTGGACAAAGAACTGATAGGGATACCCGAAGAACAGCCCGTCGCTTCCGGCGGCGTTGACCTCGGTCGAGGCGAACAGACCGGTGGCGATCATCCCCCAGGTTCCCGCGACGCCGTGCATCCCGAAGACGTCCAGCGAGTCGTCGTAGCCCAGGATGAGCTTCACGTAGTTCACGACCATGTAGCAGAGACTCCCGGCTCCGACGCCGATCACCCATGCCGACGCCGGGCTGACATAGGCGGCCGCCGGCGACACGGCGACCAATCCAGCCACGGCTCCGCTCACGGCCCCAAGGGCCGTAGGTTTGTCACGTTGGAGCCATTCCGCCGCGGCCCAGGAGACCGCCGCGGTGACGGCCGAGAGGTGAATGGCCACGAAGGCGCCCGTCACCGTGGTCATCGGCGCGGACGCCGCCGCGCCGGTAAAGCCGAACCAGCCGACCCACATGAGCCCGGCGCCGCAGAAGGACAGGGGCAAGTGATTGGGCATCATGTCGATCCGGCCGTAGCCCTTGCGCGGCCCGATCACCACGGCCAAGACGAGCGCGCTGACGCCCGCGCTGATGTGGATGACGGCGCCGCCGGCGAAGTCCAGGCACCCCAGAGCCGCCAGCCAGCCGTTTCCCCAGATCCAGCCGGCCATGGGCGCGTAGACCGCGCCGATCCAACAAAGCCCGAAGAGGAGAAAAAATGAAAAGCGGAGGCGCTCGACGATGCCGCCCGCGACCAGCGACAGCGCAATCGCCGCCATGATCCCATGATAGGCCGACCACAGCGGACCGATCGCGGACTGGCCGAGCGGCGATTGCATGTCCCGTCCCAATCCCGTGACGGTCGTCACGACCGCCCATGCGATCGACGCGAGCGCGAGGGCGGCGAACGGCAGCACGATGGTATTCATTACATTCTTCTTCCGTACCATCCCGCCGTAGAACAGGGCGATGCCGATGACGGTCAGGACCAGCAGCGTCGCCGAGACCAGCAGCCACAAGGTGTGCACGGTCGACTCCATCACGCGTGCTCTCCGGCCAGCGAGACGTGGTACTCGCAAGGCGCGATCAGTTTGAGCACGACCTCGTGCGACCGGCTGAGATGGTCGACCGCCATCAGCACCTGCGACCAACTCATATCCGGAAGGGAACAAAGACTATCGAGCGTCTGCGGACCCTTCTCACGCAACAGCTCCAGGAGTCGTCTTTCACAGAACGTTGCACCGGGTTTGTCGTCCCGCATGATGTCCATGGCACCTCCTTTAAAAAATTACTCTTCTTTCAATGGCTCACATGAGGCTCAAACTGGCATTCAGCGAGGCCTTTTTCAACCTCATGAGTAGGCCCGTTCATTGTGTTGACTGATATCCAACCCCATGCGTTCCTCGTCAGGCTGAACGCGCAGTCCGACGATGCGATCCGCCGCCTTCAGCGCGGCCCACGTGCCAACGGCGGAGAACAGCGCCACGACGGTCACCGTCAGCGCCTGTACGGCAAAGAACGCGACGTTTCCGAAGGCCAGCCCGTCGGATCCGGCCGGATTCACGGCCTTGGAGGCCAACAAGCCCGTCATGAGTACGCCGACCACGCCGGAGACGCCGTGAATGCCGACGACGTCCAGCGAGTCGTCGTAGCCCCACCGTCCCTTCTTCATGATTGCGAGGTAGGACAGGCTTCCGGCTGCCAGGCCCATCAGCAGGGCGGAGAAGGGGCTCACGTATCCGGCGCCGGGCGTCACCATCGCCAATCCGGCGATCGCCCCGCTCGCCAGGCCGAGCACGGTCGGGGTGCCGCGGTGCCACCATTCGACCGCGGTCCACGTCAACGCTCCCATCGCGGCCGCCGTGTGGGTCGCTACGAACGCCGCCACGGCCGTCTCATTGGCCCCCAGGGCGCTCCCGGCATTGAATCCGAACCAGCCGAACCACAAGAGACCGGTCCCCAGCAGCACCAGCGGCAGGTTATGCGGAGCCATGTAATCCGTGCCGTACCCGTGGCGGGCCCCCAGCACGAGGGCGCAGACCAGCGCGCTGACACCGGAGCTGATATGCACCACCGCGCCCCCGGCGAAATCCAACGCGCCCAACTGCGCCAGCCAGCCGCCGCCCCACAGCCAATGGGCGATCGGACAATAGACGCCCAATGACCACAGCACGGAGAAGAGCATGACCGAGCTGAACTTCATCCGCTCGGCGAACGCGCCCGTGATCAGCGCCGGGGTGATGGCCGCAAACATGAGTTGAAAGACCATGAATGCCTGATGCGGAACCGTGGGGCCGTAGACGGCGTGGGGAGTCAGTCCGACTCCGGCCAAGCCGATCCATTCGAGCCCGCCGATCACGCCCCTCACGTCCGGGCCAAAGGCCAGACTGTATCCGGCGACCACCCACAGCAGGCTGACCGCGCAGAGAATGGCGAAGCTCTGCATGATCGTACCGAGCACGTTCTTGCTGCGGACCAGTCCTCCGTAGAACAGCGCCAGGCCGGGCACGATCATCGTCAAGACCAAGGCCGCGGAGAGGAGCACCCATGCCGTATCCGCTCCGCTGACCGCCGGCGCTTGAGGCGGTGATTGTGCCCAAACCAAGCCGGGCCACCATCCCAGCGCGGCCCCCGCCGCTGCCGTCACGCTTACCGTCGCCGCACGTCGTCCGATCAAGGTCGCCATCAACCGCTCCTTTTTTCTCGCCGCGTCCCCACTTCGCGTGACGTTGCCGATTCGACTGACCCGCTTCGCTCCGGGCCTTAAAAACACACAAGGCGCCGCCATTCCACCAAAGAGAACGACGGACGCCTTTGTCCGCGTGTTGTCCGCTGCCGGGGGAGGACGGAAGACCTCGTTGTCCTCGTCCCGGTCGCCGGCAGCCGACGCAATCTGTTCAAACAGTCGTCAATTCGACATCCCGTTTAACTCCTTCCGATGGAATCCGCGGCGCTCACCCTCAAAACGTCTTGTATTCCAGCCACTTGCCGTTCAAGGTGATCTTGCAGCGCGCCTCCCCCTGACTGCCGGTCACTTTCTCCATGTCGAGCGTGAAATCGATCGCGCTCATGATGCCGTCGCCGAACATCTCGTTGGCCTGCTCCCGCAACGAATCGCCGTAGACGCCGATGATTTCCATCAACCGGTACTTGAACGGATCGCTCGAGTTCGGATAATCCGTGCGCACGGGAAACTTGCTCAAGGATGCGGTCAAGTCCGCGTCGAGCCCCAGCAATTCTCCGACTTTCTTTCCCTCATCGGCCGGCAGCTTGTGGTTCCCCTGGAGCACGGCCGCGACGAACGTGGGATTCCTTCCGATGTCCTTTGCAATATCGGCAATCGTGAGCTTCTTGCTCAGCCGTCTGGCCTTAATCGCCTTCCGCACGGATTCCTTGTCCATATGACGCCCCTCCTTGAGCGATGTGGTGACCCTCTCTCGTTGCATCGTTTCAACCGGCCGCAACCGTCTCCTCTTCGAAGCTCACGACGACGGGATCTCCGGTTACCGGGCGGTGTTCCACCCCGCCGTCGTGTCCCCCGTGCTTCGCATGACGCACGAGGAAGTGGATGATGTGGTTCCTGATCTTGTAATAGTGCGGATGGTCGATGATGGTTTCCCTCGACCGCGGCCGCGCAATCGAAACCTGCACCATCTCGGCGACCCGCGCCTCCGGCCCGTTCGTCATCAGGAGAATCCGGTCGGACAACAGAATGGCCTCGTCCACGTCATGCGTGACCATGAAGACGGTGTTCCTCGACGTGTTCCACATCTGAATCAGTTCTTCTTGAATGACGCCGCGCGTCAACGCGTCGATTTGAGCGAACGGCTCGTCCAACAGCAATACTTTCGGTTCGATCGAAAAGGCGCGCGCCAGCCCCACCCGCTGCTTCATGCCGCCCGAGAGCGCGGCCGGCCGCTTGTTCTCGGCGCCCTTGAGCCCGACCAGCGCGATGTACCTCGTGACGTGCGCCGACACTTGCGCGGCCGTCCAATCCGGATAGGCCGACCGCACCGCGAGCGCGATGTTCTCGAACACCGTCATCCAGGGCATGAGCGCGAAGTTCTGGAACACGACCATCCGATCCAAACCGGGCCCGCAGGCCTCTCTCCCGTTGAGAATGACGCCGCCTTCGGACGGTGTTTCCAGTCCGGCGATGATGTTGAGCAACGTGCTCTTGCCGCAGCCCGAGTGTCCGATCACCGTGACGAACTCGCCCTTGTCGATCTTGATCGTCGCATCCTTGAAGATGCAGACCTGCCCCCCGCCCGACGGGTTGGGGAAAAACTTGCTGACGTGATCGATTTGTAGAAAAGCCATGGTTTACTCCTGATAGGTGACGAGGCCCGCCAACTTGTTGAACCCGGCGTCCAGCACGACTCCCACCACCCCGACCACGAGAATGGCGAAGATGACGCCGGCGATGTCGAGGTTGTTCCACTCGATCCAGCTCAGGTACCCGACGCCGAGCTCTCCCAGCAACATTTCGGCCGGCACCACGGCAACCAGCGCGCTGCCGAACGAGATGCGCAATCCGTTGACGATGGTGGGGGCGGCACCCGGCAAGATCACCTTGAACAAGCGTTTGAACCACGAAAGCTGGACGATCGACGCGACGTGCAGGTACTCCTTTTTCAGCGAGCTGACGCCGAACGCCGTCGTCGCGAGCGTGGGCCAAACGGCGGCCATGAAGACCACCAGCATCGCCGTCCACTTCGGGTCCTTGACCGTATAGAGCAACAACGGCATCCAGGCCAGAGGCGAGATCGGCTTCAGAATTTGGATGAACGGGTTCGCCGCGCGAAAGAGGACCTTGTTCAGCCCGAGGATGACGCCCAATAGGATTGCGATCACGGACGCCGCCAGAAATCCCGCCCCGAAGCGCGACACCGTGTACAGCACCAGATAGCCGATGCCGTGATCGTTCGTCCCCTTTTTCACGAAAGCCTCGGCCAATTCCGTGCGGGCCTTTTCCACGACGGCCAGCGGGCCGGGGATGCCTTTCACTTTCTCCTTTTCAGGGTTCCACGCATACGCGCCATCCGGCATCCGCACGATGTCGCCGTTGAACTCCATGAGTTGGAGCTGCTCGTCCGTCAATCCGGCCGAGTCGAACGTCGGCCGCAGCGTGAAGAAGTGCCAGGCCAGGAGAAACATCACCAGCACGAAGGCCGAGATGAACCACGGACTGCCCGCCGCCCGGCCTCCCGACGTACCGCCTTTGACTTGAACGCCGCGGGCGGCGCGACCTTTGGCCCAAGCCCCGGCCCTTTTCAACGAGTCGGCCAAACGGTATATCCCCGACCGGACCATCGCCAGGGGCGGCTCCCCGGTTTGGCCGGCCGGAGAAGCCGATTCTGACACCATCGCGTCGTTCGTCGATTCCATAGCGGCTCCTTATGCCATGCTGTGAATGGTGAACCCCTTGACGTAGGCCTCGGCCTTGTTCGGATCGAACTCTTTTCCCATGATGACGTGAGTCATCGACGTCGCTTGATGGGCCGGATAGCCGAGCTCCTTGGCGATCCGGTCGCAGTCCGCCGCGCGATACACCTGCTCGGCGACGGCCTTGTAGTTCACGTCTCCCTTCAAGTGCCCCCATCGTTTCATCTGCGTGAGAATCCAGATCGCCATCGAATGCCAGGGATACGGGTCGAAATCGATGCGCTGCGGATCTTTCTTGATGCTCCCCAGCCCGTCCGCATAGGTCCCGGTCAGGACCTGCTCCAGCACCGTGACGGGCTGGTTCAAGTAATTGGTCGGGGCGATCGCCGCCGCGATCTCCTTCCGGTGCGCGGGATCCGACGCGTAGTGGGTGGCGTCGACGATCGCCCGCCACATCGCGAGAAACGTATTGGGATGCGCCGTGGCATACTCCTTCGTTACCGTGAAGGCGCAACAGGGATGCCGGTCCCAGATCTCGCGCGACAGTTTGTAGATGAAGCCGACGTTCTCGTAGACCGCCCGTTGGTTGAACGGATCCGGCCCGAGATAGCCGTCGACGTTGCCGGCCTTGAGGTTGGCCACCATTTCCGGAGGCGGGACGACCCGGATTTGCACGTCCTTGTCGGGGTGGACGCCGCCTTCCGCCAAGTAGTACCGCAGCAGGTAATTGTGCATGGAATAGTCGAACGGCACGCAGAACCGGAAGCCCTTCATCTCGGCGGCGGACTTCACGCCTTTGTGCTTGATGTGAAGCGTGATCGCTTGCCCGTTGATGTTTTCGACGGCGGGCATGTAGATCGGCGTCGGGACCGAGCCCGCCCCCAGCGTGATGGCCAGTGGCATCGGCGTGAGCATGTGCGCCGCGTCCACTTCCTTGTTCACCGCCCAATCGCGGATCATCGCCCAGCCGGCGGCCCGCTTCACCGACGCGTTCAAGCCGTGTTTCTTGTAGAAGCCCAGCGGCTCCGCCATGATGATCGGCGTGCCGCACGTGATGGGAATGAAGCCGATGCTCACGTCGGTTTTTTCCGGTTTGCCGACAGGGTCCGCGGCGAACGCCTTGAGCCTTGCCAGGGGAAACAGCTCGGCGATCAGCGCCGTCAGAGCGGCCGCCCCCAAGCCCGCAAGGAGTTGGCGGCGCGTCGGGCCGGCCGCGTTCAGCACGGCGGCGGCGACGGACCGCTCGAGCGTGCGATCGAAATATTCGTCGGGCGACAGCTCAGACGCAGGCGCCGCCTCGCCTGGCGCCGGATTGGGCACTCGCGGTGGAGTTCGCTCGTCCATGGTCTGCTCCTTTCCGATCCGTTCGGTGCGTTCCCGAATCCCGGCGCGTCAAACACAAAAGGCGTCCTTCCCCCTGTCGGGGAAAGGACGCCTTTGTCCCGTGCGACGGGTCTCCGCCGACCCGTCTCGATGCCGTCACCAAGGCCGCAGGGAGACTTTCCTGGAAAACTCCTCTGCCGGCCGAAAAATCAAAAGGCGCCCGCCACTCTTTGCAGAATGACGGACGCCTTTGTCCGTGTGCCTTATGTCAGCGACCGTAAACGCCCTTGTTTACGATCGGCTGGGTGTTACGTGTACCACGCCTGTCGGGGCCGCGTCAAGCCTTACGTTCGACCGCGCCTTACAGGTCATAGTACAGGAAGAATTCATACGGATGCGGCCGTAACCGCATCGGATCCACCTCTTTGGTCCGCTTGTAGTTGATCCACGCCTCGACCAAATCCTCGGTGAAGACACCGCCCTTCAGCAGGAACTTATGATCTTTCTCCAGGTTGGAGAGCGCCTCGTCGAGGCTGCCCGGCATGGTGCGGATTTTCGCTGCCTCCTTCGCCTCGAGATCGTAGAGATCTTTTTCGGCCGGCTCGCCGGGATTGATCTTGTTCTCGATCCCGTCCAGCCCGGCCATCAGCATGGCGGAGAAAGCCAGATAGGGATTGCAGCCCGGATCCGGGAACCGCACTTCGATCCGCTTGGCCTTTGGGCTCGGCGAATACATCGGAATGCGGATGCCGGCGGAGCGGTTGCGGCTGGAATAGGCCAGCAACACCGGCGCTTCGAATCCCGGCGTCAGACGCTTGTACGAATTGGTGGTCGGATTCGTAATCGCGGCCAAGGCAGGGGCGTGCTTCAGGATCCCGCCGATGTAATGCAGGCACATCTGCGACACGCCGGCGTAATCCTTGCCGGCGAACAACGGCTTGCCGTCCTTCCAGATGCTCTGATGCGTGTGCATGCCGGAGCCGTTGTCTCCGAAAATCGGTTTGGGCATGAAGGTCACCGTCTTGCCGTGACGGCGCGCCACGTTCTTGACGATGTACTTGTACATCATCATCTTGTCGGCCATCTTGAGCAGCGAATCGAACCGCACGTCGATTTCGGCCTGACCGGCGGTCGCGACTTCGTGGTGGTGCTTCTCCACCGCGATGCCGGCCTTCTCCATTTCCATGATCATCTCGGTCCGGATGTCCTGCTGGGTGTCGGTCGGCGCCACGGGGAAATACCCCTCTTTGTGGCGGATCTTGGCGCCCAGATTGACGCCTTCCTGCCCCATGTTCCAGACGCCTTCTTCGGAATCGATGAAGTAATAGCCGCTGTGTCCGGTCTGGTCGTAGCGGGCATGATCGAAGATGAAGAACTCCGCCTCCGGTCCCCAGAACGAGATGTCGCCGATCTTCGTGCTCTGGAGATACTTCTCGGCCTTCTGCGCGATGTAGCGGGGATCGCGCTCGTAGTTTTCCCGTGAGATAGGATCGATGACGTTGCCGGTGAGGCTCAACGTCGGCACCGCGGTGAACGGATCCATGCAAGCGGTCGAGGGATCCGGCACCACGAGCATGTCGCTGTTGTTGATGGCTTTCCACCCGCGGATGGACGAGCCGTCCAGCCCCGAACCGTCTTTGAACAGATCTTCCGTCAACTCGCTGGCCGGGATCGTGAAATGCTGCCACGTGCCGATCAAGTCGACAAATTTGAGGTCCACCACCTGGACCTTGTTCTTCTTGGCAAACTCCAACACCTCGCGAACGTTCATTCCCTCCTCCTTTCAAACATCCCTGACATCAGCCACGACTCCATTTCCGAGGTCATCACGTCGTTTGTCAACACACTGCTAGCTATGCCGCCTTGACGGCGAGAAACTTTTCGATGGCCTGTTCGACCCCGGCCCGCACCCGCTCCAGCTGGGCCGGATCGGAGAGTTTTCTTCCCGAGAGATCGGTCACGTAGAACACGTCGGCAGCCTGATCCAGCCTGGTGGAGATGCGCGCCGCGTGAATCGACAGACCGAGCTGAAAAATCGCATTGGTCATCACGTGGAGCAGGCCCTGCCGGTCGTCGGCGAACACGTCGATGATGGTGCATCGGTCCGACGTTTCGTTGTCGAGGCGCACTTCGGTCGCCTCCCGGGCCTTCGGAAGCGGACGCGTGAGCTTCAACCGCGCGCCCCGCCGCAAGACGTCGTCCACGTGCTCCCATCCCTTCAGGACGGCCGCGATCCGTTCCCCCACCGTGAGCCGACGCTCGGCCGGCGGTTCTCCATGGTAATCGGGATCCGTCACCTGAAACGTGTCCACCACGATTCCGTCTTCCCTGGTGAGAATCTGGGCGTCGAGAATCTGCAGCCCGCTGCCCGCCATCACCCCCGCGATCTTCGAGAAAATGCCGGGCGTCAGGTCGTTGTGCGTGATGACCGTATATTCGCAAGTCCCCAGTTCGGGGTTGAAGCCCGACTCCACCACCACTTCGCCGGACACGAGACGCTTGACCGCCGACAGGTGCGAGGCGATGCGGGCGGACACCGTGCCATGGACGTACCGCTCGGGGAACAGTTTCAACTGCGCCTCGACCCAAGCCCGGTCGACGTCGGCCCGCTGGGCCAGGACCGGATGGCCGACGACTTCCTCCGCCGCCTGCGCCAACCGTTCCGGAGCGCAGAGGGGGGCCCGGTCCCCGGACAACTCCG
>DAOLIU010000091.1:0-13489 GCA_035328385.1 Nitrospira sp. | reverse complement strand
TGAGCCTCTGAGCGACGCGAGAACGCAGCTGGAGGACTTTTTCAACATCCTGCTAAAGCATGTGGAGGTCCAAATGATGATGCGGGAGCTCGTGATCGTGCTGATCCTGTTCGTGGCGGCGGGAACGGCGGCGGCCCAGACGGATCCGCTGGCGTCCTGGAATGATGGCGCCGTGAAGAAGGCGCTGACCGACTTCGTCTCTCGTGTCACGGCTCAAGGAGGGCGGGATTTCGTGCCGCCGGCCGAGCGCATTGCGGTGTTCGACAACGACGGGACCCTCTGGGCCGAACAGCCCCTCTATTTTCAAGTCCAGTTTGCTCTCGATCGGGTACGGGCACTGGCGCCGAAGCACCCGGAGTGGAAAGACAAGCAGCCGTTCAAAGCCTTGATCGAAGGCGACAAGAAGGCCTTTGCCTCCGGAGGAGAAAAGGCGCTGCTCGACGTGATGGCCGTGTCTCATTCGGGCATGACGACGGAGGAGTTCGACGCGACCGTCAAAGAGTGGATCGCGACGGCGAAACACCCCCGGTTCGGCCGTCGTTACAATGAGATGGTCTATCAGCCGATGCTCGAACTGTTGGCCTACCTTCGCGCGAACGGATTCAAGACGTTCATCGTGTCGGGCGGCGGCGTCGAGTTCATGCGGGCCTGGGTGGAACCGGTGTACGGCATCCCTCCCGAACAGGTGATCGGAAGCGCCGGCAAGCAGAAATTCGAGCTGCGAGACGGCAAGCCGGTGCTGGTCAAGTTGCCGGCCGTGGACTTCGTCGACGACAAGGAGGGCAAGCCGGTCGGCATTCAGAAGTTCATCGGGCGGCGGCCGATTCTCGCGTTCGGCAATTCGGACGGGGACCATCAGATGTTGCAATGGACGGCAGCCGGTTCCGGCGCCCGCTTCATGGGCTTGGTCCACCATACCGACGCCGACCGCGAATGGGCCTACGACCGGACGTCCCCTATCGGGAAGTTGGACAAAGCACTGGACGACGCTTCGGCGAAGGGCTGGCCGGTCGTCGATATGGCGCGCGACTGGAAGCGGGTGTTTCCATCCGATAAGTGACTCGAGGCCGATCCGTTCATGGCGGGCAGGAAGAAGGCGCGGTTGAGCGGTGTGCGATGGCTCATGACCGGCGTTCTGGCATTGGCGCAGGCCACCGCGGTTCTTGCCGAAACGAATTTCGAAGGGCGGGCCTTACTCTTTTACACGGACGACGTTGGAATTTTCTCTGCGACGCGCCGATTGACCAGGGATGAAGATCCCACGCAGCCTGCGCTCGATTCCATTTTGACCAACAAGGGGTCGGATGTCGTCTTCGAACCGGACGCGACCGCCCGGACGTCTTTGGACAGCCGATGGGGCACCACGTACGTGAGCGTCCGGGGGCAGGGTTTCATCTATGCGGACAATCCGCGATACAATCACGGCACGCTGAGGGTCCAGGCGATTCAAGCCTTCTCATCCGATACCCGCCTGCTGCTCCGATACTACTATGCCCCGAACCTCTTCCTTGGAGAAAACGAAGACCGCCGGCCGGGCGGTGACGGGCTCGCGGACGAGGTGGTCACGAGTCAGATTGCCAGCGCCAGGATCGAACGGCGTCTCACGAAGAACATCGAGGTACGGTTGTTGACCAGGGTCGGGATTCGCCGCTACAACGATGCGTTCGCACAACGGGACACCAACTTCTGGACGATCGGTCCCCACGTGGAATGGCGGGTGTCCGAGCGGGTCAAGCTGGGGCTGAGCTATCACTATGAGCGGGGTCTCGCCGATGGCCGGAACGAGCCGCAGCTTCGTGACGACGTCTCCTACGTCAACAGCTACGTCAGCGCCGATGTGGATGTCGAGTTGATGGCGCGGCTTACGCTGGCAGCGGCCTTTCACTACGAGCGGAACGATTGGACGAGCGGGATCGTCGGCGACGTCCGCAACGGCGCCCACGAAGACGTCATCCAGGGCGAAGTGATGCTCGTCCAGCAGCTCACCGAGTCGATCCGGGCCATGGCCGGTTTCCAGCGATCGAATCGCAGGCAGAGCTTCGAGCCGGATTCGATCAAGAATACCAACGTGTCGCTCGGCGTGGCGGCGGTCTTCTAGCAGCCTCCTCGCTCGTTGCGGCCGTGCTGGACGGAGTTTTTGAACATCCTGCGGACATTCGAACCGGGACAGGCACCGTTGCAGACGGCGGAGCCGGTCCCCAAGCGCAGCACGGTGATCAAGGCGGCGCAGGTAGCCCCTCGCGCCGCCGGCGTGATAGGCTTGACCCCCCGCGGTCTCGGAAGCAGTACGGAGAGCTGATGGTGAAGAAAATGAAGCGGCGGCAACGATCGTTCCTATGGCCGGGTCTGGCGGCGATCGCCTTGGTGAGCATGGTGGCAGGATACGTCTGGCTGGAAGGCCGGCCCCCCGCTCCGGTTCCGGACGGCATGGTGTGGCTTCCCGGCGGCGTCTTCTGGATGGGGAGTGACGACGCGATGTTTCGCGATGCCCAGCCGGTGCATCAAGTCGAAGTGGACGGATTTTTCATGGATCGGACGGAAGTGACCAACGAACAGTTCGAGCGGTTCGTGAAAGCCACGGGCTATGTGACCGTCGCCGAACGGGTTCCCCGTGCGGAGGACTATCCCGGCGCTCCGCCGGAGAATCTGGTAGCCGGGTCCGTCGTTTTTACCGCTCCGCCCGGTCCGGTTCCGCTGGACAATCATTTTCAATGGTGGACTTATGCGGCCGGCGCCAGCTGGCGTCATCCTGAGGGGAAAGACAGCACCATCGACGACAAGATGGATCATCCGGTCGTGCATGTGGCCTACGAGGATGCGACGGCGTTCGCGGCCTGGGCCGGGAAGCGCCTGCCGACCGAGGCGGAGTGGGAGTACGCGGCTCGTGGAGGTCTGATCAAGAAGGCGTACACGTGGGGTGACGAGTTCGAACCGGACGGCAAGACGATGGCCAATTCGTTTCAAGGGCACTTCCCGGATCATAACAGCGCCCATGACGGCTTCCTGACGACGGCGCCCGTCGGCTCGTTTCCGCCGAACGGATTCGGTCTGTACGACATGGCCGGCAACGTATGGGAATGGACGAGCGATTGGTACCGCCATGACTACTTTCAAACGCTCGCGTCGGCCGGCGGCGTGGCGCGCAATCCTCAGGGGCCTCGGAACAGCTTCGATCCCAGCGAACCGGGCGTACAGAAGAAGGTCCATAAGGGCGGTTCCTACCTGTGTACCGATCAGTATTGTGCGCGCTACAGGCCGGGCGGCCGCGGCAAGGGCGAGCCGGACACCGGCACGTCGCATTTGGGATTCCGTCTGGTGAAGGATGCCCACGTGGCCCCCAACAAACAGACGAAGACAGTCGCACCGTTCGATCAGATTTCACCAAGGAGGGGGACATGACGCGAGTGGGGCGTGCAGCGGTCATCATGCTGGCGGTCGTGGCGGCGGTCACCGGTCATCTGGCCGTGCCTGCCGACGGCCGGGCGGAGGACCAGAACATGTCGCCGTCCGACTATGAACTGCTCCGATCGGACATCCGAACGAAGAAGGCGACCCTTATCGCGCAACAGATCAAGTTCACCGATCAGGAGGCGGCCGTCTTCTGGCCGGTCTATCGCCAGTACGAGGTGGAATTGGCCGCGATTCTCGACAAGAAGGTCGCGCTCCTGAAGGATTACATGACCCACCATGAAACGATGACCGATGCGCAGGCCAAGCAGTTGGCCGAGAGCGTCTTCCACGTGGACCGGCAAACGCTCGATCTGCGCGCGAAATGCTTCGGCATGCTGGAGAAATCGCTGCCGGCCAAGACGGTCGTGCGGTGGCTGCAGATCGAACGTCGCCTGCAACTGTATGTCGACGCGCAACTTGCCAAAGAGCTTCCGGCGATCAAGGAGTAGTATCAGCCGTGCGGAGAACCGGCGCGCCGACCTGGAAAGGCCTGTTGTGTCTGTGCCTGACGTTGATCGCCGGCGGATGGAGCGGTTGTTCGAGCTCGGTCTTGGGCTGGCACGTGCGGACGAGTTCGACCCCGCATCTTCCTTCGTTCGATTATCGGGCGCTCGAACGTGAACCGGTGGCGCTGTTCGGGGCGCTGGGCCTCATCCCGATTCAGGGCAACGAGGTCGGAGTGGAAACGTTCCTCGAAGCCATCCTGAACAGAGTGGCGCCCGGCATCAAAGTCGTCGGTCCGAGAGAGACGGCGACCCGCATCAACCAGGCCGGCTTGGCGGACGACTATGCGAAGATGCGGGAGGCGGCGTTGCAAAGCAATATCTTGTCGCGCGAACCGCTGCGTGCACTGGGGAGCGCGGCCGGAGCCCGCTACGTGTTCCAGCCGCGATTGATGTTGTTCGTGCAAGCCTTGACCGACCGGTGGGTCTTTCCCGTTTTTGGAGTCCGGCTCTCTCAGACCCGCGCCACGACCGTGCGGATCGCCTTGCAGCTCTGGGACACGGATACCGGCGCGCTCCTGTGGAATTCTGTCGCCGAAGGCACGATGCAGAGCGAAGCGATGACCCAGGACCCGGTGTATTTCAAGGACATCGCCCGTGTAACGCTCGGCAGCATGGTGGAGGATTTCGTCCGGGGCAGGACGGATTCGATGTATACCCCGGTGGATACGCTGCTCAACAGCCTGATCGAGCGGCCGGTTCCGGTTACCGACGACACACCGGGGAAGGTGCAATGACCGGCGCAATCTCACTCACCAGTCCGACGAAGAAGGAGACGCTCATGCGACGATTCGTTCGATGGCCGCTCGCCATCCTGGCGCTCATCTGGATTTCCCTCTCGCTCGGGTGCGAGACGCCCCGTCCCGCCTCGCCGCCGGTGTGGACCTCGGTGGAAGTCAACAACATGTCCGACGTGGCGGGAAAATGGGAGGGCATCCTGCGTCGGGTCCCCCAGAACAAGCGCAACGATCTGGTGGCTCTCTTCATCGAACCGAACGGGCAGTTTCGCTTCACCAGCGTCAGGACGATCGGCATCTTGAGCGGAGAAGGCACCTTCACGCTGAAGGGCGGGAAACTGACGTTCAGCTCGGAGCGGTTCACGATCAACGCCGATCTCTTCGAGGCGGACGGAAAGCGGATGCTCAGAGCCGAGGGAATGGCGTCGGACGGCATGGCGTACAGCTCGGAGCTGACCCAGGCGCGGTAAACAGCCAGGGCTACGTCCGGCGCAGGGCGACGGATGCGGATCAATTCGCGTCTTGCTTCGGCGGTCTGCCGCAGATGTGTTTCTGCCGGAGCAGCTTCGTGAAGTAGGTGCGCTGGAGACCCAGCTCGGCCGAGGCCTTCGTCTGGTTCCAGTCGTTCCGTTTCAACGCTTCCTCGATCACCCACCGGCTGTAGGCTTCCGTCATGTCGTGATAGTGGCGCGAGGACGGGATCGGCGCGCCGTCCGGGGAGGTGGAAGGCGCCGACACCGACAGGTGCAAGTGCTCGGGCTCGATCCGTTCTCCGGGGGAGAGGATATAGGCCCTCGTCAGCACGTTCTCCAACTCCCTGATGTTCCCGGGCCAGCGGTAGTCGCTCAAGAGGCGGAGCGCGGAATCGCTCAGCGACGCGCGTTTCTGGATGCCGAGCCGTCCGGCGGCGCGGGCGAGAAAGTATTGCGTCAGGGCCGGAACGTCGTCCATCCGCTCGCGGAGAGGCGGCAGGCTCACGCTGATGACTTCGAGCCGATAGAAGAGATCCTCCCGGAACGTCCCCTGCTTGATCGCCTGCTTCAGGTCCTTGTTCGTCGCGGCGAGGAAGCGTACATCGGTGCGAACCGATTGGGTGCCGCCCACCCGGTAGAAGGTCTGATCACCCAACACTCGCAGCAGATGGCTTTGCATGGACAACGACATGTCGCCGATCTCGTCGAGGAACAGGGTTCCTCCTTCTGCGATCTCGATCTTGCCGGCCTCGCGCTTCACCGCTCCGGTGAACGCCCCTTTTTCGTGACCGAACAGTTCGTTTTCGAGCAGATCCTTGGGAATGGCCGCGCAGTTGACCGCAATGAACGGCTTGTCCTTGCGAGGGCTCCAGGCGTGAATGGCGCGCGCCACCACCTCCTTGCCCGTGCCCGTCTCCCCCAAAATCAGCACGGTGACGTTGGAAGGGGCCGCCTGCTTCGCCACCTTCAATTGCGCCTGCAGCTTGGTATTCTCCCCGACGAGGGAGCCGTGCTTGTCCGCCACTTCCTGCTTGAGCTGGCGGAGCTGCCGCCGCAGCGAGATGGCGGACAGGGCCTTGTTGATGACGACGGTCAGATGCTCGCCCGTGAAGGGTTTTGTCACGAAGTCGACTGCGCCCAGCTGCATGGCCTGCACGGCCCGTTCGATCGTTCCGAACGCGGTGAGCATGATGATGGGGGGATCGGTCGGTCCCATCCCCACGGCGGCGGGATCGGTGCCCGCCCGGTCCTTGTCCGTCTTCTCCCGCAACTGCTGGAGGATGTCGAATCCCGAGAGTCCCGGCAGCTGGATGTCGAGCAGGACCAGATCCGGCTCGTCCCGTTGAATGACGCGCAACCCTTCATCGCCGTTGTCGGCGGTCAGCGGCTCATGCCCCATCCAGGTCAGGCGATTCTCCAAGCCGAGAAGAATGTCCTGATCGTCGTCCACGACGAGAATTCGTGCGCGCATGGTGCAGCCTCGCTTAGCGTATGGTCGAACGTCCTGCTAGAAACCGTCTATCGTCATTGCCGCTACTGCATCTCGGGCGGTATCTCCGCGCGCTCGGGTTCCAGGGCCGTCGGCGGCAAGGTGATATAGAAACGCGTGCCCCGACCAAGCGTGCTTTCCACCCAGATGGTGCCCCCGTGCATCGCCACCAGATTCTTGGTGATGAACAGTCCCAGCTGCGCTCCCTGAGAGGAGGGGACGGACGACGGGACTCGTGAAAATTCCTCGAAGACGCGGTGCAGATGTTCCGGCGCGATGCCGCAACCGGTGTCGGCGACGCAGACCCGAACGCCTTCTCGCTCGTCATGCGTGATGCCCACGGTCACCGTGCCGTCACGGGGAGTGAATTTAATCGCGTTTCCGACCAGATTCCAGAAGATCTGCTCCATTTTGTCCCGGTCCCCCTGCACCCTCGGCAGCTGTTCGGCAAACGTCAGGCCCAATGTGATCCCCTTTTCAGCGGCGACCGTCCGGTTGCTTTCAACGACGAGGGCGGCGATCTGCCGGACGCAGAGGGGTTCCATGTTCATCATTTCCCGCTTGAGGTCGATTCGCGACCAGTCCAGCAGTTGATTGATGATGCGGGTCAAACGGTCGAGATTGTGGCCGATCCGGTTCAAGTAGGTGGTTTGCCGCTCCGTCAGAGGGCCGGCCACGCCGTCGAGCATGTTGTCGGCAAAGCTGCGGATGGCCGTCATGGGGGTGCGCAATTCGTGCGAGGCGACGGAAAAGAAGACCGACCGCCGGTGGTCGTGTTCCTGCAGGAGCTGATTGGCGGCCGAGAGTTCTTTCGTGCGGGCTTCGATCCGGTATTCCAGGTGTTGGGTCAATTGGGCCAGATGCGCATAGGTTCTGGCGTTGTCGATGGCGGAGGCCACGTGGCCGGCGATCGTCAGGAGGATATCGAGGTCCTCGCGGGAGCAGGGTTGAGAGCCACGGTCTCCGGCGAGAAATCCGAGCGTCTGATTGTGGCTCTGGAGCGGTACGCAGGCGAAGGAGGTCACGCCGACGCGGGCGGCGAGCTCCAAGATCGAGGGATGCATGCGCTTGCGCACGGTCTCGATATCGTGGACGAGCACCGGCTTGGCGTGCAGCATCAGCTCGGCCATCAGCGTCTCGTCCTCCTTGATCGGCACCGTGAGGAACCTGGCCGCCTCGGCGACTTCATCCGTCACGCCGGCCACCTGCGCGACGTAGGCCGTGTCGCGGTCCTCGTGCCGGAGCATCAGCACCATTCGGGAGAACTTGAGGTTCGACATGAGCAGCTGCAGCACGGTGTCCAACAACTGGTGCAGGTCCAGCGTGCTGGCGATCGCCGCGCTGGTTTGGTGCACGGTGGTCAGCTGGCTGATCTGGCGCCGTATCGTGTCCATGTTCGTGGTGATGGCGAGGTTGCGTTCGTGGAGCGTGCGGGTCATTAGATTAAACGTCTGCGTCAATTGCCCGACCTCGTCGTTGGTGGAGGGAGTGAGCGTCGAAGGCGTGCGACCTTCCGTGAGCTGGCGCGCGACTCCCGCAAGGTTCCTCAGCGGAATGGTCACGCGCTGCACCAGGAGCTGGGCACCCAGGATGCCGGCGCCGATCAACGCCGCGGTCAGAATCAGCACGTTGCGGACCAGGCCGGCCAGCGTGTTTCGGACCTGGGCGTCGCTCACGCCGATCTGGACCATTCCGAGATAGGCCGGTTTGGCGTGTCCTTTGTCGTCCAACTGGCTGTCGTCGAATTGGTGCGGAAGGGGCGATAGCGACGGATCGCTGAGGGGCCGTCGGAACACCGGAAGCGAAAAGTCGTAGAGATGCTGCGTGAACGGGGAAAGGATCCAAAATCTGTCTGCGTCGGCCGACGAGGGAACGAGCGTCATGTCCTCCTTGGAGAGCTGCACCGGGGTCATCCGGGGGATCGCGATGTGGGTCTTGGCCACCTCCAGCGCCATCTGCTCGTCCGGATAGAACCGCCGCTCCTGCGAAAACGTGAGGCTGCCCGACGATTCCTTCACCAGCTTGTTTTGTTGGGCCAGAATCATGTGATCCGCTCCGCGGATGACCACGTAGACCACGTCATCGACCGCTATGAGGCTTTCGGTGAACTGCCTGAGCGTCGCGCGGTCTTCCGCGATCAAGCCGCCGTAGCGGAATTGTCCGTTGTTGACGACGCTGGTGAGAAGAATCGTGCCGAGTTGCTTGAGGTCCTCGATCATCGACGCCCGCCTGGTTTCGATGAAGTACCAGGTCAGCGTGGAGCAGGCGACGATGAGGATGAGGCTGAAGAACGCGACGAACTTGGTTCGAAGACTGACGAATCTGAAACCGGACGGCTGGGCTGAAGCACCGACGGCCTGGGGCAATTGAGGCGTGCTCATGGCATGGGTCCTCAATAGGCTTCGTCTATAAGGTGACTGACATCCCTGGGAAATTCAATCCCGAGGAAACGGGCGATCTTCATGTTGACGGTAATCTTGAGCCGTTCGATGGGAATCGGTTTCATCGGGAGCCGTTTGTCGCCGTCCAGTATGCGTTTGGCGAGCAGGCCGGTTTCCCGTCCGACCTCCCCGTACGTCACCGAGAAACTCAGGAGGGCGCCGAGCCTGGTCAGTTCGGGGGAGAATCCGACCACCGGAATGCCGCGTGCCTGGGCCGATTCCAGGATGAAGCCGATCGACTCGTTCGTCAGGACGGTCGAGTCCGGCATCAGCCACAGGGTTTCATTGAAGGTCAGCAGCGTGCGCAGTTGTTGCGGCACGTCTTTTTCGCTTTCGACGGGCAGGCTCTTGAGCTCGAAGGAGAGGGCGGCGGCCTGTTGTTCCGCTTCCCGCACCTTGGTCGTGCTCTTGCGCGGATCGTACAGCGTGCCGAATCTTCGCTTGCCGGGAAGGAAGGTCCGGATGAGTTTCAATTGGCGTTCGACGGGGATCTCCAGCAGGGTCCCGGTGAGGTTGGGTGAAGCCAGATTGTGGCGCTGGGGATCCAAGACCATCATGTAGACGATCGGCGTATCGGGGATTTCCATCTTGGCCGCCTGGGCGGCCTTGAGCCCGACGGCCACGACCAGGGAGGCTTCGGATGCCCGGATCTTTCGCGCGAGCTTCCGTCCCAGCTCCAAGTCGCCTTGCAGGTCGAATTCCATGTAGACGGCGTCGGACGGAGCGGTCGCTTTGAAGCCTTCGATGGCCTGGTCGTAGGCGGCGATGCTCGAGGACTTGAGGATGGCGATGTCCGCCGCCTGCGCTTCGGCGGCTCCGATCCGTCCGACGAACCCGATGACTCCGACAAGAACGAGCGGCAGGACCAGAAGCGTCATGACGGCTTGTGCGGCGGAACGGGCGGGAGGCGGAACGAAGCGTCCGATGTGCGCATCCTGCGATCTCATCGATGCTGACCCTTTGCGCGACTGCTGTCGCTATCGTATTGTCGATGTGGGATTCGTCCCGCGCCCCTGCTCCTCCGTCTCGGCGATGCCACCCACCGTGCCCAACACATGGATCGGCTTGCGTTCTTGGTCCCGGATCATCCGCCCGGTCCATACGACGCGCTGGGTGCCGCCCTGCTGCTTGCGGATGCGATGTTCCAAGAGAAGATCGTCGCCGTCCTGGTCCTTGACCCCGGCAAGCGAGGCGGAGAACGACTCGCGGTCGTCGGGAAAGACCATCGCCAACCAGTCGAGCGTCGTGAGCATTCTGGCTTCGGCCGTGCCGCTGAAGAATCGATTGACCTGCGGCGACCAGCAGATCCGCCCGGTCACCAGGTCCCAGCTCCAGATGCCGATGTCGATCGCTTGCAAGGCGAGCCGCAGCAGCACATCCTGGGCCTTCAGCGTCTCTTCCATCCGCTTGCGTTCGGTGATGTCGGTGGAGATGCCGCACAGGGCATACGGACGTCCGGTTTCGTCCTGAAGCGGCAGTTTGATCGAAATGTAGGTGCGCGGACCATCGGGGTTCGGCGCCGTCTCTTCATACTCTACGAGTGCGTTGCGTCGGAGCACATCGAGATCGTTGGCTCTGAACTTGTCGGCGAATTCGCGCGGAAAGATTTCGTGGTCCGTATGTCCGATGACCTGATCGGTGGTCACGTTGAAGAGGTGCTGAAAGCGGTGGTTGGACAGGAGGTAGCGGCCCTCCGTGTCTTTGACGTAGATCACCGCGGTCGTGTTGTCCGCCAAGAGCCGGAGCAATTGATCGCTCCGCCGAATGGCCTCTTCCTGCCTCCGGCGATCCATGATGGATTGCAGGGAGCCGGCCATGCGGACCATGTTCCCGCTGTCGTCCCATACCGCCTGACCCCTGGCGCGAAACCAATGATAGCCGTCATGCTTTGTCAGCAGTCGATATTCGATATCGTACGGCGCGCGATGCTGGATATGCGCCGCGAGGGCGGCAAACACGCGATCGCGATCATCCGGATGCAGCTTGCTGGCCCAGCTGTCGAGGATATCGGGGAATTCCAGGTCGGAGTAGCCCAGCATGTCTTTGAAACGCGCGGAGTACCACACCTGCGCCAGAGGGGAAGTCCAATGCTGCCCCGGGGCCGGCTGCCCGTCCCAGAAGCCGTCGCTGGAGCCGCGAATGACCAATTCGAGCCGTTCTTCGCTCGCGCGCAACGCCTGTTGTGCGGCGATCCGCTCCCTGACGTCCTGGAACACGATGACGGAACCGACCACCTCGTCACCTTCCTTGATGGGGGTGCTCACGTATTCGACCGGCAGTGCGGTGCCGTCCTTTTTCCAGAACACCTCGTCGACCACGCGGCGGGGAATCCCGTCCCGCATCGCGGCGTGGATCGGGCATTGGTCGACCGGATAGGGAATGCCGTCCGACTTCGTGTGATGAAGAATGTGATGCATGTGCCGACCGATCAATTCCTCGACCCGGTACCCCAGCATCGCGGCGGCGCTTGGATTGACGAACGTGGTGCGGCCGTCGAGGTCCAGGCCGTAGATTCCTTCTCCCGCTTGGGTGAGAATCAGGGACTGCCGCCGGCGCAGCTGATCGAGGGTTTGTTCGGTTCGCTTTCGGCTTGAGATATCGCGGATGATGCCGCTGTAGTAGTTGCCGTTCTCCGTCTGCCATGTCGCCAGCGACAGCTCGACGGGAAATTCGGTGCCGTCCTTTCTGAGCCCGTGGATCTCGAAGACGGAGCCGATGACCCGGCTTTGGCCCGTCGCTTCCATGCGTGCCAGACCCTGTTCGTGCGCCTCGCGGTAGCGGACGGGCATGAGAATGGTCAGCGGTCGTCCGACGGCCTCTTCCGACGAATAACCGAACAAGACGGATGCAGCCTGATTCCAGGACACGATCGTTCCGCGTCCGTCGGCCAGCACGATGGCGTCGGAGGCGGATTCCACCAGCGAGCGAAACCGGTCCTCGCTTTCGCTGAGAAGATGCTCCACCCGCCGCATTTTCACCGCGAGTTCCTTGATCCCGATCGCGCGGCGCAGCGTCTGGCGGAGTTCCTCCCGGTTATACGGTTTGGTGATATAGGTGAACGCCCCCTCGATCAGCGAACCGACGGTGCGTTCCTGGGCGATGTGGGCCGTGAGGATGATGACCGGCACGGACGCGTCCAGCCGCTGCATCTCCTTGAGCACGTCGGCTCCGTCTCCGTCCGGCAGGCCCAGGTCCAGGAGGATGGCGTTGAAGCGTTGCTCACGGATCTGGGTCAACGCGGCCGCGCAGCAATCGGCGACGGTGACGTGGTAGCCGTCGTGTTGGAGCAAGTCCTGTAACCCGATCACGATATCCGAGTTGTCTTCGACGACCAGGATCCGATAAGGACTTGCTTCTTCCATTCCGTCCTCACCTCGCCGAATCGCGTGAGCCGTACGTTCCGGACGAGGCTCATTGATCGATCCGCTGCAGTGGAAATTCGTCGATCTACAAAAGAAAAAGCAATTCTTGTGCTTGTGCGCAATTGTCGGCTGCGGATGAGGACGGAAGCAAGATGCACGGCAAGGCCGGGCCTGGAGAGGATTGAACCGGATACGTGGCTCCCTGCTATTTCACTTCGGTGACCGTGGAACTGGAAGGAAGGACCGGAATCCGAGGCCGGCCGCGCTTCAGCGGGGCCAGCCGTTGAGGAAACGGCCCGCCGTTGCTCCGTTCTATCTGCGACACGGAGTCGTCGAGGGCTTCGGCAATGAGTCGGGCCAAGGTGCCGTGGCCGGTCCAGTAGACAACGTTGCGCAGCCGTTCGAGCAGATCGACAGGAAGAGTGATCGTGACGCGTTGCTTACGACGCCGTCCGACGGCGGGGTGTCCGTTCAATCGGATCGGAGCCCCATCATCGGACGGCCTCGGGGTTGTCGGGGTGTGCATTTGTGGTTGAGCGTGACCGTTCATGCTGCGATAGTCCGACGTTCGGATCCGGTTTCCTCAATATCGTCCCGTTCGGAAGGGGTGTCCATGGCCGAGGTCTTGTGGGCGCCCTGATCGCTCCAGAGTACCGTGACGGCCATGGCCCAGATCAGTCCCACCATTCCGGTCAGCAATACTCCGACGACGAGATCTTGTGTCATGGCCTGGATCCTTTCTTCGGCGGCTGAAGAGCCGATGGCCTGACAGAGTTGCTATCCAATTAGTCAGCAATCCCTGTGCCATCCTGTCCTCGTGTCGGCAGCATGGCGAGTGCGAAGATTCCGCTCGTTCCTTTGAAGACAGGCCATGCAGGTTCGACTGCTTTGCTTCCCTTGTGAATCGAAAAGGATTCTGAGCTGAATCCAAATGGATCAGACAGCGACTCACCGGATTCCGTAAGGTTGTCATTCCCGTGGAAGCGGAACCAGTCACGGCCTTCTCTTCAACAGTGATTCTTGATCGAGGAGTG
>DAOLIU010000090.1:0-13626 GCA_035328385.1 Nitrospira sp. | reverse complement strand
GCTCCGGCGATCCGGTGACGCAGATCACGGTGCTGCAGGGCGCCATCCGCGAACTCTAACGCCCGCTGAAACCGTCCTCTCGCTGCGTTCTCAGTCGTTTGTCCACCTCGACGTACCGAAAATAGTACGCCTCGGCGCCCAAACTCCTTGCGGCCTTGCTAGAGAAACAGTTTGAGCGGGCTCAGAGTCGAACACCACAATCCGCCCCGCTGCGGCCTTCCTCGCGACGCTTTTGAACGCCTGCGAACTCTCACGAACAACCTACTCGCGGTGTTCTCAGTCGTTCGAACTCATCGTGTTACTGATCGGATGCTGTTGTTTCGACAACCTGCTAGTCCCCGACCCGCCCTTCCTGGAAGAGCTGGTTCATGATGGCGTTCTTCATGTCGGGATCTTTGTAGTACTTGAGCGCCTTGGCGTAGTTGTCCATCGCGCTCTCGGGTTTATGCCGCTGGGCATAATACTCGGCGATGCCGTGGTAGGCGCGGGCGTCCTGCTCGTTGGCTTTGAGGCCGCGGTTGAACGCTTCATAGGCGTCCTGCAAATGCCCCTTCCGCAGCGCGATCCACCCGAGCGCCGTATGGGCCGGTCCAAAATCGGGATTCGACCGGAGCGCCTCCGCATACTCCTTTTGCGCCAGGTCCATCCGGCTGCGCGTTTCGTACAGGCTGCCCAGGGCGAAGCGCACTTCGGCATCGTGCGGATTCAGCCTGAGCGCCTCTTTGTAGGCCTGCACGGCGGCTTCCTGTTTGCCCTGTTCCGCCAAGGCACAGGCCAGGTTCGCATGGGCGACGCTGTCCCCCGGGTCGAGCTTGATCACTTCGCGATACTGGGGAATCGCCATTTCAAGCCGGCCTTGCTCCTGATAAGCCACGCCCAGGTTGGTTCGGGCCGGCGCAAAGCCGGGATCGAGCCGCACGGCTTCCCGATATTCTTTGATCGCCATATCCGGACGGTCGGCCCGTTCGTGGATCTGTGCCAGAAAGTAGTGCGGGTAGGCGGACGCCGGTGCGAGCTTCGCGGCCTCCTTGTAACTCTGCTGGGATTGCTCCGATTGACCCGACTGCGCCAGAAACAGGCCCATGATGAGATGCGCGGAAGCCTGGTCGCCGTGCGCCGCGACGAGGTTTTCCGTCCACTGTTTGATCTGCGCGATGTCCTCCGCCTCCTGGAGACACTGCGCATGGCTCGCCCAGGCATCGGCGAATCGCCCCTTGAGGAGATGGGTGACGTTCAGCACGAAATGCGGGCGGGGGTCCCGCGCCTCGACGGCCGAAGGATGTCGAGCCCATGCCAGCGCCGCCCGGGCGGCGCCCTCCCAGTTTCCCTCCAGGAGAGCGGTCTCGCATTCTGTTCGATGATCGATCATGGCGGGAAGGACCGGCCGGCTATCTGGTCAAGGTGTCTTCGACGTCCGGCGACGTCGCCTGCATGTGCCGGCCGAGGGACGGATAGCGCTCCGTGACCTTCTCCTTGATCAGCCAGGCGATAGACCGGTAGGACCAGTGCCCCTTCACGCCGGAGCGCAGCTTGGCGATGTATTCGGCCTCGGCAAAATCCATCTTGAACAGGCAGCGGACTTTGAAGCCGAACGGAATGGCATAGAGCGCGGCCTCCGCGTTGACTTTCCTGAGCCGCTCGATGTCGGCCTGCACGGCATCCATCGCTTGCCGGTACTCTCCGTCGAGACCGGCCTGCACGAGCGGCTTGGGCGTGTCATAGCCGTGACGGGTCGTGAAGTTCTGCTGGATCTGCTGGCATCGCCGATGCCGATGAAGGTCGCGCCACCCGCCGATGTCCATGAGAACGTCGAACGTCAACGGGTAGCCGCTGCGGAACTCCTTGATGAGCTCGTCATACGGGCCCCGCCTGCTCAGCGCGACTTCGATCGTTTCCTGCTTCTGCTTCTCCGTCCAGTCGCGGACCACGGCCAGGATGTGCCGATAGGGAGCCTGGGACACGCGGTAGAGGAGCGTCGCCACGACCTCATCGCACGGGTCGTGCGGTTCGATCAGTTCGACCGCCTCCTGGCGGCCCCACGAATCGGCATCGTCGAGCCCGGTTCCCCGCAGCACCTCTTTCGCATACCGCGCGAGGTCGGTGTACACCGTCCCTTGATATTCGTTGGCCTTGGCGTGGCGCGCCAGCGTGGGAGCCAGGGGTTCATGGGCGCCGGTCGATTGCCCGGTCAGCTCTCCCCAGACGTTCAGGGGAGGCCGCTGGCAAGCGTCTTTCAAATCCTCGCCGATCATACGGAGCTCCGGCAACTGGGACGACAAGAGCCGGGTGATCTGCTTCTCCAGCGTCCTGATGCTGACGACCTGGCCGACGTTGGTGCGGGATGCGAGCGGCAACAGGTAGCGCGTGACGTCGAAGGCCCTGGCGGCGATCGTGCGCTGATAGTCGCCGGGCTTCATCGATTCCGGCCGCGGATCCCGTTCCGACAGAAAGTCGACCAGCGGGCCGTGCAGCAGCCGGTAGATCTCCCCGAGGCTCCTCAGAATTCCCTGATAGGTTCCTTCCGTCTCACTCCCGTGAATCGCGTCCGGTACGTACCACCCGCTCGATGCGAAGTTCTGATACCGGCTCGATTTCGCCTGCCCGTCCCACACGGGCTCATCTTCCAGGCGGATCGCCGCCAGCTCGGTGATGTCCTCGAAGCAGACGATCACGTGGCCGAGATCAGCGATGGAGGCGTGGCCGTAATCGAAGTAGAATTGTTCCCAGAATTTTTCCGACGAATGGCCGTGGACCCATGTGATGCTGTTCTCGATCGAGTCGGGAGACCGGCTGTACCGGGCCAAGGCATAGGCGGACTTCTCGGGCGGCATCGGGGCCACGGCGATCACGCGGCGGCTTGGACGGTCTGCGCTCATGCGACGCTCCGGTTCAAGGAGAGACGGATGTGGAAGGAGGTCACTATAGCGCTCCGCGTCCGCCGCGCGCAAGCGCGCAGACGTCCGCTACCGACATCCACCCGCGCGTTGACTTGGCCAAGAAGCCGTCGCTATAGTCCGCTCGCGGCGACGAGACGTACGGCTTGCACATGATCAAGGGAATCAAAGGCGTTAAGGACATCTTGCCCGAGGAGACTCCGCGGTGGCGCTTCATCGAAGAGGCGGCCCGCCGGTGGGCGGACCGGTGCGGGTTTCAGGAAATCCGTCTGCCGATTTTCGAGGTGACGGCGCTGTTCGCCCGCAGCATCGGAGCCACTACGGACATCGTCGAGAAGGAGATGTATACCTTTCCCGACCGCGACGGCACTTTGCTGACCTTGCGGCCCGAAGGCACGGCGGGCACGGTCCGTTCGTTCGTGGAACACAATCGGGCGGCCGATCCGCTCCCGCAGAAATATTACTACCTTGGGCCGATGTTCCGTCACGAGCGGCCGCAGGCCGGACGGCTCCGGCAATTCCATCAATTCGGCGTCGAATATTTCGGCACGCAGGAAGCCAGGGCGGACGTGGAAATCATGTCGCTGCTGTGGCGCTTCCTGTCTGACTTGCGGCTCCCCGATTTGACGCTTGAACTCAACAGCCTTGGCACTGCGGCCGACCGGGCCGCGTACCTTCCCGTGCTCGTTGCGTTTCTGAATGGACGCACGGCCCGTCTCTGCGCCAACTGTCTCCGGAGGATCGAGACCAATCCTCTCCGCGTCCTCGACTGCAAGGTCCCCGAATGCCGCGCCGCGACGGACGACGCACCTCGCTTGACGGACCACTTGTCGGCGGAAGCCAAGTCCCACTTCGCCGAGGTGCAGGCCGGTCTGACCTCGCTCGATATCCCCTATCACTTGAACCCCCGCTTGGTCCGCGGCCTCGACTATTACTGCCTGACGGCCTTCGAGGTCACGTCGTCTCACTTGGGCGCTCAAAACGCCGTCGGCGCCGGCGGCCGTTACGACGGATTGGTCGAGGCGCTCGGGGGACCCAAGACTCCCGCGGTCGGATTCGCCGCGGGCCTCGAGCGGATTTCCTTGATGTTGCCGGAAGCGATGCAACCGGTTTCTGTTCCCTCAGTCTACGTCGCCTCGTTCGGAACGGAAGGAGCACCGGCTGGTGTTCTGGTGCTGGACACGCTGCGCCGCGCGGGATTGATCGCCCAAACTGACTACCGTTCAACCACGCTCAAGGCGCATCTCCGTCAGGCCGATCGCACTCGGAGCCGCTGGGCCGTCTTACTCGGCGACGACGAGGCACGACGCGGGTCCGTCATCGTTCGAAACATGGAAACCAAAGCACAAGAAGAAGTGCGTCTCGCGGATATCGCGCGCTACATTCTGACGCAGCTTTCCCCTGCGTAGAAGCCCAATTTTTCGTGTTGACTTCCTCTCGAAAACCCCGTAGGCTCGCCCCCGTCATGTCTCTATAAGCTTTTGAATAATAAGTGAAGTTTCTTTTTTCATTCTCTGTCATCTCGATGGCGGCGCAGAAGCTGGCGCTCTTGTTATCCACACCCTCTTCAGGCTCGGTGTTCAGGTAGTTGCTCATCGGTGATTTCAGGGGATCTTCGTGTATTTTACAGACCCGTCGAAATTTCTTCCCTCACCATCGGTCTGCGTACCGGCGCGTAACACGACGTTGTTTCGGCTTTCCGTTCGCCGTGCATCGGACAAACATCTCCATGGCATGTTTACCGGTTATCATATAGCTGTACGGTGGTGGTGAGAGGAGATTCCGACGTCTTCTTGTATTCAGCAGGTGAACGGTGGTTTCGAGTGAATGGTATGGATTGGGACGATGGCTCTTACTTCCGGGATTCTTACAAGAAGAAGAAATTCGTAGTCGGAATCGGAGTAAGAATAGGCCCTGTGGAGAACGAGGAGAGAAGATAAGTGTCGAGCGTGAAACGAGAGTTCGACGGAGACTCCTGGTGATGAAGTTGGGGATTGACTCTGAGTTGACGGTGAGTGCAGAGTCAGCAACCTCTGAATTACGTGCTGGAGTGACGGTCTGTGATCCCGTGGGCAGAGACACGCTGTATGCAGGGCGATGAAACAGCCAGGTAATTTGGTAGTTATCCACAGGTGTGAATAAGCCTGTGTATGGGTGATATCGCAGGGATTATGACTGTCGCATCTGTGTGGCAAGAGGCCCTGGCCTATATCCAGGGAAAAGTCCCAAAGCAGGTGTATGACACGTGGTTTACACCAGTCCACCTGGAACGGATCGAAGACAGTACGGCCCAGATCGCCGTGCCGAACAAGTTCTTCGGAGACTGGCTGAGCCAGCATTACGGACCTCTCTTGGAAGAGGCGGTGTCGACGGCCCGGGGCGGAGGCGAGACCGCCGTATCGTTCGTCGTGTTCAACCGTCTGCCGACCAAGCCGATGGACTCCACTGTTCTCGAGCAAGCCCGGGCCGTTGCCGGATCCAAGCCCAAGCGGGGCATCCAACTTAATCCGAAATATACGTTCAAGAACTTCGTGGTCGGCGCCGGGAATCAGTTCGCCCATGCCGCCTGCATGGCGGTGGCCGAGCAACCGGCCAAGGCCTACAATCCGTTGTTCATCTACGGGGGGGTCGGCCTCGGCAAGACGCACCTGCTCAACGCCATTGCGAATCACGTTGCGGAACGGACGGACTTGCGGATCGCCTATCTGACGACCGAGCAGTTTACGAACGAGGTCATCAACTCCATCCGTTACGACAAGATGACGGACCTGCGCAAGCGGTACCGGCACATCGACATGCTGATGATCGACGACATCCAATTTTTGGCCGGAAAGGAACGGACGCAGGAAGAGTTCTTCCACACGTTCAATTCCCTCTATGAGGCGCACAAGCAGATCGTGCTGTCCAGCGACCGGTTTCCCAAAGATATGCCCGACATCGAGGAGCGGTTGCGGTCGCGCTTCGAGTGGGGACTGATCGCCGATCTCCAGCCGCCGGACGTCGAGACGCGGATCGCGATCTTGCGCAAGAAATCCGAGGATGAGGGGGTCAGGCTGCCCGAGGACGTCATCCAATTTCTCTCGACGACGATGAAGAGCAACATCAGGGAACTGGAAGGCTCGCTGGTACGTCTCGGCGCCTACGCGTCGCTGACCGGGCAGGTCATTACGTTGGACATGGCCAGAAACGTCCTGAGAGATCTCATCGGAGACAAGAAAAAGATCGTCTCACTGGAAGACATCCAAGAGGTCGTCAGTACGTGGTTTCACGTGAGAATCGCCGATCTGAAATCCCGCCGACGGAGCAAGACGCTGGTCCATCCGAGGCAAATCGCCATGTACCTGTGCCGTGAGCTGACCGACGCGTCATACCCGGAGATCGGGCGGCACTTCGGAGGCAAGGACCACACGACGATCATTCACGCCTGCCGGCAGATCGGTAAGGCGCGGGAGAGCGACAGCGCGCTGCAGGCGACGCTGGATGGACTCAAGGACAAGATTTTGCGCGGCTGACAATCGCCCGGGGAGAAGGGGATCATGAAGGTACGCATCGGACGCGACGAACTGCTGACGGGCCTGCAACGTGTCCAGGGGGTCGTCGAAAAGCGCAACACCATGCCGATCCTGTCGAACATCCTGCTGGAGGCGAAGCAGGAGGGCACCGAAATCATCGCCACGGATCTGGAGATCGGTATGCGCGGCCTGTACAAGGCGACGGTGCAGAAAACCGGCGGCATCACCCTCTCCGCGCGGAAGCTCTACGAAATCATCAAGGAGCTCCCGTCGGGCGACATCGAAATCACCAGTGGAGAGAACAACTGGACGAGCATTCAGGCTGGCAAGAGCCAGTTCAAGATCGTGGGATTACCCAGCGCCGATTACCCGGCCCTGCCGACCATCGAACGCGAAGGGCTCATTCCCCTGTCCGGGGCGGGTCTCCTGGAATTGATTCGAAAGACCCTCTTTGCCGCCGGAGACAACGACGCCCGGTACATTCTGAACGGGTTGCTGGTCACATTGATCTCCGCCGACCGGAAGACGACCCTCCGTCTGGTCGGGACCGACGGTCACCGGCTCGCGGTGGCGGAGCAGGACCTGGGAAAACCGGAGAGCAAGAGCGTGCCGCAGGAGATCAAGGCCATCATTCCGAAGAAGGCGGCCCATGAAATGCGCCGGCTGTTGGAAGAAGGCGGCGACGGGGAACCGCTGATCGGGTTCACGAAGAATCTCATGATCTTCCGGAAGAGCGGTCTGTTGCTGACGTCGCGCCTCATGGAGGGCAACTATCCGAACTACCAGCAGGTGATTCCCAAGGAGAGCAACAGGCGTATCAACGTCAATCGGCTGGAGTTGGAGAGCGCGTTGCGGCGCGTGTCGGTGCTGTCCAGGGACAAAGCCAACGCGGTCAAGTTGTCGTTTGCGCCGGGACGGCTGTCATTGTTCTCCAGCAGCCCGGATTATGGGGAAGCGACGGAGGATCTCCCGGCCCGGTACGAGGGGGAAGCGCTGAACACCGGCTTCAACGCGCGGTATCTGCTCGACGTGCTCGGCGTCATGGACGGCGAGACGCTGTCGCTCCAAATGGACAATCCGTTGAGCCCGTGCCTGATTCAAGAAGCGGAAAGTCCTGGATTCAAGTGCGTCGTGATGCCGATCAAGATCTGAGTCCGACGCGCCAAGCCGCGCCGCGGGAACGCCGCTGGAGGACTTTTTCGACATCCGGCTGATGCAGGTGAGCGCAACGAACCGGGAGTCTAGGACAGGGGATGGCCACGAAAGAATCTGACGAGATAGCCGGCGAGCCTGGCTCGCGGAAGTCCGACAGTTACAGCGCGGACCAGATCAAAGTTTTGGAAGGGCTCGACGCGGTCCGCAAGCGCCCGGCGATGTACATCGGCAGCACCGGCGTGGACGGGCTGCACCATCTGGTCTACGAAGTCGTCGACAACAGCGTCGACGAACACATGGCCGGGTTCGGAGAGGCGATCGAGGTCACCGTGCACATCGACGGCAGCGTGACGGTCGTCGACAACGGGCGCGGCATTCCGACCGGCATGCATCCCACCCAGAAGAAGTCCGCCGCCGAGGTGGCGCTCACGGTCCTCCACGCGGGCGGCAAGTTCGAGCAGGGCGCCTACACCGTATCGGGCGGGTTGCACGGCGTCGGCATCTCGGTCGTCAACGCGCTTTCCGAATGGCTCGAGCTGGAGATTTGGCAGGACGGCCAGGTCTTTGAACAACGCTATGAACGAGGGAAGCCCGGCGCCCCGCTGAAGGACACGGGGAAAACGAAGCGCCGGGGCACGAAGGTCCGGTTCAAGCCGGATGGACAGATTTTCGAGACGCTGGAGTTCAGTTTCGACGTGCTGGCGCAACGCCTGCGCGAACTCGCCTTTCTCAACAAGGGGCTCTCGATCACCCTGAAGGACGAGCGCAAGGAGCCGGCCAAGGAACAGACCTTCCTGTACAAGGGCGGCATCGTCTCGTTCGTCGAGCACCTGAACGAAGCCAAGACTCCCCTGCACAAGCCGATCTATGTGAACGTCGAAAAAGAGAAGATGATCCTGGAAGTGGCGCTCCAGTACAACGACAGCTACGCGGAGAACCTGTTCTCCTTCGCGAACAACATCAACACGAAAGAAGGGGGCACCCACCTGGTCGGGTTCAAGGCCGCGCTGACGAGGACGATCAACAACTACGCCAACGCCAATGACCTCCTCAAGAAAGAGACGGAGTCGCTCACGGGCGACGACGTGCGCGAGGGGCTCACGGCCGTCGTGAGCGTGAAGGTCCGCAACCCTCAGTTCGAGGGCCAGACGAAAGCCAAGCTCGGCAACAGCGAGGTGAAAGGCGTCGTCGAAGCCGCGGTCAACGAGGCGCTGGGAACCTATTTCGAGGAAAATCCTCCGGTCGCCCGCAAGATCATCGGCAAGGCCATCGACGCGGCCCGCGCCCGCGAGGCCGCCCGCAAGGCGAAGGACCTCATCCGGCGGAAGAGCGCGCTCGACGGAGGGTCGCTCCCCGGCAAGTTGGCGGATTGTTCGGAGAAGGACCCGGCGGTCAGCGAGCTGTATATCGTCGAGGGAGATTCGGCCGGCGGCTCGGCCAAGCAAGGCCGCGACCGGAAGTTCCAAGCCATCTTGCCGCTGAAGGGAAAGATCCTGAACGTCGAAAAGGCGCGTTTCGACAAGATGCTCACCAGCGACGAGATCCGCACGCTCATCATGGCCTTGGGCACCGGCATCGGCCGCAAGCGCGAAGAAAGCGACAAGGCCGACAGGGACACCTTCGACATCGCGAAAGCCCGATACCACAAGATCATTCTCATGACGGACGCCGACGTGGACGGCAGCCACATCCGGACGCTGCTGCTGACGTTCTTCTTCCGGCAAATGCCCGAGCTGCTGGAGCGGGGCTACGTGTACATTGCGCAGCCGCCCCTCTTCAAGGTGAAGAAGGGCAAGGCCGAGCGGTATCTGAAGGACGAGGGAGCGCTGAACGAGCATTTGGCCGACCTCGCCGTCGAGGACGTCGAGCTCTATCTGGAAGGGGCGCAGAGTTTCGTCACGGGACGGCGCCTGCTGCCGATTCTCAAGAAGATGATCGCGTTCGAGACGTTGCTCGCGCGGTTGAACAAGAAACCGCATGAAGCCGCGATGCTCCGGACGTTCGTCGACGAGCCGGGCCTGGATCGGGATCTGCTGAAAGACCGTGAGGCGCTCGTCAAGATCGTGGCGAACGCCAAGAAGGCGCTCGGTCTGGTCTTCCCCAAGCTCGCGCCCACCCTGGACATCCTTCAGGACGAGGAACATCAATCGAACCGGGTGTCCTGCCGCCTTCAGGCCAACGGGATCACCCACGCCCTCGAAGTGACCCATGAGCTGGTCGGCTCCGCCGATTTCCGGGAACTGCAGAAGCTGGCGCCGTCCGCCATCGGTCTCGGCCGCCTGCCCTACCGGCTGAAGTCCAAGGGGCAGGAGCAGCCGCTCCATTCGACGGCCGATTTGGTCAAGACCATCCTGGATCTCGGGAAGCAGGGGCTCAGCATCCAGCGTTACAAAGGGCTGGGCGAAATGAATCCGGAGCAGCTCTGGGAGACGACCATGAATCCGGAAGTGCGCACGCTGCTCAAGGTCAAGCTGGAAGACATGACCGGCGTGGACGAGATTTTCACGATTCTCATGGGCGATGAGGTGGAGCCGCGCAGGAATTTCATCCAAGCGCACGCGCTCGAAGTGAGAAACCTGGATGTGTAGCGGGCGGGTCCTGTCGGCAGACAGCCCCGACATGCTCGCTCCCCGGCCGGCTCACCATCTCGCCGGCGCGCACAGACGTGACGCTCTTTATTCATCGCGTCGTGCGCCCCAGTCCCCCAGTGGGGTGACTTTCCTGCGCGTGCTCGGTGAAAACCGCGTCTCGGCGCGGCGGGGTGGGAGGGTGAGAAAATCGCCCGTCCGCCGCCACCCGCGCTACAACAATTGGGTTAAGGGAAGAAAGAATTAGGAGTGGAAGCCAAACATGCCGCCGGATGAACGACTAGGTCAGATCGCGATCGAAGACGAGATGCGGTCGTCGTACCTCGATTACGCCATGAGCGTGATCGTGGGGCGGGCATTACCCGATGTCCGTGATGGCCTCAAGCCGGTCCATCGCCGCATCCTCTTCGGCATGAACGAGATGGGCCTGGTCCACAATCGGGCCTACCGGAAGTCCGCCAAGATCGTCGGCGAGATCATGGGCAACTATCATCCGCACGGCGATTCCGCCATCTACGACACGCTCGTGCGCATGGCCCAGGATTTCAACATGCGCTATCCCCTGGTCGACGGCCAGGGCAACTACGGGTCGATGGACGGCGATTCTCCCGCCGCCATGCGGTACACCGAAGCGCGGATGACGAGGCTGGCCGAAGAAATGCTGGCCGACATCGACAAGGAGACGGTCGATTTCGGTCCGAACTACGACGAGTCCCGCGTGGAACCGCTCGTCCTCCCGACGAAGGTCCCCAATCTCCTCATCAACGGAGCGGGCGGCATCGCCGTCGGCTATGCCACCAACATCCCCACGCACAATCTGGGCGAGGTGGTGGAAGGCTTGTTGTTGCTGCTGGAGAATCCCGACGTGACCGTAGCGCAACTGATGAAGAAGATCCCCGGGCCGGATTTTCCCACCGCCGGCTTCATCTACGGGATGAGCGGCATCAAGGACGCCTATGAGACCGGCCGGGGCCTGCTGAAGCTGCGGGCGAAGGTCGTGGTGGAATCGGAACAGCGCACGGACCGGGAACGGCTCATCGTGACGGAAATTCCGTTCCAGGTGAACAAGGCGAAGCTGATCGAGAAGATCGCGGAGCTGATTCAAGAGGACCGGATCAAGGGGATTTCCGACCTGCGCGACGAATCCTCGGCGCGGGAAGGCGTCCGCATCGTCATCGAGCTCAAGCGCGGAGAAATCCCGCTGGTCGTATTGAACAATCTCTACAAGCACACACAGCTGGAGACGACCTTCGGCGTGATCATGCTGGCGCTGGTGAACAACCGGCCGGAGGTCCTGAACCTCAAGCAGATCCTGCACCACTTCATCGAGCACCGCCGGGAAGTGGTGGTGCGGCGGACGGCCTTCGACCTGCGGAAGGCGGAGGAGCGGGCGCATATTCTCGAGGGGCTGAAGATCGCCCTCGACAATCTCGACGCCGTGATCACGTTGATCCGGCGGGCCCAATCACCGGACGAGGCCAGGGCCGGACTGATGCGGCAGTTCGCCCTGAGCGAAATTCAGGCGACCGCCATCCTGGACATGCGGCTTCAGCGGCTGACGCAGCTGGAGCGCACCAAGCTGATCGAGGAATACGCGGAGGTGCTGAAGCAGATCGAATATCTCAAATCGGTCCTGGGCAGCGAGGCCCTGGTGCGGAAGATCATCAAAGACGAGCTGACCCAGATCTACGAGACCTACCGCGACGAGCGGAAGACGCAGATCGTCAAGGAGGAAGCCGAGATCAGCGTCGAGGATCTGATCGCGGAAGAAGAGGTCGTCGTCACGATCTCCCACGCCGGCTATATCAAGCGGAACGCCGCTTCGCTGTATCGGGCTCAGCGCCGAGGGGGGAAAGGCAAGATCGGCATGGGCATCAAGGACGAAGATTTCGTCGAAACCCTCTTTACGGCCTCGACGCACGATGCCCTCCTGTTCTTCACGGACGCCGGAAAAGTCTATTGGCTGAAGGTGCACGAGATCCCGGAGGCGAGCCGCGCGGCCAAGGGCAAGGCGCTGGTCAATTTGCTCGCGCTTTCGGGAAATGAAAAAGTCACCGCCACGCTGCCCGTCAAGGAATACCGCGATGACCGGTTCGTGATCATGGCCACGAAGCGCGGCATCATCAAGAAGACCGAGCTGTCCGCCTATCGGAATCCCCGTCAGGGCGGAATCATTGCGCTGGGGCTGGAAGAGGGCGACAAGCTCATCGCCGTCCAGGTCACGGACGGCCGGCGCGAGATTCTGCTGGGGACGAAGCAGGGCATCACGATCCGGTTCAAGGAAGACGAAGTCCGGCCGATGGGACGGACCGCCTACGGGGTGAAGGGCATCACGCTCGAAGAAGGCAACGAAGTGATTGGGATGGAGACGATCACTCCCGATTCGACCACCGCCATCCTCACCGTGACGGAGGGAGGCTACGGCAAGCGGACGCCGGTTACGGAGTATCGGGTGCAGGGTCGCGGCGGCAAGGGGATCATCAGCGTGAAGACGACCGAGCGGAACGGCCCGGCCGTGGGATTCCTGCAGGTCCGCGACGACGATGAAATCATGATGATGGCGGCGCAGGGCAAAGTGCTGCGTTGCAAAGTCGACGACATCCGCGAGATCGGCCGCAACACGCAGGGCGTCCGCATTCTCGATCTCGACGGCGAAGAGGACCGGGTCGTGGCGGTAGCCAGACTCGCCGAGAGCGCCGAGCGGGACGACGCGGTTGCGGACGACGGCGCGCGGAGCTGACGACCGGACCGTCACGTCGCGCCCGCGCGTCTTCCCGCCCATGAACGATCCACACACACAGGCCTCTTCCCCCACCCGCGCAAAGAAGCCCCTCGATACGGTCGTGAAGCTGGCGCTGGCCGTCTTCTTCGGCTCCTTCGGCCTCATCTGGGGAGGGATGTACCTCAGCCGTCCCGACCGCTCGATCCCGCCGTATAGCGTCGGTTCGCAGGAGGGCACCGCGGTGGCCGTGCATGTCCCGGCTTGGACCAGCGACACGGAAATCGAAACGCTCATCCAACGGTTCCGAAAGATCGGCCGCGAGACCCGAAACTTCGGCTCCATGAAGATCAGGCCGACGACGCC
Organism: Nitrospira sp.; assembly: GCA_035328385.1. Classification (GTDB taxonomy): domain Bacteria; phylum Nitrospirota; class Nitrospiria; order Nitrospirales; family Nitrospiraceae; genus Nitrospira_C. The sequence goes on along the minus strand of DAOLIU010000090.1, from coordinate 392 downwards.
CGACGATCCGAAGGGACGCTATCGCCGGATTACCATTTACATTTTCACGCACGACGCCTGGGCCGAGGCGCCGATTCTTCATGGATATGTCAGCGGAGAAGACCGAGAGGTGCGCGATGGGTTCCGTCGGGCGATGCGGGGGTACTATCAATTGACCGACACGGAGGAAGAGGGACGGATCGGACCCTTGGTCGACGGGCCGGACACGGCCGCCACCGCCGCGTATTCCCGTCAGCTCTTCAAGGAGCCGCTGCAGCCGGGATCCTAGCGGCAACCGGTGCGGGACAGGGCGGCGGCCATCACCTGCGTAAGGCGGTGCCGGAGTTCTTCATCCTGGACGGCCGCCGCGTGGGCCGAAGCCTCGAGGAGGGCCGTCTCGGCGGCCGGGAGCC
>DAOLIU010000089.1:0-13857 GCA_035328385.1 Nitrospira sp. | reverse complement strand
CCCCGACCCCTACGTTGCGAACGTAGTGCTCTCCCAACTGAGCTAGCCCCCCACACGGGATGATGGACGGAGATGCAAGCATGGCAGCCGCAAGGTTTGCTGCGCATCATCGCGCAGGCTCTGATTGCGGTAAGGAGAACGGGGAGGAATCAGCTCGCATCTCCCTGTGCGGGCATTATACACAAGCCGCCCGCTGGCTGCTACGGGAGAGTGCCGGGAATGTTTGTCGGGGCAGGCAGGGTCAGAGTAAGGCAGTCCGGTGCGATCACCGATGGTGTCCGTGTTTTCTGTACACCACCTGTACACGGTCGAGAAAGTCATCCAGTTTGTCGGTCTGCTGCGTGATGACGGGCCGGTCTTCGCGAATCGCGGCTTGTTCGAGCACCTCTCCGATCTCGCTGATGGCGTCAAACCCGTATCCGCCTCCGTCGCCCTTCATGCGATGACCGAGCAGGCGTACGGTCTTGAAATCGCTTTCGTCGAGGGCGATGCGAAGCGTGCCAACGTCACGCCGTCTGTTCCTCATGAAGATCGGCAGGATTTCTTCGAGATCGGGATCGATCACCACGGTAATGAAGTTGGAGTCGGAACTTTGAGAAGGCTGTGTCATGATCGAAGACCCTGGCAGGCTTGAAGAACCTCCAGAAGGGTCTGTTTCCGTACCGGCTTGGTCATGTGAGCATTGCAGCCCGATTGAAGAATCCGCTCGCCTTCCTCTTTGAGAGCCAGGGCCGTCAATGCGACGATTTGGATGGGAGGCAGATCATGGTCGGCTTCCCAGGCACGAATCGTCTTGGTCGCTTCGTATCCGTCCATCACGGGCATCTGCATATCCATGAGGATCAAGTCATAGCGTCCGCCCTTGAATTTATCGACGCCTGCTGCGCCGTCGTCCGCGACGTCCATGTGATAGGGAGTGTGCTTGAGGTAGGAGCGGATCAGGAATTGATTGTCTGGTGAATCTTCGACCAACAGAATATGGAGCGGGCGCGATGGATTGGGCAATGCAGCGACTTGTTGAGGAGCCTGACGAGAGGCCGTCGGATTCTTTTTTCGATCGAGGGCGATGCTGATGGTCTGCAACAGATCCGAGCGCCGGACCGGCTTGACCATATACCCGCCCAGGCCCATGTCGTACGTTCTCGCAATGTCATCGGCCCATTGGTGAGAGGCCAGCATGACAATGGTCAATCCTTCCGCAAGGTTCGCTTGTCGAATCTGTTCGACGACGGCAAATCCATCCATGTCCGGCATGCGGCAGTCGAGCAGCATCAATTGATAGGGTTGTGATGCTCCTGCAGCCAGGCGCAGTTCGTCCACTGCATCCTTTCCATTGGCCCTATCCGTCACCGTAGCATTCCAAGACGCCAGTGTTTCTTTAAGAATCGTCCGGTTGGTGGGATGGTCATCGACGACCAGGGTCTTCACGTTGCAAAGGTCGACCGGGATCGATGGGCACGCGTAGTCGGTCCTGCATTGGACCCCGAGCTCGACTGAGCAATGAAATGTGCTCCCCCGTCCCACCGTGCTCTCAACCCAAATATGGCCGTGCATGAGCTTGGCCAGTTGCCTGGAAATCGTGAGGCCCAAGCCCGTTCCTCCATATCTTCGGCTGGTCGAGGCGTGGGCCTGGGTAAAACTCTCAAAAATAGCCTCGAACATGTCTTTGGGAATACCGACCCCGGTATCGGTTACGGAAAACCTAATTGCACCGGGGGAGTCCTTGTCTCCGTCATTCGTCACTTCGACGACGACGGATCCATTGTCGGTGAATTTGATGGCGTTGCTGATGAGGTTGATGAGGATCTGATGAAGCCGATTGGGATCTCCGATCAACGCACAGGGGACATCCGGCGAAAGATGGCAGGCCAGTTCGAGCCCTTTCTCATTTGCTTGCATCGCCAGAATCTCGATCGCTTTTTCAACCAGATCGTTGAGGTCGAACTCGATCGCTTCAAGTTCAATGTGGCCGGCCTCGACTTTCGAAAGGTCGAGAATATCATTGATGAGCATCAGGAGATTGCTGCCGGCCCGTCGGAAGGTTCGAAGATATTTCCGCTGCTCCGGCGTGAGGTCGGTTTCCCAAAGCAGATCGGCCATGCCGATGATGGTATTCATCGGCGTCCGAATTTCGTGGCTGACGCTGGCCAGGAACTCACTCTTGGCCTTGCTGGCGACTTCCGCTGCTTCTTTGGCAAGACGCAGAGCGGTTTCCGTCTGCCGTCGTTCGGCCGCTTCGAGCGCCAGCGTGACCATCGTCGCCATGGAACTGGTGAATTGTTCCTCGTATACCGTCCATTGGCGAGGCTCTCCGACGTGCTCCGTGCAGAGGACGCCCACGACTCGACCTTTCTGCCTGATGGGGGCGTCCAACATTGCGCGGATGTCGAGCGGGATGAGGTAGTCGGTCAGGAATTCTCTGGTTCGAGGATCGTGATGCGCGTCATGAGCGGCAATGGCCGACTCTTCCGTGACCAACGCCTGAAAGTATGCGGGATGGTCCGAAGCCTGGAGAACGGATCCGGCGCTGTGAGACCGGCCGGTCGCTCGAAACAGATCCATTAGAGTGATCGACGTGCGATGCTCGTCGAACAGCCAAATACTCGTCCGTTCGGCCTGGAGAAGCTGCGCGCAGGCTTCGGTGATCACACGAAATGCCTGGTCGATCTCTCCGCTGTTGAGACTTTCACTCTGCGAGAGTTTTCGCAGGGTGTTCTGATAGCGGCTCAAGAGGATCGTTGGGTCATCGGATGACGCGCGTGGGCGGCGTTTCTTCGGGGACACCGCGGGGAGCGGGAGAGAAGGGCGCGATATGCGTTCAGGGACCTTGCTTGGTTGCCGAGCTGCGGGGCGTTGATGGCGTGCCATATCCGTCCGGAATCATTCCTGAAAATGGTCCGGTGATGCCGAGTCTAGTCTTCGTGCGAATGGGGAACGAGGGATAGTATTCCCGCCTGCTTGGCGCGGTTGCGGCCTTCCTGCTTGGCCTGATAGAGCGCTTGATCGGCGGCCTTAATGAGGTCGGTCTGGGAGGCGCTTCGATTCGGGATGGTACTGGCGTATCCCACACTGATGGTCATGATGTCTCCCTCGGAATGGGTGATACCGAGAGATTCGATCCGCCGGCGAAGTGTTTCCGCCACTTGCGCTGCGCCTTCCGTCGTCGTGCCGGGAAGAACTACCACAAACTCGTCCCCTCCGTAGCGCGCGACCAAGTCGCCCGGCCGGTTGACCGCTCCCGAAATCGCATTGGCGACCTGCCGCAGGCATTCATCGCCGACCGTATGCCCTTGCGTGTCGTTGTACGACTTGAATCGGTCGATATCGAGCATGATCAGCGACAAGGGAGTGGATTCGCGAACGGCGCGCCGCCATTCCTGATCGAGAAAATCATCGAACTGTCGCCGGTTGGTGATGCCGGTCAGGCCGTCGAGACAGGACAGCCGAAGCAGCATCTGATTGGCTTCCTGAAGCTGGCGCATGACCTCCAAGAGTTCCTGCTCGTGAGCCCGACGTCGTTCGATCTCGTGGACCAGGCGGAGCACTGAACGTACGCGGGTGAGCAATTCGATCTTGTTGATGGGCTTGGCGATGTAATCCAGTGCGCCGGCCGCGAAGGCCAATTGCAGGTCGACGGGGTCCGTCTTGACCGTCACCATGATGATCGGCGTGTCGCGGTACCGCTCGACGGCTTTGATCTGTCGGCAGGCTTCGATGCCGTTCATTTCCGGCATGACGATGTCCATGAGAATCAGATCGACGCGGCCGGCGCTCTGCTTGCCGCCTTCCATCCCGAGCAGGCGGAATGCCGTGGCGGCGGATTCCGCGGAGAGGATGTGGTCGTACCCGGCGGCGGACAAGATCGATTGCAATAGCGCGCGGTCATCGGGAGAGTCGTCAATGATCAGGATGCTCATGGGGACAACGCCTCAAGGTTGGGAAATGATTGGAAATCCTAACAGCTAATCCTGATAAACACCAGGATAAAGCCGTTTGATACAGGGGAGGCAGAGCCCGTGGCTGAACTCGGCCTCGGAATGCTGGCTCAGATATTCCTCCAGCTGCTGCCAGAACCCGCCGTCATTGCGGATCTTCTTGCAGGATGCGCAAATGGGAATCAGTCCGCGGAGCACCTTGACTTCTCGGAGTGCACGCTGCAGCTCGTCGTTACTTCGTTGCAGCTCCAACTCGTGGGCTTTTCGCCGATCGGTCTCCTGCTTGAGCGCCAGTGCCGAGGAAACTCGGGCCAGCAGCTCTACGCTCTGCACCGGCTTGTTGATGTAGTCATTGGCGCCTGCCGCAAAGGCGGCCTGCAGGTTTGAGAGATCGTTGTCCGCCGTCACCATGATGACGGGAACGTCTCGCAGGTCGGCGCAGGCCTTGATTTGTCGGCACGCTTCGACTCCGTCCTGCTCCGGCATCAGCACGTCCATGAGGACGAGATCGACCCGCCGGTCCGGGCCGCAGGCGGCGGGATCAAGGAGTTTCCACGCCGACTTCGCCGAGTCGGCGCACAGAATGTCGGTATGGCCCGCTTTGTCCAGAATGGCGGAAAGCAACGCGCGCTGATCCGGAGAGTCGTCGACGATGAGGATACTCATGACGGGTCTCGTGTGAGCTGCAATTCAGCCGGCGCGAGGCGTCGACCGAGAGAAATGCCAGGAAAAGTATAGCAGGCAGAATTGGGGAGAAAAGAAAAACGTGAAGTCCTGAAAACTCGATCTACAGCAGCTTGGCCCGTACCAGATCGCTGACCTGCTTGCCGTCGACAGGCTGACTGCCGAGACGGCTCATGACGGCCTTCATGACCGCGCCCATATCCTTTAATGAAGCCGCGCCGGTTTCTCGAATCACGTTCTCGACGACCTGGGCCAATTCTTCCTGGGTGAGGGCTTTGGGCAGATACGATTCGATGATGGAAATTTCCTGCCGCTCCTTGGCGGCGAGTTCGCTTCGATTGCCCTTCTCGTATTGCTCGACCGATTCCCTGCGTTGCTTGATCATAGTGGTCATGATCCGGCTCATCTCGGCGTCGTCGAGATCCTTCTTGATTTCCACTTCCTTGTTGAGCACCGCCGCTTTGATCATGCGGATGACGTCCATGCGGAGCTGGTCGCGAGCTTTCATGGCATGCTTCAAATCTTCGGAAAGGCGGTCGCGTAGTGACATGATGGGTCAGGGGGTGCGGGCCAATGTGCCGCCAGGATAGCGCGAGACCCCACGCCAGTCAATCCGGCTCCGGATGGATGGAGCGCGCAAGAAATGCAGACGATGAAGTGGTGTTGAGATCGTGGCGCAGGGTATGATACCCGATGTCCGGTCGGGAACGGGACAATCTTCGCCGGACTCGGCGAGAGTGCGCGCGGAAAATGGCGGAGCCTCATGGAGGAGCACAGCTATGGCGAGCGAGACAATTGAACACGAGCGCGTCGGCGGAATGGGCGTCGTATTGGTAGTTTCGGCGGTGATGCTGGCGGCGGTGGGCTGTTCGAGCGAGCAGCCGAAACCGATGCCTCAGCCGACCCCGGACCAGGTCCGAAGCCACGGCGATCGGACGTTCGACAAGCTTAAGCAAGAAGAACAGGAACGGGGTGTCCAGCCTTCGGCTCCGCGGTAGTTTCACCTGCCGAGTCGTAAGAGGGGACTTGCGACCCATTGCCGCACCTGCCGCATCGGTTTCAACAGCGGAAGTTCAAGCATCAACCGTGAAAGCTGTGCCTGTTCCACTGTGCGGGGCTCGTGGAATCGTCCAATGAGTCCGATGGAAATCACCAGCCTCAGCACACCTGATAGGAAAAACACAATCGGAAGACTTGATCCAAGGGACAGGCCCGCCCATTCGAACCGGGAAGGCAAAGCGGCAATGAGCCAGCTTCCCAACAGCGCACCGCAGCACCACCCGACGGCGTTGACCGTACTGTACACGGCGAAGCCTGTTGCACGATCTTCATCCGGGACCGCGTCGAACACATAGTTTTGAAGTCCCAGCGCCAGTCCCGCCCAGATCATGCCGGAGAAGAAGTTCACTCCCATCATGAAAAGCGCGCTTGTCGTCAGCAGGTAGAACATTGGAAGAACAGGCACAATGAAGCCCGTGATCGACAGGAGTGCTTTATTCCCGAATCGATCCGCGAATCGGCCCCAACCTTGTAGGGTCAGCAGTTGCCCGAGCACTCCGGCTGCGAGCCATCCTCCGTAGTCCAGGTAGGAAAAGTGGAGGTCGCGGAGCATGTAGAGCACAAAATAAGGTCCGGCAACCAGCACGGCCAGATGCATCAGACTGGAAAACAGCAGGAATCGGCGGAAGCTTCGGCTGGATCGTCGTAAGAAAGCACGGAATCCTTCGTGGCCTGAACGGGGTTCCCGGTGCGGAAGATCGGGGACGGGCCGAAGCGCGAATGCCGAGAACAGACGCGCCGTCCCTGCTGCAAGGAAAACGAGAACGAAGCCGACCCATGCCGTGCGGGGAGGCCAGAGACTGAGCAGTCCACCCGCGGCGCACAACGCACCGAAACTGACGGTGGCGACGATCAACGCGCGACGGGCGAAATACGCTCCCCGCTCGTGTTGATCGAGATGGTCCGCGATAAAGCTGGTCCACGTGGGAGCCGTGAAATGGTTGCAGGAAAAATACATGGCGGCGCCCATGATGAGCAGCCAAGGACCCCAGACAGGGAACGCCAGCGGAAGGATGAGGATCGGAATCCAGGATAGGGCCTGCCCGATGGTGCCGAGCCGGACTAGGGACTTACGGTCCGGGAAACGGCGCAGCAGCTTCATCGAGGCCAGTTGTGCGGTGGTGCCGATCAGTTGCGGAAGCGCCGAAAGGATGCCGAGCTGAAGCGGTCCGGCGTGCAGCAGCAAGGCGAAAGCGGAGAGGTAGTGTTCTCCGCTGCCCTGCGTGACGGCCTGAGAGGCTCCGTCGAGTAAGCCATACCGCCGGCAGCGCAGGCGGTCATCTTCTAGAGTATGACGGTCGGATGCTGGAGTGTTGCTTGAGGGGAGACTTTGGGGACCGCTCAACGAAATGTCTCGTTTTTCTCTGAGTTTCTCATACATTACCATAAGGGCCGATTGCGCGCTATTTTCAGGATAGTCGATCGTGTGCGAACGGGTTGACCCGTGGACTTCCGCTAGATACGATGAATACATATGGACGAGAGCTCAAGGTGATGCCTCGACGGGTGAACCCGTGAATCGATCGCAGCTCGGATGGAAGCTGGCGGTTTTTTCTCTGTTACTCGCGTTGAGCCTTATCGACTCGTGGCCTGCCTCTGCCGCTAGAGATCTCGTGGCGCCGAAGGAGCAATCCGACACCGAGATCGATCCCTCAATCCTGCCGTCGTTCGACGATCAGAAAAAGGGCATTCCGCAGTCCATCTTCGTGTGGATCAAGATGGCCAAGGGCTACGACGTGGAATGGGACAGTTTCGGACGCAAGGGATGGTATACGCAGGATCCTCGGTTGAAGCCGATTGAACCCGGCACCACCTTTACTCCGGATACCCCGGCCATCTATATCGTATTCGAAGTGGCGCCGTTGGAAGACCCCGCTCAATTCAGCGCGCAGTGGTTCCTGGAAGGGCCGGATCGAACGATTCCCGCCTCTCCGATCGGAAAGGACACTTTGGAAGTGCCAGGGCACGAGCGATATGGGTTTTTGGAGTTGAAGCGCCCGGGAGACAAGTGGGCCACGGGAACGTATCTGACCAAACTTTTCATTACTCCACTGGGCCAGCAACCGTTTCACGCCGTGAACCAAGTCGGCACGATGCGGTTTACGGTCGCTGAGGCTGCATCGTCCGGTCAGACCGGTTCGACGAAATAGCGGCGAATAGCTGAATCGGCCGCCATCTTCACCACCACTCACTTCATCCACGAACAGGCAGGAGCGACATTAGATGGGAACTCGCGTCAAGGTCACTGATCCGGAGAAACTTGCCTTGCTGTATGAGCGTTTTCGAGACGTATGTTTGGTCGAGAAAGAAGTGTGGAAAGAGATCTTCATGCCGCGGGAGATTTCGCAGGGTCCGGTGCGGACCAACATTCAGGACCGCTACGACGTAGAGATCGACGATCCCGCCGTCGAGGACACGCTCGACGCCAATATCCCACTTGGAGGAGCCGCCCTGGGCGCGGCGATTCAGGAATATCGGCAGCACATCGGATTTTACCGCTGCAGCTAAGGCCTCGGCGTTTGGAACAGCCCGCCGAGGCTTATTTCTGTGCCAACACCCGTTCGACTTCCTTCACCACTTCGGGCGCCAGGGGCTTGGTCCGATGATGGAAGCGTCCGACCACGTTACCCGATCGATCGATCAGGTATTTCTGGAAGTTCCATTCGACTTCGCCGGGGAACGGGCTCTGCTCCGTGAGATATTCATACAGCGGATGTTTGTCCGATCCTTTGACGCTGATCTTGCTGAAGAGCGGGAAACTCACGCTGTACTTCGTGAGGCAGAACCCTTTGATCTCGGCGTTGGTACCGGGTTCTTGCTGACCGAAGTTATTGGCGGGGAACGCCAGGACCTCGAATCCCTGTTCGTGGTATTGCTCGTACAGGGTTTCCAGATCCGTGTATTGCGGTGTGTTGCCGCACAAGCTCGCGGTATTGACTACCAGAAGCACTTTACCTTGGTACTCCTTCAAATTGACCGGTTTGCCGTCGATATCGTCCATGGTGAAGTCGTAGAGGCTGGCGGTCTTGGAAGCCATGAGCGGCCCCTCCTCGGCGGCGTGCGCGTCGGGGAGGCCGAACATGAATCCGGAACTCATGACGAGAGTCGAGATCGCGATGAGGCGGGTGAGCATGGGACCTCCTCCGTAACGGTTAGAGTTGTTGGAGCGCGGCGATCCGGGCTTCGATGGGCGGATGCGTGGCCACAAGGCTCATGATCTTGCCCGGTGTAGTCCCGGAGATTTTCATGGTGGCCAGCGCGTCCTGGTTTGAATATTCGAACTGCGTCCGGTTGACCCACCGGTCGATCCCCTGCAGCGCCCCGATCATGGACTGCTTCCCGTAGACCTTGGCCGAAAAGGCGTCTGCTTCGTATTCCCGCCGCCGGGAATGCCAGCTCACGACGATCATGGCCAGGAACGACAGCACGATCTGTAGGAAGAAGTAGACCACCATGGCGAGAATCGGATTGCCCGCCGCGCCGCCCTCTTCCCGGTCGCCGCTGGATTGGCCGACCATCGAGGCCAACAGGTTGCTGATGTAATAGACGAAGGTGTTCATCAAGCCGGCCAAGACCGTCGTTGTGAACATGTCGCCGTTGTAGACGTGACCCATTTCATGCGCCAGCACGGCCTTGACTTCGTCCTCTTTCAGGTTCTGAAGCAGCCCCGTAGAGACCGCAACCATCGAATTGTTTTTGCTCGGTCCGGTGGCAAAGGCGTTGGGATCCGGTGCGTCGTAGACCCAGACTTCGGGCATGGTGATGTTCAGACGCTGTGCGATTTCCTTCACCGAGCCATAGATCACATGCTCGGCATGGGAGCGCGGCTCGGTAATCTGTTGGCAGTGGAGCATCGCCCGGGCCATCTGTTTGGAAAACAGCAAGCTGATGAAGGCGCCCCCAAAACCGATCACGAGCGACCAGACCAACAGTTGCTGATTGAAGGCTCCCCGTACGTCGATGCCGAACGCCGGCAGCACCACATTAATCAGGATGCTGGCGGTCACCGACAGCGTCAGATAAATCAGTACGTTCGCAATCAGAAACAGTGTGATACCTTTCAACCACTTCATCGAGCGTCCTCCTTACGCGCGCCTGGCGTCTGCTTGTTCCTGCCGCCATAACTGGCGACACAGCGCTCACAATTATACAAATGTTCCGGCGCTGGTTTCTACAATAACTCCGGAACGACAAAGGTCAAGTTGACCTGTTCTTCGCCTTCCTGTTAGAACCGTCTCATGGTGCCGTCGCCCATGCGATACGTGATCCTGGCGGCGATCAGCGCCGCGATGTCCGCCTGGGTTCCCGTCTTCGCCGCCGATGCGCCGCCCCTCGCCGCACCCTTTATCGTGCCTGTTGAAGCCGACGGGGTACAGCGCGCCACGATCACGCTCGACAGCTATTCTTATGCACCGACCCATCTGATCGTCGAAGCGGGCAAACCGGTCGAATTCACCTTAACCAGCGTGACTACGCTCGTCCCGCACAATTTCATCATCCACGATCCCGGTGCGGGCCTTTCCGTCGAGCAGGATGTGAGCGCCGGAAAGACCGCCGTCGTGAGATTCACGCCGTCCAAGCCCGGGATCTTTCCCATCTATTGCGACAAGCGGCTCTGGCCGCTGCCGAGTCATCGGGATAAGGGGATGGAAGGCACGCTGGAAGTGAAGTAGGAGTGGCTACGGATACCACGTTCTCCAAGCAGGAACTGCTCCGCGATCTGCTCAAGCGCGTCTCGCGACTCTTTTATACGACCCTGGCCGTCGTCCCCGCCGACGTGCGGGACCAAGTCAGCCTGGCTTACTTGTTCGCCCGCGCCGCCGACACCATTGCGGATACCGACCTGATCGACCGTCCTCGTCGTCTCGATTATCTCGGCCAGCTCAAAGCGCAGTTCATCAGCGATCACGTCGCCTGGATGCAAGTCAAAGATATCCGGGAGGCGATCGGCCCGCTGCAACAGCATGAAGCCGAACGGGTGTTGCTCGAACGGTTGGAGGACTGCTTCCGTCTGTTCCAGTCGTTTACGCCCGATGACCGCCGGCGCGTGCAGCGGCTCATGACGACGCTCACGCAGGGCATGGAAATGGACCTGACCGCGTTTCCCGGAACCAGCGCCGCCGACCTCGCCTCGTTCAAGACCGTCGATGATCTCGACCGGTACACCTACTACGTCGCCGGCTGCGTCGGAGAGTTCTGGACCGACCTGATGTGTGCCCATCGGCGCGCGCTCCGTTCCTGGGATGTGCGGAAGATGTCGGAAGTAGGAGTGCGCTTCGGGAAAGGACTGCAGTTGACCAATGTGCTCAAAGATATCGCTCACGATCTGCAGCGGGGCCGGTGTTACGTGCCTGACGCCCTCTTGTCCGGGGCCGGACTCACGCCGAAGCATCTACTCGATGAGAACAATCTCCCGCGCTTTCGCCCCGTGCTGGCTCGACTCGTTCGGACGGCCGTGGAGCACCTCGACCAGGGCTGGTTGTACACCATGGCTATCCCGCGCCTGGAGACCCGCCTCCGTCTCTCCTGCATGTGGCCCATTCTGTCCGCAGGCGAATCCCTGAAACGTGTCCTGAACTCTCCCGATCTGCTGAATCCCGCCGTCCACGTCAAGATTCCTCGGCGCAAGGTGTACCAGATTCTCGCCCTCACGACCGCCACCGGGGCTTGCGGATACGTCGGCACGGCCTATTGGGGGCGGTTGAGAAAGCAGTTGGCCTAACCGAGCGGAAGATGCGCGGCGTGCCGTCCTGGACGCAGAGAATCATCACCACGCAAACGATTTTGGCGGCGGCCTGGCAGATTCTTATAGAGGACAAAGCGCTGTTGCTGCTGCCCCTGGCGTCCTCGGTCTGCGTGCTGTTGCACACCGGCGTCGTCGCGGCTCCGGCAATCATCGAAGGATTCACCGGCATGCCGGTGCCGGACGGCGTTCCGCATGTCGGCTCGGCGGATGTGCTCGGATTGTTCTTTCTGTACGTCACGACCTACGGCGTGGGAGTGTTTTTCAACGCGGCGTTGGCGCTTGCGGTATTGCGGAAATTCGAGGGACGCGCCGCGTCCATTGGGACGGCGTTGAGCGAGGCGGTGTCGTTGTTGCCTCAGATCGTCGGGTGGGCGATCGTGTCCGCCACAGTGGGCGTGTTTCTCAAGGGGCTCGAACGCCGATCCGGCATAGTCGGCGGCCTCGTCGTCAGGATGCTCGGCCTGGCATGGAGCGTTGCCACGTTTCTGGTCGTGCCCGTGCTCGTGTCTCAACGTATGGGTCCGTTCGATGCGATCAAGGAGTCGGTGCAGCTCTTACGGCGGACGTGGGGAGAGAATATCCTGGCGGGATTGGGATTCGGCGTCCTGTATTTCTTCTGGGCGCTGCCCGGCGTCTTTGCGTTCGTCATCGGAGCCGGACTGGTTCCGACGCATCTCGCGGCCGCCGTCCTCATTATGGCGGTCGCGGTCTGCTACTTCCCGGTCCTGGGTTTGGTCTTATCCACGTTGTCCACGATCTTCGACGTCGTGCTGTATCGCTACGCCAAGTTCGGCTCGATCACACCGGGCTTCGGCCGAGAACTTCTCGAGTTGTCTTTCGCTGCCAAATCGCCATAACGAGCGCCGCAATAGCTCAGACGTCCGTGCTTCACGCCGTTCGTCGGCCCGCACTCTACTTTTTCTGCGGCTCCAGCAGTTTGTCGCCCTTCCTGAACACGGCGTAGATAGCCTGTGATGGGCAGGCATCCAAGCAGAGACGGCAGCTTTCCAGGCAGCGGGATGGATCGAACTTGTAAGGGGGCGTCGACAGCCACGCGCTGGTCGGGCAGATGGGGACGCAGATCGCCTGGTGAAGGCAGCGGTCGGGATGCCGGACGAGGTGATCGCGAATGACCATCATAGGCTTGACTCCTTCGAAGAGACCTTGAGAAAAAATTTCGAACATGTTCTTTTTGGGGAGACTGCTCACTTCCACTCCTCCACGAGGCGTTTCAACTGATCCTTCAATTCCGGAATCTGCTCGAGGTTGTTCCGGATCGCGCCAACGATCTTTTCGAGTCTGGCCGCCTTGAGGGCGTCCTGATCTTTCTTCACCAGCCGGTCATACTCCGCATAGGCGTCCGGATGATTCCGCTCCAAGTAGGTCCTGGCGCGCTGAAGGGTCTCGCCGAGCTCGTACGGTTCGGCGGACATGGGCGGCGCGACGGTAAACGTCCCATCGTCGAAAACAATCGCCGCCGCTCCCTGCTTGCCCGTCAGCGGGATCACGGCTTCGACGGACTTGCGCTCCAGGGCCGTCCACTCGACCAACAGGCCGGGAAACCGTTTCATGAAGGCCACCTTCTCCAAATTGGCCTTCCATTTCTCTTCGACGGCCATCGGGTCCTCGCGTGGTGCGCTAGAGGGGCAGCGGAGGGAGCTTGGACGGTGCCGGATGATCGGGCATGATCAGGCGGGTAACGACCTCGCCCCGCATCACGTGACGTTCCATGATCTCGGTGACATCGGCTTCCGACTTCACCGTGTACCACACGCCTTCAGGGTACACGACGACACTCGGACCCTGGGCGCAGTGGTCGAGACAGCCTGCCTTGTTGGCGCGCACCACGTTCTTCAAATTGAGCCGCTTGGTTTCCTGCTTGAACTTGGCGTGCAAGGCGTCCGATCCGAGCAATGAACAGCTTCCGCGGGGATCGTCGGCGCTCCGTTGGTTCGTGCAGACGAAAATATGTCGGGCGAAGGAGGGCAAGGGCGATCTCTGGATGTTCAGGCACGCATGGTGGTCGTTTGGAATCGGTCGATCAGGCTCTTCACGTCCGCGGCGTTCAACAGCGTGGATTGACCGGACGATCCCCCGAGAATGGCGACGATTTCCCTGAGACGAAGCGTGGCGCGCTGGAACGCCTCCTGATTGGAAAGTTCGGAGTGCTGTCCCGCCGCGAGCTTGTCGTGCTCGGCACGGATATCGCGAAAGTCACGCTGGAGGTTCTTTTGCATCGAACACCCTTCACAGAACCACATCGGGCTTTGGTCGCTCGAAGGCGACAAGCGGTCGTATGTGCGGCCGAAGAAGTCTTTTCCAAGCGACAGTTTCATCAAGGGAATGCCGCTGGCTCGGCAGGCGTTGCAGGAATCTGCGGCACTCATGAACGGCGTCCTCCAGGTTGAGTGTTGCCGGCATGAACGTCTCGGG
>DAOLIU010000088.1:0-14282 GCA_035328385.1 Nitrospira sp. | reverse complement strand
GGGGCCTTCCGAATCAGAATATCGGATGCCGGAATAAATTGGGACAGGCCGTTAGTTGCGGACTCCGCTCCAGACCTTCGCCGGGTCGATTGTCTTATCCGGATTCAGCGTCTTCGCCTTTTCGAGCAATACGTCCGTGGTCTCGGGATAAGCAGGATCCGAGATACAGCAATTGTCGACTGGACAGACCGCAGCGCATTGAGGTTCATCGAAGTGTCCGACACATTCTGTGCATCGGTCGTGGGTGATCACGTAAATATTGTCGCCGACTCCCTGGCCGTCTCCTACATGGTTTCCCTTCGTTTCCGCATCGCTACGGGTTTCGAAGATTGCCTCGTTCGGACATTCAGGAAGGCAAGCTCCACAGGAGATACATTCATCGGTAATCAACAGTGCCATGACCCTCGCCTCCTTCTCGCCATCGGTGAAACAGCAAACCAAACACAATTGACAAGCTCGCCACCGCACGACATAGTGGCGCGACAGCTGTGCGCATTTTATTCTGCCGCTCTTTTCCAAGTCAACAGAACGGAGTCGGTCAGAAGGCCTAGATGTCCTGATATTATGGGCCTTTGGGCCCAGTTGCTTTGCAAGGGATCGTGAAGGGGCGGCGGTACAAAGTATCACCATGTCTACACCTCAACCCATCGATCGAGCGCAGCGGAAAACCCGGATCATCACGCTTGCGCTTCTGGCAATTTTACTCATGAGTCTCTCGACATTTCTGGTGCAGAGGGAAGAGACGAAATTGATCATCGTGACGTTTCCTACGGGAACGGAGTTGGAAGCCGAGGTGGCGGACACCCCGGAAAAATTGCTCTTCGGTTTGGCCTTCCAAGAGGCATTGCCCCCGAACGGAGGAATGATCTATATCTTTGAGCAGGCTGGGGCCCATCGGGTGACGACAAAGGAATACCGATTCCCCGTAGACTTGATCTGGATCGACGAACAGCACCAGGTAGTCCAGCTGCTGGAAAGGGTCGAGCCCTGTCGAAAGGATCCCTGCCCGTGGTATGGTCCTCCGCCCGTGGCGGTCCGTTATTTGATCCAAGCAGAAGCCGGTTTCATCAAAGAGAAGGGCGTCGCGGTGGGCGACGAATTGAAGTACACATTGCGAATGTAATCTCGGTATACGGAATGAGGGTGCGGAAAGGGTTGCGATAACCGATTCGGCGCAGCCGTTTCACAGCCGGGGAGAACACGTGGTGACAATGGAAGGGTTTCAGTCGGTCGGACCCGTCGAGGACATTCCGCCGGGGCGTTCCAAAGTCGTGACCATCAACAATCGTGCGATCGCCCTGTTCAACGTCGAAGGGCAGTACTTTGCCATCTATAACATTTGTCCCCATGAAGGCGGGCCGTTGAACGAGGGGCGCGTGAAAGGATTTGTTGTTTCCTGTCCTTGGCATGACCTGGCCTTCGACATTCGAAACGGACAGGGAACCGACGGTGGCGGCTATTGTGTCGGCAGCTACGAGGTCCGGGTGATGGACGGAGAGATTTTCGTCGGCCCGCGTCGCAAGACATGATTCGGACGGTAGGAACCGAGGCGCGGCCACCCACTATAGGGGCAGACCATCCATGACGACGAGCCAGGATGAAGGGAGCAACTCATCGAACGCGGATGTCAAGGCCATTCAGGCCGTCGTCGGGCGGCCGATTGTCATTCAATTATGGGAGGACCGGACGCGAGGAGAGCAGTGGGTGCCGAGCTACGACGCCGCGGCGCTGGCATTGCTCGGAGATGATTATCTCCGCATCGCGGGAAACAACGCAGTGGACAACGGCACAAGAACGTTCGAGTTTCAGCCCATCAAGCCGGGCAATGTCCAAATCGTCTTTGAGAAGCGCATGGGATGGAAATTTACGGCGGAAGACCGGCGGGTGTTCTCCGTTTCGGTTTCCGGCTCCGGCCCGCAGCGGGGTGTCTGACCGTGCCGGAAGTGGCCTTCCTCAACGGACGATTTCTCCCGCTTGCCGATGCGACGGTCTCAATCGAGGATCGAGGATTTCAGTTCGGCGACGGAGTGTACGAAGTCCTCCGCACCTATCGCGGCCGGCCGTTCGAAGTAGAGGCGCATCTCGCGCGTCTTGATCGGAGCGCACAGGCGATCCAACTACACCAGCCGTATTCCCGTGCCAGGTGGTCGCAACTGATCTTGGAGGGAATCGAACGAGCCGCCTATCCGGAGAGTAAGATCTATCTTCAGGTCACGCGAGGCGCGGCTCCCCGTGATCATGGTTATGCCGCCGACCTCGTTCCCACGATCGTGATGACTGTCCGTGAACTGCAGCCGATCGCCGCTGCGGTGAGGAGCCGCGGCGTCGCGGCCATGACGATGGAAGATATCCGTTGGGGGCGCTGTGATATTAAGAGCATCAACCTTCTGGCCAACGTGCTTGCGCGGCAGCAGGCCAAACAGACCGGTGTATTCGAAACGATTCTGGTCAAAGACGGCAGCGTGACGGAAGGGGCCGTCAGCAACGTCTTTGTCGTTCGAGACGGATCGCTGGTCACGGCGCCGGAGGGACCGAGGATTCTTTCGGGGGTGACCAGAGCCGTGGTGCTGCAACTTGCCCGTGACCATGGCATGTCCGTCCACGAGCGCTACCCCTCCCAGGCCGACCTATTCGCTGCGCAAGAGGTCTTTCTGACCGGCACGACGGTCGAGGTTTTGGGAGTCGTCGAGATCGACGGGAAGGTTATCGGCCCCGGCAGACCGGGCCCTGTGACCAGCCGCCTCGCCGGGTGGTTTTCAGAACAAACCGCCTGAGATGGTCCCCTTGCTTTGGCAAGGGTAGCGTGGTATGGTGCTGCCGCGTAAAGTGGGCTCAGGCCCACTTTTTTGTTTGATCCGGGTAATAACCAGCGAGAGAACGGGGCTGAAGGAGTCGGTGAAAGAGTCCCGACCTGTCGAGCGCATCACGGAAGCGATCTCTCCCATCCTCTGGACGTTAGGGCTTGAACTCGTCGATGTCCTCTGTGTGGGGCAGGGGCCGCGGTCAGTGGTCAGGGTGTTTATCGATAAGCCGGGGGGCGTCACCCTGGACGATTGCGAGCGCGCGCACGTTGTCTTGGGACCGGCGCTGGATGTCGCAGATCCGTTCCCTCACGCCTACACGCTCGAAGTGTCCTCTCCGGGCCTGGACAGGCCGTTCAAACGGATTCAGGATTATCGGCGGGCTATCGGCAAGCGGATCAGTCTCAAACTCAAGGAACCTCGTGCCGGGCAGTGGCGCATCGTCGGTCGACTGACCGATGTGACCGAACGGGCGGTGACGATTGCGGTCCCCGATCCGCCTCCCGAGAGGATCATGGACCTTGACTTCGAATCGATTGCGGAGGCCAAGCTCGTAGTCACATGGTAAGCGTCGGCGGACACAGCGGGGAGAGCGAGCGATGAATCGAGAACTCATTTCAGTGATCGACGAAATCGGGCGTCAAAAGGGCATCGACAAGACGAAAGTCATCGGCGCCATCGAAGCGGCGTTGCAGACTGCCGCGAAAAAGCGCTTCGGGCAGGCCGAAAATATTCAGGTCGAGATCGATGCCAAGACCGGCGAGATCTCGGTCGTGTCCAAGAAGACCATCGTCGACGCGGTGACGAATCCCAAAGCCGAGATTTCGCTCAAGGAAGCCAGGCAATACGACAGCGAAGCGGAGGTCGGAGACGAGATCGGTTCGTTGATCGAAATGGACGAATTGGGGCGCATCGCCGCTCAAACCGCCAAGCAGGTCATCTTCCAGAAGGTCCGCGAGGCGGAATGGGAGGCGGTCCAAAAGGAGTACTCGACCAGGCAGGGCGATCTGGTCAATGGCATCATCCTGGGAATGGAGCGCCGCAACTATCTGGTTGATCTCGGTAAGACCGAAGCGGTGCTTCCGATTCAAGAACAGATCCCCCGGGAGACCTATCGTCGGGGTGACCGGGTCAAAGCCATGTTGCTGGAAGTGCGGCGGACCCCGAAAGACGTTCAGGTCATCCTCACCCGAAGCCATCCGCAGTTCGTCTCGAAGCTGTTCGAATTGGAAGTGCCCGAGGTCATGGAAAAGATCGTGGAGATCAAGGCAGTGGTACGCGAGCCGGGCGATCGGACCAAAATCGCCGTGACGTCGCGGGAAAAGGCGGTTGATCCGGTCGGTGCGTGCGTCGGTATCAAGGGCTCGCGGGTCCAAGCCGTGGTGAGAGAATTGCGGGGCGAGAAAATCGACATCATTACCTGGACGACGGATCCGCGGGTGTTCATTGCCGAGGCGTTGAATCCGGCCACCATCGAAAAGGTCGGCGTGGATGAAGAGAAGAAATCCGCCCTGGTCGTCGTGGCCGATTCCCAGTTGTCCCTGGCGATCGGCAAGAATGGACAGAATGTCCGGCTGGCCGCCCGATTGACCGGGTGGAAAATCGACATCATCAGCGCCACGGAGTACGAAAAAGAGAAGGCGGAGCGGGACCGGGAAATCAAGGCGGCGCTGGCCGAAGAGGCCGAAGCGCAGCGGCAACAGGAAGAAGCTCGACAACAGGAGAAAGCCCAGGCCGAGGCCGGAGAATAAGGCCCGTCGAACCGGGCTGGGTACAAGATCGTTATGCGCGTCTACGAATTGGCG
Organism: Nitrospira sp.; assembly: GCA_035328385.1. Classification (GTDB taxonomy): domain Bacteria; phylum Nitrospirota; class Nitrospiria; order Nitrospirales; family Nitrospiraceae; genus Nitrospira_C. The sequence continues at coordinate 9,676 of DAOLIU010000088.1, read as the reverse complement.
AAGCAGCTTGGGATGGAGAATCGGGACCTGATCCCAGAGCTTAAGCGAATGGGAATTGCGGTGGCCTCGCACAGCAGCGCGTTGGAAGAGGAGGCCGTCAACAAAGCATTGGAGAAACTGGGGCCCAAGCACAAACTCTCCGCAAAGGAAGCGGACGGGGGCCGCAGCGACCGTCATCGCGATGCCGATCATCAGTCGATGGGCGGGAAGGCCGTTGTCGCGTCCGTGGAAGAAGCCGCCAAACCGGATAAGCGCCGCATCCTCATCAAGCGAAAAAAGACCGACGAAGCTCCGACCGAAGAAGCGGTTGCACCGGTCATCGCCGGTCCTTCCTCCGGAACCGCACCAGAATCGACGTTCCCGTCGCCCGCCGTGCCTTCCCATCCGGAAGGTGCCCCTGTCCCCGAGCCGCAACCCTTGGGCGGAACAGCTCCGCAGGCGCCGCCGGTATCCGTCCAGACGCAGACCGCTCCGGCCAAACCTCTGGTCCCAGGTGGCGATGCGGTCATCGGCAAGAAGAAGGCATTGGAGGAGCTCCAGACCGAAGGCCTGAAAGACAAGTTGAAGAAGGCCCGGAAGCCCGGGCGTCCGCGGGAGGAAGACGACGTGCGGGTGCGGGAGGATGCCGCGCGGTGGCAGGATCTTCGCGCCATTCCCGTTCAGCGGCGTGAGGATCGGGCTCGTCACGTTCACCATAGCGCGCCCGGAGAGATTACGAAGCCCCGCAAGAAGAGCGTGAAACTCTCGCCGGGGACTACGGTCAAGGAGTTCGCCGAGCTGATCGGACAACGACCGGCGGACATCGTGCGCAAGCTCATGGACATGGGTCAGATGCTGACCTTCAATCAGCCGATGAATACCGACGTCGCGCTCATGATCGCCGAGGAAAGCGGGATCAGAGTGGATATTTCGGTCGAAAAGGCGGGAGAAGAATTGCTGGAAGATCTCGTTTCGCCAGAAGGAGAGGGCCGTCCGGAGCCGAGGCCTCCGGTGGTGACCATCATGGGCCATGTGGATCATGGAAAGACCTCGTTGCTGGATGCGATCCGCGAAACCAAGGTGGCGGAGGGTGAAGCCGGCGGGATCACCCAGCACATCGGAGCCTACACGGTGACCGTACGCGGGAAGCTGGTGACCTTTCTGGACACGCCCGGACACGAAGCGTTTACCGCCATGCGGGCGCGAGGCGCCAAAGTCACCGACATCGTCATCCTCGTCGTGGCTGCCGACGATGGAGTCATGCCGCAGACCATCGAGGCCATTCACCATGCCAAGGCGGCCGGTGTCCCGCTCATCGTGGCCATCAACAAGATCGACAAGCCGACCGCCAATTCCGATCGTGTCCGAAATGCTTTGTCAGAGCACGGCCTGATCTCCGAAGCGTGGGGTGGAGACACCATTATGGTGGAGGTGTCCGCCAAACAGAAGACGGGTCTCGACCAACTGCTGGAAATGATCCTGCTCCAGGCCGAAATTCTGGAACTGAAGGCGGATCCGCACGTCTTGGCCAAGGGAGCCGTGGTCGAGGCAAAACTCGAGCGGGGCCGTGGACCGGTCGCCACCGTTTTGATACAGAACGGCACGCTGCATGTCGGAGACGTGTTCGTCGTGGGGTCCTTCAGCGGCAAGGTCCGGGCACTCATCAGCCATACCGGTGTCAAGGTGGAGGAGGCAGGTCCGTCTATTCCGGTCGAAGTGATCGGATTGCCCGGAGTTCCCGCCGCCGGCGACGTCTTTCAAGCCGTCAAGGATGAGCGGGCGGCGCGCGAGATCGCCGAGGACCGGGCGCGCAAACAGCGAGCCGCCGAATTGGCCGGCTCGGGGAAGGTGTCGCTCAACGATCTCTTCGCCAAGATTCAAGAAGGATCGGTCAAGGAATTGGCCTTGGTCATCAAGGCGGACGTGCAGGGGTCGTCGGAAGCGCTGGCTGCGGCGATCGAAAAACTTCCGACCGAGCTCGTGAAGCTGCGTGTCATCCACAACGGCGTCGGCGGGATCACCGAGTCCGACGTTCTCTTGGCGGCGGCCTCGAACGCCATCGTCATCGGGTTCAACATCAGACCGGAGACCAAGGCGTCCGCGTTGGCCGAGAAGGAAGGCGTCGACGTCCGGCTCTATACCATCATTTACGAAGCGCTGGCCGACATCAAGGCGGCGATGGAAGGGCTGTTGGAGCCGACGCTCAAGGAGCGCGTTCTGGGCCGAGCCGAAGTGCGGCAGGTCTTCACGGTTTCCAAAGCCGGGACGATTGGCGGATCGTACGTGGTGGACGGCACGATCACGCGGGCCAGCGCCGGCGTGCGGGTCATCCGTGACAATGTGGTGGTGTATCAGGGGAAGCTTGGATCGCTCCGCCGGTTCAAGGACGATGTGCGTGAAGTGCAGCAGGGATACGAGTGCGGCATCGGAGTCGAGAATTTCAACGACATCAAGGCCGGAGACATTATCGAGGCCTATGCCATCGACAAGATCGCGGTCAAACTCTGAACCGTAAGTTGTCGCCGCAGAAATGATCGTTGGTGTCTGCACGGTTGAGCTGCTCCTCTCAGACTCCCGGTCCTTGAAAGACAAGCGCCGGGTGCTTCTCCGCTTGAAAGATCGGCTGCACGGACAGTTCAATCTGTCCGTGGCGGAGGTCGACGGACAGGATCTCTGGCAGAAGGCCGTCTTGGGCCTTGCCTGTGTGTCGAACGAGGGACGGCATGCCAATCAGGTCTTGGATCAGGCGCTGAACTTGATCAGAAGCGATCCGACGGTGGAGCTCCTCCAGTCCAAGGTGGAATTATTGTAGCGACGGCTGGAAAACGATGACGAGGCCCAAGAGCGAATACAATCGGGCCGACCGGGTGGCCGACCAGATCCGCATGGAGGTGGCCGATATTCTCATGCGGAAAATCAAAGATCCGCGCGTGAAGTCGGTGACGGTGACGGATGCCGAACTCACGAGCGATCTCCGTATCGCCCGGGTCTTCGTGACGGTGCTTGGGTCCGAGGAGGAGACCCGTGAAGTCTTCACGGGTCTAGCCAGAGTGGCCGGCTTTGTACGGGGTGAATTGGGGCGCAGGCTGACGCTTCGGTATCTCCCGGAGATCATTTTTGTGAAGGATGTGAGCGGGCCCAGAGGCGACCGCGTATTGCAATTGCTCGACGAATTGCACGGGCGCGCTCAACAGGAACACGATTCCCCGACGACGACCAATTCCTAGATGATGACGAATGTGGCGCAGAGTACTCTGGACGGCGTCCTGACCGTCAACAAGGAAGTCGGCTGGACATCGCATGACGTGGTGGCCAAGATCCGGTACGTCCTCGGGGGAGTAAAGGTGGGGCATGCGGGGACGCTGGATCCCGCAGCGACCGGCGTGTTGCCTGTCTTGGTCGGACGGGGAACGCGTATCGCCGAGTATCTCGTCGAGTGGGACAAAGAATATCGTGCGGTGCTTCGCCTCGGCGAAACCACCGACACGCAGGATGCGACCGGAACGCTGGTGACTCGGCAGTCCACGGCTCACGTGACGCCGGTAGCCATCCACGAGGCGGTGGCCAGATTTCGAGGCGTCATCGAGCAGGTCCCTCCGATGTATTCGGCCATCAAAGTCGCAGGGGTACCATTGTACAAGTCCGCCCGTGCGGGAAAGACGGTTGCGAGGCAGGCGAGAATCGTCACGATTCACGCGCTCGACATTCTCGAGATCGACGGACAGGACGTGACCCTTCGCGTCGTGTGTTCCAAGGGCACGTATGTCAGGACGTTGTGCGCGGACATCGGCGCGGCGTTGGAGGTCGGCGGCCACCTGCTGTCGCTGGAGCGCAGGCGTGTCGGGCCGCTCACGCTTGATCAGGCGTCAACTGTCGACGAGGTGATTGCGCGTTATGCCGTCGGCGATCTCGCAGAGGCCATCGTTTCCCTCGATCAGGCTCTCAAAGAGTTTCCGGTTGCCGTAGTGGACGGTCCTGCGGCGGAACGCATACGTCACGGCGCTCCGGTCCAGATGAGCCACGTTCGGGATGTGTCCGATGACCGGCACACGGTTGCGGCGTTGACCCGACCGGTTCGTGTCCATGATGCGGAGGGCCGGCTTCTGGCGATCGGGAAGTATCTCGTTCGGGACGAGACGGTACTGGCGGTCGAAAAATTGTTGGTTGAGCCACACTAAGGCAGACGAAGGAGAGAGGAGATTCATCCATGGCATTGTTGAAGGAAGCCAAGACCGAATTGATCAAGCAATACCGCCAGCATGACGGGGATTCGGGTTCGCCGGAGGTGCAGATCGCTGTGCTGACGAACCGCATCAGCTACCTGACGGAGCATTTCAAGCTGCACAAGAAGGATCATCATTCTCGGCGCGGCCTGCTCCAGCTCGTCGGGCGCCGTCGCCGGCTTTTGGACTATCTCAGGGACGTGGATGAAGCCCGGTATCGGGCCGTCATCGACCGGCTGGGCATCAGAAAGTAGTCGCAGCACCAGCTGCATATCAGTCGCACAGGTGAACACTGACATGGGCTTGGCTCGGACGGTGTTCGAGATGCTACGCGCAACGGCGAGTAGAGACGCTACTCACCTTGACTCCGTACCTTCGAACAGTCCGCATCGATTCGGAGCCCATCTCTGTGGGCATCTGTGGGGCACAACCAGAAGGAGACCATAGATGGTACAGGCAGTCGAACTCGATATTGCCGGCAGGACGTTGCGGCTCGAGACCGGGAGGGTCGCAAAGCAAGCTGATGGCTCGATCTGGGCATCGTACGGAGATACCGTGGTCTTGGCGACGGCAGTCGCTTCGCAAAACGCCAAGCCGGGCGTGGATTTTCTCCCGCTCACCGTCGACTATCAGGAGAAGGCCTATGCGGCCGGAAAGATTCCCGGGGGCTATTTCAAGCGCGAAGGACGGCCATCGGAGAAGGAAGTGCTGACAAGTCGATTGATCGATCGACCGCTGCGTCCGTTGTTTCCGGAAGGATATTATTTTGAGACCCAGGTCATCGCCTCCGTGTTGTCGGCGGACAAGACCGGCTCTTCCGACGTCATCGGTATTACGGCTGCTTCCGCCGCATTGGCCGTGTCCGACATCCCCTTTCTGGGACCGGTCGCCGGCATCAAGATCGGTCGCGTCAACGGACAGTTTGTGGTCAATCCTGATTTGGAAACGCTGGAGCAAAGCGAGCTGCATCTCGTCGTCGCAGGAACGGCCGATGCAGTGATGATGGTCGAGGCCGGTGCCAACGAATTGCCGGAAACGACGATGCTGGCCGCGATCGAACTCGCCCATGCCGAGATCAAGAAAATCGTGGCGAAGATCAACGAGCTACGAAGGCTGTCGGGCGACAAGCCGAAGCGGCCGGTGGTGACGGAAACGATCGATCCGGGTCTCGCGGGACAAGTCAAGACATTGGTCGCGCAGGGAATTCGAGACGCGATCATGATTCCAAACAAGACGGCGCGGCAAGAGCGGTTGGATCTGATCTTAAAGGATGCGCTCGAGAAGCTGAAAAATCCGGATGACCCCAATCGTGAACGACACGTGAAGATCGTGTTCCATGGGTTGGAATATACGGAAGTGCGGAACATGATTCTCGAGAGGGGATCACGCGCCGATGGCCGCGGCCCCAGCGACATCCGCCCGATCACTTGTGAAGTGGGAGTCCTGCCCAGGACTCACGGATCGGCGTTGTTTACCAGAGGAGAGACCCAAAGTTTGGCCGTCATCACCTTGGGCACAACGGACGATGAGCAGCGCATTGACGCACTGGAAGGCGAATATACCAGGACGTTCATGCTCCATTACAATTTCCCGCCTTTCAGCGTCGGGGAGGCGAGGCCGTTGCGGTCGCCAGGCCGGCGGGAAGTCGGTCATGGAGCGCTCGCTGAAAGGGCCCTCAGGCCGGTCATTCCCGGGAAGGACGTGTTTCCCTATACCTTGCGTATTGTCTCAGACATCCTTGAGTCGAACGGGTCCTCCTCTATGGCCACCGTATGCGGCGGGACGCTCGGCATGATGGACGCCGGGGTGCCGATTAAAGAACCGGTGGCCGGTATCGCCATGGGACTCATCAAGGAAGACGACCGCGTGATGATCCTATCCGACATTCTCGGTTTGGAAGATCACTTGGGCGATATGGATTTCAAAGTCTGCGGTACCAGGCACGGAGTGACTGCACTTCAGATGGACATTAAGATCGGCGGGATTACGCCAGCCTTGATGCATCAGGCATTGGAGCAGGCGAAGGCGGGACGGTTGCATATCCTGAACTGTATGCTGAAGGCGATTGGAGCGCCCCGCCAAAATATGTCCGCGTTTGCCCCGCGAATCTTCACGATGAAGGTGAAGCAGGACAAGATTCGGGAAGTCATCGGCCCGGGCGGGAAGACCATCCGCGGGATCCAAGCCGATTGCGGAGTCAAGATCAACATCGAAGATACAGGCGTGGTCACGATCGCGTCCGTCGATGAGGCTTCATTGGAGAAGGCGAAGGAACTGATCGGTCGAATCGTCGAAGAGGTGGAGGTCGGCAAGACCTACTTGGGAACGGTTCGAAAGATCATGGATTTCGGCGCATTCGTCGAGGTGCTTCCCGGAACGGACGGCTTGGTGCACATTTCACAGCTCGCGCATCACCGGGTGAAATCCGTGGCTGATGAAGTGGCCGAGGGTGATCAAATCATGGTCAAAGTGCTGGAGGTCGATCGCCAAGGGAAGATCCGCCTTAGCCGCAAAGAAACCATGCCGGCTCCGACCGGAGCGGGAACGAAGGATCAGTCCGCCGGGTAGCGCGTTGTACCGCAAACTCGTCCTCGACAACGGGATGCGGGTGGTGACCGAGCGGATCCCGACGCTCAAATCGGTCACGGTCGGGATCTGGGTCAATACCGGATCCCGTGATGAACAGCCGTCTCAAGCAGGCTATTCCCACTTCATCGAGCACATGTTCTTCAAAGGGACGCGTTCGCGCTCCGCCGCCGAGATCTCGCGTGAGATTGACGGTCTGGGCGGCGAAATGAACGCGTTCACGACCCGCGAGACGACGACCTTCTACGTGAAAGTTCTGGATCAACAGCTGGAGCGCGCACTCCAGCTCCTCTCGGACTTGTTTTATCGCTCGCAGTTCGACGCCAAAGAGGTGGAAAAGGAAAAACAGGTCGTTCTCGAGGAGATTCGCATGGTTCAGGACGACCCCGAGGATTATGTTCAAGAATTGCACATGATGCAAATTCTCGGACACCATCCATTAGGGCAGTCGATTCTAGGTCGGGAAGAAACCATTCGACGACTCAAACGGGAAAACATCCTGGCATACATCAGAGCCCGGTATGATCCTGCTCGGATCGTCATCGCGATCGCCGGGAATTTCGAGCAGCGTTCACTGGAGAAGCTCGTTTCTCGCTATTTCCGGTTTGCGCGCACCGGCGGAACCTCGTCGTCGGCGTACCCAGTGCGACGACCGCCGGAAGTGAAGGGAGGCGTACTGGTCAGACAAAAACCGCTCGAGCAGGTTCACCTCTGCTTGGGGTTGCAAGGTGTGGCGGCCGGACATCAAGATCGGTACGCCGCATATGCCCTCAACAGCATTTTGGGGGGCAGTGTAAGCTCCAGACTCTTTCAAGAAGTGCGAGAGAAGCGGGGGTTGGTCTATTCGATCTATTCGTTTCTCTCCGGCTATTCCGATGGCGGCACAATTACGGTGTACGCCGGCACCCGGGCCAAAGAGGCGGCTCGTGTCGTCGATTTGATTTGCGGTGAAATCAGACGCCTGAGAAACAAGGGTGTCGAGAAGCGCGAACTGGAACGAGCCAAAAATCAGATGAAGGGCAGCCTGATGCTCAGTCTAGAGAGTTCCCACAGTCGCATGAGTAAACTGGCGAAGGACGAGTTGATCCACGGTTCGCGCGTCTCGCTTGAAGAGATCCTGCATCAAATCGATCGAGTCAAACCGGAACATATCGATAGCGTCGGACGGGAACTCCTCGGATTTGACCGTTTGTCGATCACCGGCCTTGGTCCCATATCCCTTCGCGCGCTTCAAGCGTTCGGATGAGAATTCTCTAATAGACTTCAGTTTCGTCTCCGAAAACGAATGCTCGAACGCCGGTGATGTGTCTACATAAGTATTTGTTTTAAATATCATTTTCCACCAGTTCCTTCCCTCGCCCCCAGTGGATAACATTTCCTTGACTCCATTATGTGTTTTCAGTACCATGAGCCCCGTTTAATGCGTCATCCAGAATTGAAGCAAATGCACCACGAGGGAAAGCAAAGGAGGTGGCGTTCGAACTTGCTCTCGTGAACGCGTGGTTCTCAATTTCGGTTCCTTTATTATCCGTACTCTAAAATCGAGCGTTCATCAGTCTTGTGGTTGTACTTTTATGAAGGAGGGATTTGGTATGAAAAGGGTCGTACTTCTAGCCGCAGTTGCAGTGTGCTCTGTGCTCGGCTTGCTGACGGCTGAATTTGCTGCCGCCGCCGATGCCCCTGGCGGGCCAACTGGCCCGACCGACAACATTGTCGGAGGGAAGCCCATGAAAGGGGAAGCGACTAAGACCCTCAAGGGTCGAGTGTGGTCGCAGTGGGCAGATAATCCAGATGGAGAGCTGCTGTTCGGCATTCAGTATTGGAATACCGGTGAACCGGCTTCCGGTACACCAGCGGGTCGTTCGTCCACGGATCTCGACGTCAAGCCGCCGGACCCACTGTTCGTCTGCTGTGCGTGGGGCTTCGTGGGTGGAACCGAGCGGAATAATCCCTATGCCGGTTGGTACCATGCCGCCACGACCGTCCGCCTGGCTGTCAAAGACAAGGCGCTGATGGATCAGATCATCAAGGCCTCACAAGAATTGGTTGCTATGGAAGTGAGCCTCGATGGCCGGACGATCACTGGCTTCAAGGTCATCAAGGGTGACTAACGTAACCCCGGATCATTGAATAATCGACTTCGACAAGACTTCATTCTTTCATGCTGTTGAAGGAGGACGTGATTATGAAGTTTAATACGAAAGGCTGGGCCTTCATGGCTGCAGTTGCATCGGTGGTCTCAATGGCCTCAGCCGCCTTGGCCATTGAGTCCTTCCAGGAGCGGTTCGAGTGGGGAGACATGAGCAAGCCCACTACGCTTCAAGGGCGAGTGATCATCCTCGATCCCTACGATGAAGCCGTTTGGATCAATGTGGCAGTGTTCGGAGGTAATGCCGAGAGCGGCTTGTTCTGGCAAAAGATTCATCCGGGAAAGAATCTGAAGTTCTATGCGGACAAAGGTGCCTGGGAAGAACTTAAAAAGATGGGCCGGCCTCATGCTGGTCCCGCTGCCGCCAAGGAAGTGCCGCCCGGCAGCACGACGGATCTGATCGAGTTCACGGTCACTGAAACAGAACAGAACCATCGCGTGATTTCCGCAGTGAAGAAGCTCCAGGAAACTGCCGGCGCGCCGGGCAAGCCGGTCAGCATTTCAGCGCTGCGCTTGAAGGATTGTGTGGGGAAGAACGAAACGGACGCGTCTTGTTACGCGGCGAAGCAGGGGTTGAATACCTCGCCGAAGACTCCGGACGGGGCCCAGATGCCCATGCAGTATGATGTATTGCTGCCCGGTGGCAAACCGGTGGGTGGTTTGATTCCTTGGACGGCCAAGTATAATTTGCCTGGTGGTGGAGGCAGCGGCCACTAAGCGATTGGTTTGTTGATTAAAG
>DAOLIU010000087.1:0-14548 GCA_035328385.1 Nitrospira sp. | reverse complement strand
GCCGGCTCCGCGCGCGGCCGCCACTACGCCGATCAGCGCGTAGCCGGCATGCGCGATGCTGGAGTAGGCCAGCATCCGTTTGATGTTGGTCTGGACGATGGCCACGACGTTGCCCAAGATGAGCGTGGCCACGCAGAGCGCGATGAACAATCCGGACCAGTCGGCTTTCAGCCCCCCGAGACCTTCCACGAAGACGCGGAGGAAGGCGGCGAAGCTTGCGGCCTTCGAGGCGACCGCCATGAAAGCGGTGACCGAGGTCGGAGCCCCCTGATAGACGTCCGGCGTCCACATGTGGAACGGCACCACGGCCAGTTTGAAACCAAAGCCGACGGTGAGCAGCACGGTCGCGATCATGAGCAACGGATCCTCGAAGCCTCTGGTTCCGATCGCGTTTGCAATGGCGGCCAGTTTGGTGCCGCCGGTCGCCCCGTACAGCAGGGAAATGCCGTACAGCAGCAGGCCGGAGGAAAACGCGCCCAGGACGAAGTACTTGGCGGAGGCCTCCAACGACCGGGGCGACGAACGTTTGAGCCCCGCCATCACGTAGAGCGACAGCGACATCAACTCCGTGCCCAGATAGATGGTCAAGAGATCGGCGCCCGACACCATGACCAGCATGCCGGACAGCGAAAGCAGCATGAAGCCGTAATACTCCCCGAGGTGGAGCCGCTCGACTTTCAGGTAGGGCATCGACATCAAGATCGTCAGACCCGTGACGACGTACAGGAGGAGTTTCCAGAAACGGGCATAGGCGTCCACGACGACCAGGTCGTTGAAGGCGAAGACGCGCAGGTTCAGCATGCCGATCTGTCCGCCCGTCAATCCGATGCAGAGGGCCAGCGCACCCAGACTGATCCAGGCAAGCCATTCCTTCTTCGGCGCCTCCGTCAGCGGGTCGAGCACCAGGATGAGGCAGGCCGCCCCGATCACGATCAGTTCGGGAAGGATGACGAGCAGATCGGGGCCGAACGACGTCATCGTCTGGAGCCCTCCCGGGTCCGGAGATCCGCGGTGGTGACCGCCGCAGGCGCCGGTGCCGACGCGGAGGGATGGGTCGCCGGGGCGACCTTCGTCCGCGCCATCACGTCCAACGTCTTCGTCACGCTCGCGTGCATACGGCTGACGAGGGGATTCGGATAGACGCCGATCCAGAAGACCAGCACCACCAACGAGGCCAAGGTGACGAACTCGCGCCGATTCAGGTCGGCGAGCTTCGGCAGCTGCGCCGGCGACGGAACCCCGAATGCGACGCGCTGCACCATCCAAAGCATGTAGACGGCCGCGAGGATGATGCCGAGGGCCGCCAGGACGGTCGCCGCTTTGCTCCAGAGCACCGTGCCGACCAGCACGAGGAACTCTCCCACGAAGCTGTTGGTGCCGGGCAGGCCGAGCGATGAGAGCGAAAAGATCACGAGCAGAGTCGCGTATAGCGGCATCGGTTTCGCCAGGCCGACGTTGTCGGCGATCAACCGGCTGTGCGTCCGTTCGTAGATGACGCCGACGCAGAGGAACAAGCCGCCCGTCGTGATGCCGTGGTTGACCATTTGCAGAACGGCTCCCTCGATCCCCTGCTGGTTCAGGACGAAGATGCCGAGCGTGACGAATCCCATGTGGCTGACGCTGGAATAGGCGATCAGTTTTTTGAGATCGGCCTGCGCCAGCGCCATATAGGCGCCGTAGATGATCGCGATGATCGACAACAGCACCATCAGCGGCGTGAAGTCACGGGAGGCATCGGGCAGCATCGGCAGGCTGAACCGGAGGAATCCGTAGGTTCCCATCTTCAAGAGCACGCTGGCAAGGACGACGCTGCCCGCCGTGGGCGCCTCCACATGGGCGTCCGGCAGCCACGTGTGGAACGGGAACATCGGCACTTTCACCGCGAAGGCGGCGAAGAACGCGAGAAAGAGCCAGAGCTGAAGCGAGGCCGGGTACGTCACCTGGCTGAGGGCAAGGATGTCGAAGGTCCTCCCGCCGTAGAAATACAGGACGAGAATGGCGACGAGAAGCAACAGGCTGCCCGCCAGGGTATAGAGGAAGAACTTGATGGCGGCGTACAGACGGTTGGGCCCTCCCCACACGCCGATCAGCAAGTACATCGGAATCAGCATGGCTTCCCAGAACACGTAGAACAGCACGAAGTCGAGCGCGGCGAAGACGCCGATCATGGCGGTCTCCATGACCAGCAGCATCGCCATGAAGCTGCGGACCCGCATGGTGACGGACGTCCACGAAACCAGGACGCAGAGCGGCATCAGCGCGGCGGTCATGAGCACCAGCGGAAGGCTGATGCCGTCGAGGCCGAGGCTGTAGTGGATCGGCGGAGTCGTAATCCAGGCCACGTGTTCGACGAACTGCATCTGGCTCGATTGCGCATCGAAACGCCACCAGAGCGGCAGCGCCGCCGTGAAATCGACCAGCGTGGCTCCCAGGGCGACCCACTTCACGGTTTCGTCCTTGACCAGGCAGAGCGCGGCCGCTCCGGCCAGGGGCAGGAATATCAGGAAGGTGAGCCAGGGGAAATCGGTCATCACGAATCATGCGCCGCCGAAGCCGGATGATCGGCGGCGGTCCTCCTACCACATCAGAAACACCGTCACCATCACGACCACGCCCAGCGCCATGCCCAGTGCATAGTGTTGGGTCTGTCCGCTCTGAATGAGCCGCAACATCCATGCTCCCCAGGCGACACCTCGGCCCACGCCATTGACCGCCCCGTCGATGACGTCGACGTCCATCCGCTTCCACAGTTCATGCGCGGCCGTGAACGTCGGCGTGACGATCGTCCGATCGTAGGCTTCGTCGACGTACCATTTATTGAGGGACAGCTGATAGAGCGACGCCCATTGCCTTGCCCATCGATCCGGCAGTCCCGGATTGGCGACGTAGACGTAATAGGCCCCCCCGATGCCGAGCACTCCGGTCAGGGTCGCGGCCAGCATGATGGCCAGCGCCGCGCCGCCGTGATGGGCTTCGGCCTCGCCGCCGGCGAACATCGGTTCAAGGAACGCGGGGATGCCGAAATAACCGGCCGCGATGCTGAAAACCGCCAGAATCACCAGCGGCACCGTCATGGTCGGCGAAGGTTCGTGGACGTGCGAGGCGTGATGCGCATCGACATGCGACGGGCCCCAGAACGTCACGAACACCAATCGAAAGCTGTAAAACGCCGTCAGCAGGGCCGTCAGCAGCCCGAAGAGCGCGAGCAGCTGTCCCAGCGGTCCCGAGTTCCAGGCGGCCACCAGGAGCGCGTCCTTGCTGAAAAACCCGGCGGTGAGAGGAAATCCGGCCAAGGCCAGCGAGCCGATCAGGAACGTCCAGTAAGTGACGGGCAGCTTGGCTTTGAGGCCGCCCATGTGCCGCATGTCCTGCTCGTGATGGAGCGCGATGATGACGGAGCCGCAGCCCAGGAACAGCAGCGCCTTGAACGCTCCGTGGGTGAGGAGATGGTACATGCCGGCCGCGTAGGCGCCCAGGCCGCAGGCCATCATCATGTAACCGAGCTGGCTCATCGTCGAATAGGCCACGACCCGCTTGATGTCGGTCTGGGTGAGGGCGATCGTCGCTCCCAACACCATCGTCGTTCCGCCGACGATGGCCACGACGACGCCGGCCGCGGGAGCCAGGTCGTACAGCGGAGCCAGTCGCGCCACCATGAAGACCCCCGCGGTCACCATCGTGGCCGCATGGATCAGCGCGGAGATGGGCGTCGGCCCTTCCATCGCGTCCGGCAGCCATACGTGCAGGGGGACCTGGGCCGATTTGCCGACTGCGCCGACGAACAGCAGCAGACAGATCACCGTCAACACCGGAACGTTCCACTGTCCGCCGACGGAATGCAGCAGGTTCAGCGTCGCGCCGGCCGAATCCTTGGCGCGGGCGAAGACCTCTGCATAGTCGAGTGAGCCGAACGTCAGCCAGACCAGGAGCAGACCCAGGATGAACCCGAAGTCCCCCACGCGGTTGACGATGAAAGCCTTGGTGGCGGCGGCACAGGCGGACGGCCGTTCGTACCAGTGGCCGATCAGCAGATAGGAACAGAGCCCGACCGCCTCCCAGAACACGAACAGCTGCAGGAAGTTGTCGGCCAGGACCAGCATCAGCATGGAAAAGGTGAAGAGCGCGATGTAGCTGAAGAAGCGTGCGTACCCCGGTTCGCCCGCCATGTAGCCGATCGTGTAGACGTGAACGAGCGTGCTGACGCCCGTCACGAGGATGAGCATGGCGGCGGTGAGCCGGTCGATCGTCAGGCCCAGGTGCACGTCCAGCGTGCCCGAGCTGAGCCAGGTATACAACGGCAGGGTCGTGTGATGGCCGCCGGCGACGTCGATCAAGGCAAACAGGGACAGCAGGAGCGACACCGCGACCGCCGGGACGGCGACGAAATGCGCCTTGTCCCGGATCCAATGGCCGCCGAGGCCGAGGATCAGGAAGGAGGCGAAAGGCAGCAGCGGAATGAGTTCGTAGGTCATCGTTGCGGGTCCCGTCGCCGACCAGCCCGTCCGTCCTCGCACCCCGCCCGGTGTGGAAAGAGTGGGGACGGAATGCCAGTCCGCTTCGGTGCCTCGGTTCGACCGTACAGTGCTTCGCCTCTGCTCGGCTGCGCAACTCGGTCCGTTCGAGCTTCGCGAACGGACCATCGAACAGTGCTCGCCGTCGTGAACCACGACCGCCTCGGCTCAGCAGTACGGTGCCCGAGCCTCGGCACATGTCGCGGACTTGGCGTTCCATCCCCGCCAGAAGTAAAGGGACAAGCGAGTATCTTTTCGCTGCGCGCGTCTGGGCAAGGACCGTGTCGCGGAACGGGACAGGGTGGGCGGGTGAGAATGCCGCCCAGGTCGGCGCCACCCGCAGTCAGCCTACTGTGTAGAAGGAGGGCACTCATTCAAGCGCTACCATTTTAGGAGTTGGAAATCATCGACGTTGATCGTGGCCTTCGACCGATGCAGTGCGATGATGATGGCCAGCCCCACCGCCACCTCCGCCGCGGCCACGGTCAGGGCGAAAAAGACGAAGACCTGCCCCGCGGCATGGTGGAAGTATTCCGAGAAGGCCACGAAGTTGATGTTCGTGGCGTTCAACATGAGTTCCACGGACAGGAGAATGATGATGATGTTCCGTCTGATCAACACGCCGACCAGGCCGGTCAGGAACACCACCCCGCTGAGGATGAGATAGAACGACAGGGGCACGGTCATGATTCCGCCGACTCCGGAAGATCGCGCTTGGCCAGGATGATCGCGCCGACCATGGCCACGAGCAGGACCAGCGAGGCGACTTCGAAGGGGAACAAATACGACGTATAGAGGACGTCTCCGAGCGCTTCCGTATTCCCGAGCCCTTCCACCGCCGCCGTTTCCGCCGAATTGGTTCTGGGACCGGCCTGTCCTTTCAGCAGAGCCAGGACCGTTCCTTCTATGACCAAGATTCCGCCGACCAGTGCGGCGACGGGCCATTGCCGGTGGTACCGTTCGTCATGCTTGAGATTCAGGAGCATCACCACGAACAGGTAGAGCACCAGGATCGCTCCCGCGTAGACGATGATCTGCACGGCCGCGAGAAACTCCGCGTGCAACGTCACGTAGAGTCCGGCCACGTGAAAAAACATGATCAGCAGGGACAGGGCGCTGTAGATGGGGTTGTGCAGCGCCACGACCAGGATCGAGGTCAGGGCGATGACCAGAGCGAAGTAAAAAAAGAACAAGGATTCCATGCTCACCAGTTTCCGCGGCTGCGCCGGCGTTCAGTCCGGCTTCTGCGGCACGTGGCTGAACGCCACGTTGAAAAAGGCCACGTTGGGATGCTGCAGTTCCAGACGTTTTTCCCGGACCGGAAAGGACCGGTCGCCGATCGCGAGCAGCTGCTGCTTGTTGAGATGCAGCTGGCGTTTGTCGTACACCGCCCACTCGAACTCCTGCGTCATGCCGAGGGCGTCGACCGGACAGGCTTTCACGCACATGCCGCAGAACAGGCAGCGGGTCATGTCCATGTAGTATTCCTTGGAGTATCGCTTGGTGGGCTCGCCCGGCACCTCGGCGCTGACGACCCGGATCACCCGCGACGGGCAGGCCGCCTCGCACAGATCGCAGCCCACGCATTTTTCCGTCCCGTCGTCGTACCGGAGGAGCGCGAGCATCCCGCGATAGTTGTCGGGAAGCGCCCGCTTCTCATGCGGATATTGGACCGTGATCGGCTTGTAGCGAAGCAGGTGCGACATGGTGGCCTTCATCCCCACGAGGAGCTCGTAGAAGACGATGGTCTTGAACCACTCGACGAGCCGGGATGGGCGTTTGGAGCCGTTTTGAGCCGGTGCGGTCGACATCCGTCCCTCGTCAGCCTCGGAAGAAGTACACGGCGATGGACGTCACCACGATGTTCGCGAGCGCGATCGGCAACATCACCTTCCAGCCGAATTTCATCAGCTGATCGTAGCGCAGCCGCGGCAGGGTGGCGCGCAGCCAGAAGAACAGGAACAGAAACGCATAGGCCTTGACGGTGAACCAGGCGATGTTCTCCACCCAGGCGAACTGCGGCAGCCCGACCTGCGCCAGGATCGTCCCCGGATAGGGCGCATTCCATCCGCCCAGAAACATCACGGCCGCGATGCAGGACACGAGCACCATGTTGGCGTATTCGGCGATGAAGAAGAACGCGAACCGCATGCCGCTGTACTCCGTGAAGAACCCCGCCACGAGCTCGCTTTCCGCCTCCGGCAGGTCGAACGGCACCCGGTTGGTTTCGGCCACCGCCGAGATCACATAGACGACGAACGCGAAAATCTGCGGCGCCGGAAGCGCGAACACGTACCAATGCCAGAACCCGCCGCTTTGGGCCTCGGCGATCTTCACGAGGCTCAGAGAGCCGGCCAGGATCAGCACGCCCACGATCGCCAACCCGACGTTGAGCTCGTAGCTGATGACCTGTGCGGCGGAGCGCAGGCCGCCCAACAGGGAATATTTGCTGTTCGACGCCCACCCGCCCAGGATGATGCCGTACGCGCCGATGGAGGTGAACGCCAGGATGTACAGGATGCCGATGTTGATGTCGCTGATGATGAAGGGCTTGACCGAGATTCCGAAGAACTCGAAGGTCTGGCTGGGACCGAACGGGATCACGGCGAAACCGATCAGCGCGGGGACCAGCGCGAGAATGGGGCCCAGGGTGAACATGAACTTGTTGGCCCCGGCCGGCACGATGTCTTCCTTGAAGAAGAGCTTCAGCCCGTCGGCGATCGGCTGCAGCACGCCGTAGGGACCGACTTCCATCGGACCCATGCGGTCCTGCATCCAGCCGAGCACCTTTCGTTCGGCCAATGTCAGGATCATCACCGTCAACAGGACGACGCCCATGACGACGGCGATCTGAGCAAGCGACACCGCGAGACGCACGCTGAGTTCGGTCACGACAACACTCCCTTCTCTTACTCGACCTTGACGACCGATACGGAGGCCGCCCTGAACGACGGGACCTTCGTCTCCTGATCGATCGTGATCTCACACAATCCGGTTATGTCCTGGGCGAAGTGATCGGGAAACCATGCGAATCCCTTCGGAACTCGGTCGAGCAGCTTCACGGCCGCCGTGCAGGAACCCCGTTCATTGGACAGCCTGACGCGGTCTCCGGCGCTCACCGCCAACCGTGCCGCGTCGTCGGGGTTGAGCCGCAACATACCCGCGGCTTCCACTTGAAGCAGGCCTTTCGAACGGGTCGACAGCTTGCCCGAATGGAACAGGCTCTGCACGAGCCCCAACGTCAGCGCGTCGGCGGGCCGGTTTGCCGGAAGGGGCAAAGTATACCGGTCGGCCAGGTCCCGACGAAACCCCCCTGCGAGGTAGCGGCCGAGCGTGTCCTGATCCACTTTGGCCAACACGGGCGTCGGCCCGAGCGGCCCGTATCCCGGAACGACGCTGCGGATTTCCTTCAGCAGATCCTTGGCGTCCGCATATTCCCAGGACGTCCCGAGCAACAGCGCCAGGGCCGAGAACATTTCCCAATCCGGGCGGCTTTCGCCGACCGGTTCGATCGCGGGGCGGACGGCCTGCGCGTGCCCTTCGGTGTTCGTGAACGTGCCGGCTTTCTCTAACGAGGACGAGGCCGGCAGGACGACGTGCGCCAGCGACGCGGTTTCCGTGAGGAAGAGCTCCTGGCACACGAGGAAGTCCAGCTTCTTGAGTGTGTCCTTGACGCCGAGATGGGCCGGCAGGCTGGCCACCGGATTTTCTCCGACGATCAGCATGGCCTTGATCCGGCCGGCTCCGGCCCGTTCGATCATGTCGATCAGCGTCGCGCCGGCATGGTCGGGCGGCGTTCCTTTCCAGACCTGCGCGACCTGCCGTCGAGCCGCCTCGTCCGACACGTCGCGGGCGCCGGGAAGCCATTCCGCCACGGCTCCCATTTCGACGGCGCCCTGGTCGTTGTTTTCCTCTGCCAGAGGGGCGAAGCCGCAGCCGGGCGCGGCGGCTTTCCCGAGCAGGATCAGCATATCCAGAAGATTCAGGCTCGCGTGATATCCGCCCGGGCTCCGCAAGAGGCCCTGCCCGGCGAGGACGACGACGCGCCGGCCCCGCGCGAGCGCCGCGACGATCTCGGCAAACTGCTGTTGGGAAGCTCCTGTTCGGGCCGCCACATCCGTCCAGGCGAGCTGGCCGAGGCGTTGGGCCAGGGCCGCGACGTAGTCCGGTGCCTGCGCGCGGAGGCTCGCATCGACGTGATCGCCCTCCAGTACGGCCTTGAGGAGACCGAGCACGGCGGCCGGAAATTGATCCGGTCCCATGCAGAGATGGTGACGCGACAGATTGGCGATGTTGCTGATCGTGTCGATCGCCGGCTGCACCGACTCGATCGTCATCAGGTCGGCCTGGTGCTTCTTCACCGCCTCCTTCACCTTGAGGCCCGTGATCGGGTTCGCTTCGGTAAGATTCGTGCCGATCAACAATATGATATCGGCGTGCACGATGTCTTCGAACGCGATCGTCCAGCGGTGCGTGCCCTGGACGCGCTGCATCGCCCGGACGGCGTTGAGATGGCCGTAGCGGGCGCTGCTGTCCACATTGTTCGTGCCGACGGCGAGGCGCATGAATTTCTGGAACAGATAGAGTTCCTCGTTGGTCAGCCGGCCGGAGATCAGTCCGCCCACCGCCTGGGGACCGGATTGGGCCTTGGTCTCCAGCAGCCGTTGGGCGGTCAACTGCAGCGCCGCTTCCCACGTGGCTTCGACCAGCACGCCGTTTTGCCGGATCAGCGGCCTGGTGAGCCGCTCCGGATTGGCCGCCGCATGGAACCCGAAAAACCCTCTGGCACAGAGGTCCCCGTTGTTGCGACCGGCACCCTGCGCCGAATTGACTTCGACGAGCTGATGGTCCTTGGTCTGCACGGTGATGTGGCAGCCGTCTCCGCAGTAGCCGCAGATCGTATCGGCCCGCTTGAGCATCCAGGGCCGGTATTCGTACATCGACAACCGGCTGGTGATCGCGCCGACCGGACAGATCTGCACGCAGCCGCCGCAGAACTCGCAGTCGAGCGGATGCGCGGCGAAGGACTTGATCTCGGTCATGGTGCCGCGGCCCACGGGCGCCAACGCCTTGACGTCCATCACTTCATCGCAATAGCGGACGCAGCGCAGGCACTGCACGCAGCGGTTCATCTGGGTCTCGATCAGCGGACTGAAATATTCCTTTTGGAAAATCCGTTTGGTCTCGGCGAACCGGCTGGCCGTCGCCGTGTATTCGTGGGAAAAGTCCTGGAGGTCGCACTTGCCGCCCTGATCGCACACCGGACAGTCCAGCGGGTGATTGGCGAGGATGAATTCGAGCACCGACTTGTGCGCGTCATGGACGACCGTGGTGGCCGTGCGGACGGCCATGCCGTCGGTCGCGACGGTGCTGCACGACGTCTGCAGCTTCGGCATTTTCTCGACTTCCACCAGGCACATGCGGCAGTTGGCATCCGGCTTCAGTTTGGGGTGATAGCAGAAATGCGGAATCATGACGCCGACCCGCCGCGCCGCCTCGATGACGAGCGTGCCCTTCGGGACCGTGACGGGGATGCCGTCGATGGTCAGGCGTACGGTGTCGGCGCCGGTCGTATCAGCCATGGCGTTCGTCGCGCGTCGTTCGTGAAACGTGAAGCGTCCATCCGCTCGGACGGAAGCCGGTGGAACGGTGCCTGTCTTTTGCGAGATACGAGATACGCTTCACGAGCGACATCAGTTCCTGGCCCCCGTCGGGATGGTGCGGATCAGGTTGGCCGCTTCCGCCTCGTGAATCAGCGCCACGTACTCCTGGCGCCAATGTTTCAACGTGCTCATGATGGGCGCGACCTCGGCGTCGCCGAAGGCGCAAACCGTGCGGCCGGCGATGTTCTTGCACAGATCCGTCAACGTTTCAAGGTCCTGCGCTCTGCCTTGTTTGGCCACGATGCGGCGCATGGTCTGGACCAGCCAGGAGCTGCCTTCGCGGCACGGACTGCACTTGCCGCAGGACTCGTGGTAGAAAAATTCCATGAGCCGGAGCGCGGCCCAGACCATGCTGGTCCCCTCTTCCATCACCGTGACGCCGCCCGATCCCAGCATGGAGCCGGCGGCCGCCACCGATTCAAAATCCAGTTTCACATCGAGATGGGCCGGGGTCAGAAACGGCGCCGACGCGCCGCCCGGTATGAAGGCCTTGATGGGTTTGTCTCCCCGCATCCCGCCGGCATGTTCGTAGATGAGCTCGCGAAAGGTCACGCCCATGGGAACTTCATAGTTGCCCGGCCGCTTCACGTGCCCGCTGACGCAAAAGATTCTCGTGCCCGTGCTCTTGGGCGGGGAGCCGATCGACGCGAACCATTCGGCGCCGCGGTTCAAGATGTGCGGGAGGTTGGCGAGCGTCTCCACGTTGTTCACGACGGTGGGCTTGTTGTACAGGCCGTGGGTGGCCGGAAACGGGGGCTTGACGCGAGGGAGGCCCCGCTTACCCTCCAAGGATTCGAGGAGGGCGGTCTCTTCGCCGCAAATGTACGCTCCGGCCCCGCGGTGCACGACGATGTCGACGTTGACGCCCGTGCCGAGGATGTTCTTGCCGACGTAGCCGGCCGCTCTGGCTTCTTCGATCGCGCGCTCCAGGATTCTCGAGCCCAGGACCATCTCCCCACGGATATAGATGTAGGTCGATTCGGCTCCGATCGCATAGCCGGCCAGGACGATGCCTTCCAGGAGCTGGTGAGGATCCCGCTCCATCAGCTGCCGGTCTTTGAACGTGCCCGGCTCGCTCTCGTCGGCGTTGCAGCACAAATAACGGGGGCCTCGGTGATCCTTGGGAAGAAAGCCCCATTTGACTCCCGTGGGGAAACCCGCGCCGCCGCGGCCCCGAAGGCCGGATTTCATCACGAGCGCCGTGAGGTCGGCCGGCGCGATCTTGCCGAGCGCCTTTCGAATCGCCTGATAGCCGCCCGCCCGCTCGTAGTCCGGGAGCGACCCCGTATACCCGGGCTGGGACATGTTCTTCAGCAGAACCAGTTCGTGTTTCGGCATGGCTCTAGTCTCGTGAAACGTCGTTCGTGAAGCGTGAAGCGACGGAACATCCGGCTCTCCGTTTTGCGAACGACGGGATACGAGTCACGTTTCACGCTCCCGGTTTGGCCGGCTCCGGCCACATGAACGGCCCGCTCTTCAGCGAACTCGACCCGGTGGTGCGCAGGTCGGCCAGGATACGGTCCACCTTCTCCTCGGTCAGCCGTTCGTAATAGTCGTCGTTGATCTGCATCATCGGGCCGGTTCCGCAGGCCGCGAGACACTCCACTGCGGACAGGGTGAACATCCCGTCGGCCGTGGTTTCACCGGGCCCGATGCCCAGCTTCGCTTTGATCCAACCGATCACGGTGTCGGAGCCGACGAGCGCGCACATCAGCGATTTGCAGACCTGAATGTGGTGCTTGCCGACCTTCTTGAGATTCAGCATCGTATAGAAAGTGGCCGTTTCATAGACCTGCGGCGGCGTCAAGCGGAGGATGCCGGCGATTTCGGTCATCGCCGCTTCCGTCACGTAGCCTTCTTCCCGCTGGGCCAGATACAGCAGCGGAATCAGCGCCGACCGCTTCACCGGATAGCGCGACAAGATGTCGTCTATCTCTCGCTGATATTTTTCTCTCAACATCTTCCTCGTTCCATCAACGCGGACCCCCGGCTCCTCGGCGTCACCGGTCACATTCCCCCATCACGATGTCGTAGGTGCCGAAAATCGTGATGATGTCCGAAATCAGATAGCCTCGAGCCATATGGTCGAAGGCGCCCATGTGCACGAACGAAGGGGACCGGATCTTCAACCGGTAGGGGCGCGCCGAGCCGTCGCTGACGATGAAGAAACCCAGCTCGCCCTTCGGCGCCTCGGTTCCGCAATAGGTTTCGGCCTTCGGGGGCTTCAACCCCTGGGTGAAGATGATGAAGTGGTGGATCAGGCTCTCCATGTCGCGCATGACGTGCGGTTTCGGCGGGGGAATGTACTGCGGCGCATCCGCCATGATCGCGCCGGGCGGCATTTGATCGAGGCACTGCTGAATGATGCGGGCGCTTTGGCGCATCTCTTCCATCCGGACCCAATACCGGTCGTACGTGTCGCCTTTTTTCCCGATCGGCACTTCCCAGTCGACTTTGTCGTACACGCCGTACGGTTCGGTCTTGCGAATGTCGTAGGCGACGCCCGATCCTCGGAGCACCGGCCCGGTGCAGCCGAAATTGATGGCGTCCTCGGCCGAGATCACCGCGACGTCCTTGGTCCGGCCGAGCCAGATGCGGTTCGACGCGATCAAGGAGTCGTATTCCTTCACCTTGTCGGGGAACGTCGCCAAGAAGGCCTTGAGCCGCTGGATCAGCTCCGGCGTCAAGTCGCTGTCCACGCCGCCGATCCGATAGTAGTTCAACGTCAGGCGCGCGCCGCAGAGTTTCTCGAACAGGTCGAGCAGCGCCTCGCGCTCGCGGAACGTCCAGAAAAACACCGTCATGGCGCCGATGTCCAGCGCCTGCGTGCCGAGCCAGAACAAATGTCCGATGATCCGCTGCATCTCGGCCACGATCGTCCGGATGTATTCCGCCCGTTCCGGGATCGTGATGCCGAGCAGCTTCTCCACCGCCCGTACGTAGGCATAGTTGTTGGCCATCGCGCAGACGTAGTCGAGCCGGTCGGTATGAGGGATGATTTGCATGTAGGCCAACCCTTCGGAGAGCTTCTCCACTCCCCGGTGCAGATAGCCGAGATCGGGCGTGGCCTTCACGATCCGCTCGCCGTCCAACTCGAGGACGACGCGCAGAACGCCGTGCGTGCTTGGGTGCTGCGGCCCCATGTTGAGCAGCAATTCTTCGCGATGCAGGGACCTCGGTCGCTCCTGCTCGGCTCGGAAAGCCTGCTTTTGGCTCTCGGGGATCTCGCCGTCCACGGACTCGGAGGGCGGCTCGTCCAGCCGGGGAATGAAATCGAATTGGCTGCGCCACCCGCGCCCTTCCGTGGGGAAGTCCTTCCGCAAGGGAAAGCCTTCGTCATAGTCTTCCGGCATGAGAATGCGCCGGAGATCGGGGTGTCCGGCGAAGCGGATCCCCATCATGTCGTAGACTTCACGTTCGAGAAATTCCGCGCCCTTCCAGACGGGTGTGACGGAGGCGATCGTCGGGTTGTCCTCCGACAGCCGGGCCTTCAGGCGGAGCCGGCGGTGCCTTGAGAGGGAATGGAGATGGTAGACGACTTCGAACCGTTGCTGGTCCTCCGGGTAGTCCACGGAACAGATATCCGTGAGATGGTCGAAGGACGCCTCCGGCTCGTCGTGGAGGAAGCGGCTCAATTCGAGCACGTGTTCGGCCGCGACGTGGATCGAAACCTCCGAACGCTCCGTGTCCACCTGTACGGACAGGACGGCCTTGGGAAACCGCGTCATGAGCATTTCGATCAGTGGTTGCATGAGAAACCCTGCGTCGGGTCTGCCGCCGGGCCGCGGCAGAATCCTCTCGCCGCACCGCTATTTCACGAACACTTTTTCCCGCTGAATCTTCTCCTGCAGTTTCAGGAGCCCGTCGAGCAACGCTTCGGG
The DNA here is from genome assembly GCA_035328385.1 of Nitrospira sp. Classification (GTDB taxonomy): domain Bacteria; phylum Nitrospirota; class Nitrospiria; order Nitrospirales; family Nitrospiraceae; genus Nitrospira_C. The sequence continues at coordinate 493 of DAOLIU010000087.1, read as the reverse complement.
ACGGGGCGGGCAGCCCGGGACGTACACGTCGACCGGCACGATTTGATCGACGCCCTGAACGACGGCGTAGCTGTTGTAGTGATTGCCCGACGTGGCGCAGGATCCCATGGAAATCACATACCGGGGCTCCGGCATCTGGTCGTAGATGCGACGGATCACCGGCGCCATCTTGCGCGTGACGGTCCCGGCGACGATCATGAGATCGGACTGCCGAGGCGAGGCGCGAAAGACACCGGCCCCGAACCGGTCGATGTCGTAGCGAGAGGAGACGCTGGCGATCATCTCGATGGCGCAGCAGGCCAGACCGAACGTCATCGGCCAGAGGGCCGACTTCCTGGCCCAATTCACGACCGCGTCGAGATTGGTCGTAATGATGTTCGCTTCCAGCTGCCGTTCAAGAAAACTCATGCTCTCCTCATTACCGTAAAGCGAGAATGCGCAAATGGATGGCGGAGTCCAACCCATTCGCCCGGAGCGAAAGGGACCCACTGGG
>DAOLIU010000086.1:12226-14693 GCA_035328385.1 Nitrospira sp. | reverse complement strand
CGTGGGCCAGCGTGCGCCTGTATAATCGGCGGACGACGTTGCAGCAACGAAACGGATGAACCTAGGTCCTTTTTCCCGTTGACAGCTGAGACTGAAACAGGGTTAGCTGAGACCGGCTCATTCCTCAATTTTCGGTTGAAAATCTGACCCCGCGACGAACATTCATGGGCACCCCGTTCGACACCATCGAAGACGCGCTTCGCGACATCAAGAAGGGCCGGTTCGTCATTCTCGTGGACGACGAAGACCGGGAAAACGAAGGTGACCTGGTCATCGCGGCCGAGAAGGTCACGCCGCAGGCCGTCAATTTCATGGCCAGGCACGCCCGCGGGTTGATCTGCCTTGCCTTGACGCCGGAACGGGTGGAGGAACTCCAGTTGCCTCAGCAGGTAGTCGAGAACACGGCCACGTTCGGCACCGCCTTCACCGTGTCGATTGACGCGCGCAAAGGTGTCACGACCGGGATTTCCGCCGCGGACCGGGCGACCACGATCCATGTGGCGATCGATCCGAAATCCAAGCCGACCGACCTCGCGCGCCCCGGTCATATTTTTCCATTGAAGGCGCAAAAGGGGGGCGTGTTGAAACGCGCCGGCCAGACGGAAGGTTCGGTGGACCTTGCCAGGTTGGCCGGGCTAACTCCCGCCGGTGCCATCTGCGAGATCATGAACGAGGACGGCACCATGGCCCGCGTGCCGGAACTCGCCAAATTTGCCAAGGCGCACAAGCTCAAGATGGTGACGATCAAGGCGCTGATCGAGTACCGTATGCAGCGCGAGACCTTCGTGAAACGGGGTGCCAGTGCCCGTTTGCCGACCATGTTTGGAGAATTTGAGGTCGTGGCGTTCGAAAACCTGGTCGACAACGCCACGCACATCGCGCTGGTGAAGGGACGTGTTGACAACGGCGAGCCGACGCTCGTTCGCGTGCATTCAGGCTGTTTGACCGGCGACGCACTCGGGTCGCTCCGCTGCGAATGCCGCGATCAACTGCATAAGGCGATGGAGATCATTCAGAAGGAAGGCCGCGGCGTGGTGCTTTATCTCAATCAGGAAGGGCGCGGCATCGGGTTGTTAAACAAGATCAGAGCCTACGGGTTACAAGATCAGGGCAGCGACACGGTCGAGGCAAATCTGAAGTTAGGCTTCAAACCTGATATGCGAACTTACGGCGTCGGTGCGCAGATTCTCGCAAATCTCGGCGTGCACGCGATCAAAGTGATGACCAATAATCCGCGCAAGATCGTCGGCATCGAAGGCTATGGGTTGAACGTCGTCGAGCGGGTGCCGATCGAGATCCAGCCTCGTGAAGCCAATGTCAGATATCTGCGGACGAAGAAGAAAAAATTGGGGCACATTCTCAAGAAGGTGTGAGGAGGCAGCCGGCAGGGTGATCTCTTTGCTCCCGGAACGCGCGCGATGAAACGGCGCTCGTTCGACGGCCGCAGTCGAGATCAACCCTGCCGACTGCCTTACGGTTAGAATGTGCTGGAGGGAGGACGGATAAGAAGGAATGAAGCTTCGGAAAGGCTCCCATAACGCGACAGGGTTGAAATTCGGGGTCGTCGTCGCGAAGTTCAACAAATTCGTGACCAGCAAACTGTTGTCCTCCTGTCTGGACAGCCTGATGAAGCACGGAGTGATAGAACAGGACGTCGAGGTGGTGCGTGTGCCCGGCGCGTTTGAAATTCCCCTCATCGCGCGGACGCTCGCGGCGACCAAGCGATTCGACGCGGTGATCTGTCTTGGGGCGGTGATTCGGGGAGATACGCCGCATTTCGACTACATCAGCGGCGAGGCGAGCCGGGGCATCGGCCAGGCGGCGCTGGATGCCGACGTCCCCATCATCTTCGGGGTCTTGACGACCGATACGGTGGCGCAGGCAATCGAGCGGGCGGACCCGGCTAAGTTCAATCGCGGAGGAGAGGCCGCCAAGTCGGCGATCGAGATGGCGACGGTCATGCGGGCCCTGCGAGGCGGAGGCGGACCGTCCGCGGAAAAGCTCAAACACAACGGCGTACGGCGGCCGGCGCGAAGGCGCTCCGCTTGATCATGGGTTCCCGCCATCAATCCCGTGAACGGGCGCTCCAGATCCTGTTCCAATACGACATCCACGGCAAACCCGGCGTCTGGCTCGACGAATTCTGGAACCAATGCGAGGCCACGGAAGACGTCAGGGGCTTCGCGGAGGAATTAGTACGCGGAGTGCTGGAGCATCGAGCCGAATTGGACGCGCTGCTCGGCCGCTATGCGACCAATTGGAAGGTCAGCCGGATGCAGGTGGTCGACCGCAATATCCTGCGTCTGGGGATTTACGAACTCCTGTGGCGCGACGATGTGCCGGCGAAGGTGACGATGAATGAGGCGATCGAGTTGGCCAAGGATTTCGGCGACGACGAAGCGGCCAAGTTCGTCAACGGCGTCTTGGACAAGGTACTGGCCGCCGAAGCGCGGTTGGAAGCCAAGCG
>DAOLIU010000086.1:9317-12126 GCA_035328385.1 Nitrospira sp. | reverse complement strand
ATGAAGGCCATTTGGGATCTCAAGCACAAGTACGAGATCTGGCTCGAAGTGGAATTGCAGGCCTGCGCCGCGTTCGAGCGGGCCGGCCAGGCGCCACGAGGGACCGCTGCCAGAATCCGCCGGAAGGCCAGGATCAACGTGAAGCGCATCGCGAAAATCGAGCTGGTGACGAAGCACGATGTGATCGCGTTCCTGGAATCGCTGGCGGACGACGTCGGACCGGAGCACCGGTTCCTGCACATGGGATTGACCTCCTCCGATATTGTCGATACGTCGCTCGCCGTGCAGATGACCGAGGCGCTCGATCTGATTCTCGACGGAGTGGAAGGATTCCTCGGCGTCTTGAAACGGCAGGCCCTGCGATACAAGCGGACCGTGATGGTCGGTCGGTCGCATGGCATCCACGGCGAGCCCATCTCGTTCGGGTTCAAGTTGGCCATCTGGTACGAAGAGATCGGCCGTCACCTGGATCGGCTGCGCCAGGTGCGCGGCATCATTGCGGTGGGCAAGCTGTCCGGGGCGATGGGGACGTTCGCCCACCAAGGGCCGGAGATCGAGGCGTATGTCTGTTCGAAACTTGGGCTGTCCGTCGATCCGGCCTCCAATCAAGTGGTGCAGCGGGACCGGCATGCGGCCTATGCCACGGCCCTGGCGTTGCTGGCCGCCACAATCGAAAAAATCGCCACGGAGATCCGTCATCTTCAGCGGACGGAAGTGCTGGAGGCCGAGGAATATTTTTCCCAGGGCCAAAAGGGGTCGTCCGCGATGCCGCACAAGCGAAATCCCATCGTGTCGGAAAACCTGTGCGGCCTCGCCCGCCTCGTGCGGGCGAACAGTTTGGCGGCGATGGAAAACGTCGCGCTGTGGCACGAACGGGACATCAGCCATTCGTCCGTCGAACGGGTCATCATGCCGGACAGCACGATCCTCGTCGATTATATGCTGACGAAGGTCGCGGATTTGATCGCCGGTCTGGTGGTGTATCCGGAAAGAATGAAGCGCAATCTGGAGTTGACCGGAGGGCTGGTCTATTCGCAGCGCCTGCTGTTGGCATTGGTCGCCAAAGGGGCTCAGCGGAAAGAGTCGTACGAGGCGGTCCAGCGCAACGCCATGGCGTCGTGGCAAGGAGCGGGCATGTTGCAGGAGTTGGCCGCCAAAGACCCTTTCATCGCCCGGCATTTGAAGAAGAGCGAGATTGCGGCCTGTTTTGATCCGCACTATTATCTGCGGCACCTCGACGAGGTGTTCCGTCGGGTATTCAGAGGACGCGGACGAGGAAGAAGCAACCATACAAAGCGAGGAGGCCGATGATTCGATCACGCCACGCCGGAGTGTGTGTCGTCGCGCTGTGTATCGTGCTGGGCGTCTGGGTTTCGGCGTCATACGCCGCCGCCGATCGCGAGAAGTTGCTCAGCGAACCCGGCATCTACGGGACGTTTGCCGCCTTCAGTCTGGCCGAGGAATGGGGCAAGCTGGACGCCCCGACCAAGATCGCCCATCTGACCGCCTTGAAGGGCGTGGTCGAACAGCATCGTGAAAAAGTCGCGATCGACCTGTATCTCCTCCGCGGACTGTCCGACGATGCGGACGTTCTCTTTCGAATCCATGCGGCGGAATTGCGAGATTCGCAGAAGTTCCTGGTCGATCTCCATGCGAGCCCGATGGGACGATATCTGAGAAAGGCGGGCATTCTGAACGGGATGAGCAAGAAGGCGAATTACGTCCCGGGGTTTTCCGACCAGATGAAGGCGGATCTCAAGGCCGCCAGCGAACCGGGATCCACGCCCTATGCGGTCATAATTCCGATCAGAAAAAACGCCGAATGGTGGGCGCTCGATCAGGAGAAGCGCGCGGCCATGATGAAGGAGCACACCGAAGCGGCGCTGCCCTATCACAAGACCGTGAAACGGAAGCTGTACCACTCCAGCGGGCTGGACGACCTGGACTTCATCACCTACTTCGAAACCTCGAAGCTGGAGGATTTTCACAGCCTCATTCTGTCGTTGGAAAAGGTGAAGGAGTTTCAGTATACGCGACGATTCGGTCATCCCACGTTGCTCGGCACGATGAAGTCTCTCGATGAACTCATCGAAACCTTGGCTCAGTGATGGGCCTGATTGCGAGGCGTCATGACCAACGGCACCATGATCTATGAGGGCAAGGCGAAGAAGATTTTCACGACGCCGGACCCCGATCAGGTCGTCCAGTACTTCAAGGACGACGCGACGGCCTTCAATGCGCAGAAGCGCGGGACCATCCTTGAAAAGGGGGTCATCAACAATAAAGTGTCGGAACGGCTGTTCCGGTTGCTGGAACAGCACGGTGTGCCGACGCATTTCGTCGAGCGCACGAGCGACCGTGAAATGCTCACCAAGAAGGTCGCGATCGTACCGGTCGAGGTCGTCGTGCGGAACGTCGTCGCGGGCAGTCTGGCCAAGCGGCTGGGATTGAAGGAAGGCGAACCGATCCAGCCGGCGATCGTCGAGTGGTATTACAAGAACGACGCACTTGGAGATCCGCTGATTGCCGACGATCACGTGCGCCTGCTCAAGCTGGCGACGTCCGAGCAGATGGCGGAGATCAGGAGGCTGGCGCTGAAAGTGAACGGCGTGCTGCAGCCGTTCTTCGGCGAACGGCGGATGATCCTGGTGGACTTCAAGCTGGAGTTCGGGCTGCACAACGGGCAGCTCATCCTGGCCGATGAGATTTCTCCGGACACCTGCCGGTTCTGGGACCAGACGACGAAGGAGTCGATGGACAAGGATCGGTTTCGGAAGGATCTGGGGAAGATTGAAGAGGCGTATCAGGA
>DAOLIU010000086.1:0-9217 GCA_035328385.1 Nitrospira sp. | reverse complement strand
TTCCGCTGATGTCGCGTCGCAACACTCAGCCCTCCTGATTAACCTCCGAGGGGAGGCGGTGTATCGGGAGGTGCTGAAGAGAGTCTGGTGTACGGACCGCGCCGGTTCAGGGAGTGCGGTGGCCCGAGCCTCCGTGCAGGCCGCCTGGAAATCCCGGCCGATCCTCTCCACTTGGGGGGGAAGGCGAAGAAGAGACAGAATGCTTCGAGGGTTTTTGAATTATGGGCTGGTGGCGGCGGTGTTGGTGTGGGCCGCCGTGGTCGGTCTCATGGCCTATCGGCTGGAGGATTCACCGTGGCGGTGGGCCTTCATTGCCCTCGCCCTCGGAGGGATTCTGACCATCGCCGCCATTTTCCGGATCAGACGATACATTGACGGCTTGAACAAGGCGGAAGAGGAGCGGGGGAGCCAATCGTGAAGGCAAAAGTCCACGTCACGTTGAAGCAGGGGATTCTTGATCCGCAGGGGAAGGCGATTGAACATGCGCTCCAATCGTTGGGCTTTCAGAGCGCGTCGAACGTCCGTGTCGGGAAGTACATGGAGTTGGACCTGAACGAAACGGACAGGGCCAAGGCGGAGATCCTGCTGAAACAGATGTGCGAGAAGCTGCTGGCCAATACGGTCATTGAAGAGTATCGGTACGAGTTACAGTGAGAGCGGGACGCCAGGATTCGGTTTCGTGCTCGCGGAACGCGCACGATGAAACTGTGCTCGTTCGACGCGCGCAGTAAAACCAAATCCTGACATCCCGCCTCAATGCACACTCGGTGGTGAGAGGGGTGGAATGAAGATCGGAGTGGTGGTGTTCCCCGGTAGCAACTGCGATCACGATTGCCGCCATGTGCTCGAAGACGTGCTCGGCCAGACGGTGACCATGGTCTGGCACAAGGACGCGCTGCCGGCCGGATTGGATGCGGTCGTGATTCCCGGAGGGTTCTCGTACGGCGACTATTTGCGCACCGGGGCGATCGCGCAGTTCTCGCCGGTCATGACGGGGGTCAAGGAGTTTGCCGCGAAGGGCGGAATGGTCCTGGGGATTTGCAACGGCTTCCAGATCCTGCTCGAGGCCGGATTGCTGCCCGGCGCCATGCTGCGGAACCGCGGGCTGCATTTCGTCTGTCGAGACGTCTTCGTGCGGGTCGAGAATGCGGCCACGCCTTTCACCAACGCGTGCACTCCCGGCCAGGTGCTCAGGATTCCGATCGCGCACGCCGAGGGGAGTTATTATACGGATCCGGTGACGCTCGCGGGGTCGCAGGCGAACGCCCAGATCGTCTTTCGCTATTGCGCCGCCGACGGCACGGTCAGCGAGGAGGCGAATCCGAACGGATCCCTGGATGCGATCGCCGGCATCCGTAACGCCGAAGGCAACGTCTTGGGCATGATGCCTCATCCCGAACGTTGCGCGGAAGCTTTGTTGGGAAATGAAGACGGACGCATGATCTTTGCGTCCATGTTGGGGGCGTTAAAGAAAAGGCAGCCCAAGATGGTAGGGGTATGACGCGGGTCCTGCCGCTGGCCCTGCCGCTGGCCCAGCCCATTCGTCCTCGCTCCACCATCGGTAATCGATAACTAGCAAATGGGCCGTTCCCATGGGCGACGGTAGAGGTCTCTCGCAGGCCCGTGGAGCAGGTCAAGAAGCCGGAAGAAAAAAGGAATTCAGCGAGATCGATCTCACAAGTACCGAATTAAGTGAAAAATGCGCATTTGGGATATCTCGCCGAAGAAGCTGTGCCGGAACCATTTGCTGGGTGAGCACCGGGAACTGCACGCAATTTGGTCTGTCCTAATCCATCGCAAGAAGGGCTACGCGCATCATCCGGAGACGTTGCGGTGGAAGGGGAAGTTGAAGGCGCTCTATGGACGGCACGAGGCGCTGGTCAACGAGATGGCGGTTCGAGGCTATCGGCATCGCAGTCCGTTGGCAAAGAAAGAAGCGACAGGTGGAGCCGTGCAGAGGGTGTTTGTGGATCCGCCCCGGCAGCAAGTCCGTATTTTGAAGAACAAACGCTGTCAGTGTGACGTGTAGGGAATCATGAAACCTTCGACCGTTCCCATCACCAAAGACCTCATCGCCCAGCACAATCTCACGGACGACGAATACAAGAAGATCGTCGAGATTCTGGGACGCGACCCCAACCTCACGGAGTTGGGGATGTTTTCCGTGATGTGGTCGGAACATTGTTCGTACAAGAGTTCGCGCGTGCATTTGAAGAAACTGCCGACGACCGGTCCCCGCGTGGTGCAAGGGCCGGGTGAAAACGCCGGCGCCGTCGACATCGGGGACGGCCTCTGCGTCGTCTTCAAGATGGAGTCGCACAACCATCCGTCGTTCATCGAGCCGTATCAGGGCGCGGCGACCGGCGTGGGGGGGATCCTGCGCGACATCTTCACGATGGGCGCGCGGCCGATCGCGCTGCTCGATTCGTTGCGTTTCGGCGAGCTGAGCTCGGCCAAGAACCGCCATCTGATGAGGGGCGTGGTGTCCGGGATCGCGGGATACGGGAACTGCATGGGCGTGCCGACCGTCGGCGGTGAGGTGCGGTTCGACGACATCTATTCCCTGAATCCCTTGGTGAACGTGTTTTGCCTCGGCGTGGCGCACAAGGACAAGATTTTCCGCGGAACGGCCGCCGGCGTCGGCAACCCCGTCATTTACTTCGGCTCGAAGACCGGTCGCGACGGCATTCACGGCGCCACGATGGCGTCCGATTCGTTCGACGATCAAGCGTTGCAGAAGCGCCCCACCGTCCAGGTCGGGGATCCGTTCCAGGAGAAGCTGCTGTTGGAAGCCTGCCTCGAATTGATGGCGGAAGATCTGCTGGTGGGCATCCAGGACATGGGAGCCGCCGGGCTGACGAGTTCTTCGTGCGAAATGGCCTCGCGGGCCGGCAACGGCATCGAACTCGACCTGACGAACGTCCCTCGGCGTGAGCCCGGCATGACCCCCTATGAGTTGATGCTTTCGGAATCCCAGGAACGCATGCTGATGGTGGCGAAAGCCGGCAAGGAAGAGGACTGCATCAGAATCTGCAAGAAATGGGACTTGGACGTTGCGGTCGTGGGACGGGTGACCGGCGACGGAATGTTGCGGGTGCGGGATCAGGGAAAGCTGGTAGCGGAGATCCCCGCCAAGGCGCTGGCCGACGAGGGACCTCGCTATGAACGGCCCCATCAGCCGCCCGCCTACCAGGATATGCTGGCCAATCTGAACTACGATGCGGTGCCCGACGTGAAGGACGCGAACGCCGCGCTGCTGGCCTTGTTGGACTCGCCGACGATCGCCAGCAAGCGATGGGTCTACCAGCAGTACGACCACATGGTTCGCACCAACTCCGTCGTGCGCCCCGGTTCGGATGCCGCGGTGGTCAGGATCAAGGGGACCGGCAAGGCCGTGGCGATGACCGTGGACTGCAACGGGCGCTACTGCCTGCTCCATCCATACGAAGGCGCGAGGCTGGCGGTCGCGGAAGCGGCGCGCAATCTCGTCTGTTCGGGGGCGGAGCCGATCGGACTGACGGACTGTCTGAATTTCGGCAACCCCGAGCGGCCGGAGATCATGTGGCAGTTCGTGCTGGCGATCGAAGGTCTCAAGGACGCCTGCGAGTTCCTGCAGATCCCCATCGTCAGCGGCAACGTGAGTTTCTACAATGAGACGAACGGGCTTTCGATCTATCCGACTCCCATGCTGGGCATGGTGGGGTTGATCGAGGAGGCCGACCGCTCCATGACCCAGTGGTTCAAGCAGGAAGGCGACGACATCATCCTGCTCGGTTCGTCGAGGGACGATCTCGGCGGATCGGAATATTTGAAGGTCGTACACTCCCGAGAACAGGGGTCCCCGCCTCTTCTGAATCTGGAAGCCGAACAACATCTGCAGGACTGCGTCCTGAGCCTGATCCGCGCGGGGCTGGTGCAGTCGGCCCACGACTGTTCCGACGGAGGCTTGGCGGTCGCGCTGGCCGAATCCTGCATCTCCACCGAAGACCGGAGGCTCGGCGCTGTGGTAACATTACCGGTCGGGCGGTTGAGGCGCGATGCGGCGCTGTTCGGAGAAAGCCAGTCGAGAGTCGTGTTGTCATCCAAGCCCGCAAATCGGGAGGCCGTTCTGGACCATGCGCGGCAGCGCGGCGTGCCGGCCGAGGTCATCGGCGGGGTCGGCGGCGAGCGCTTCGTGGCCTACCTTAGAGACGCGCATTCGACGACGAAAACGATCGATCGGCCGGTCTCGGAACTGTACGAAGCCTGGGCAAACTCGCTGGAACGGACGTTGACGCAGGAATAGCCCGGATCTAAAGCGACAACAGTCACATGATGAAAGAACTTCCACTGGTCCCTTCCGACAAATTCCACGACGAATGCGCCGTGTTCGGCGTCTACGGCCATGAGGAAGCCGCCAATCTTACCTATCTCGGCCTCTATGCACTCCAGCATCGCGGGCAGGAAGCCTCCGGCATCGTCTCGGGGGACGGCGACCAGTTCTTCGTGCAAAAAGGGATGGGCCTCGTCGCGGATATCTATGACAGGTCGGTTCTGGAATCGTTGCCGGGCCACATGGCCATCGGACATAACCGGTATTCGACCGCCGGCGGGCAAGACCTGAAGAACGTGCAACCGCTGATCGTGAACTTCGCCTTCGGGAACCTGGCGCTGGCACACAATGGGAATCTGATCAACGCCCAAGTCTTGCGGCACGAATTGGAAGCGTACGGCGCGATTTTTCAATCCACCTCCGACAGCGAGGTCATCATCCATCTGATCGCCCATTCGCGGGCCAGCACGTTCCTGGCGCGCGTGATCGATGCGTTGAGCCAGGTCCGCGGCGCCTTTTCCGTCGTGCTGATGACGGACAACGGTCTGATCGCCGCGCGGGACCCGCACGGGCTGCGGCCGCTGTGCATCGGAAGGCTCAGGAGCAGCTGGATCGTGGCGTCGGAGACCTGCGCGTTCGACCTGCTCGACGCGGAATACGTCAGGGAAGTCGAGCCTGGCGAACTGGTCGTGATCAATGATCAAGGGTTGGAGAGTCATCATCCCTTCGCCCAGGTGGATCCGGCCATGTGCATCTTCGAGTACGTGTATTTCGCCAGGCCGGACAGCAGGATTTACGGCGCCAGTGCGGTCTACGGCACCAGAAAGGCGCTGGGCCGTCAACTGGCTCAGGAATCCTGGGTGCCGGCCGACATCGTGATTCCGGTGCCGGATTCCGGCGTGCCGGCCGCCTTGGGCTATGCCGAAGGGGGAGGCATCCGATTTGAGACGGGACTGATCAGAAACCATTACGTCGGCCGGACGTTCATCGAGCCGGAACAATCCATCCGCCATTTCGGCGTGAAGGTCAAATTGAATGCCGTGCCCGAGGTTCTGGCGGACAAGCGCGTCGTGGTCGTCGATGATTCGCTCGTGCGGGGCACCACCAGCCGCAAGATCGTGAAAATGATCCGTCAGGCCGGAGCGAAGGAGGTCCATGTGCGGATCAGCTCCCCGCCGATCATTTCGCCGTGCTTTTACGGCATCGATACGCCGACCAAGAAGGAGCTGATCGCCTCGAGCCACTCGATCGAAGAGATCAGAAAATACATTACGGCCGATAGTCTCGCCTACCTGAGCTTGGAGGGGATGTTGAAGTCCGCTCCCGGTTCGCCCACCCAGTATTGCAACGCCTGCTTCACGGAAAAGTATCCGATTTCCTTCACCAGGGCCGAGGAGCTGCAGCTGGGACTGTTTGAACCGTCCGCCTGACATCCGCCGTTCCCGCTTCTCGCAGACGATTCCCGATTCCGGACTCGAATCCTTTCCATAGCCATCGGCGGCGCAACGTATGCCGAAATGCTCTCGACGGTCCGTTACAGCAGACCGCACGAACACTGGATTTCCCCGTCCGCCCTGCTACACTGAACCGGTCATGACCCAGCTGTTGTCGAAATACTGGACGATTGCCGGTGCGGGGATGCTCTTGTGTGCCGTGCGGTTCTTGCTGAGATGGAGAAGTCTGCCTCGGGTCCTGGACATGCTGGACCATGGGGCGGTGGCGGCCAGGCGCGATCTCCCCGCGTTGGAACGCAGGATTTATTACGTGGATCGCTGGCTCGAGTTATTTCCCTACAACACCAAGGGCAACTGTTTTCCTCGGGCGTTGACTCTCTATTGGTTGGCCAGGCGCGCCGGCTATCCCGTACGATTTTACTGCGGGATCAAGCGGGAAGGTTCGACGCTCGACGGTCACGCGTGGCTCACGCTCGATCGGGAGCCGTTTCACGAACTGAGCGAGCAATGGCGCCAGTACGCGGTGACCTTCTCGTACCCCGAGCTTGCCGCGAGTCAGGATGAGACCAGCAGCCGACCTTCTCCTCAAGGCTCGGCGCGCGTGGCATAACGGCCGTATCTGCAAACGACTTGGCGCGATCGGCAAGCGGTCGCCGCCCAGTCTCCTCCAATTTCCCGAACATCTTTCTGAACGGCCTTGAAACAGTGCCTCCGCACGGTGCGGTTGTCCCGCTCCACGCAGTACTACTGACCTGCCAAAGTAGGGCCGGATCCCAGCTTCCAGGGAGCTAGGAAAAATCCGGGTGCTGACCTACTCTGCTCAAAAGTCGGTGCGGCGTTGCAAAGGCATGCGAGGCCGAGCCGAGGCGATCCGGTCTTGAAGGGAGAATCCTCGATCGTGGTACTGGTGCTGGCCGATACGACCGATCCTTGGGCGTCACTCGTACACGCGGAATTGTGCAGGCGGGGACTGGACGTGCTCCTGATCCCGCGGGCCGAGCTCCTGGACAGAATCCGGCTGAATTGGCGGATCGCGGCGGGTTCGCCGACCATGGCGGGCACGATGGTCATCGACGGACGACCTCTTGAGTGCGAGGCCATTCGCGGCGTATTCGTCCAATGGGTCCTGCCGCTTCCGCTGCTCCTTGACGATCTCTCCGCCCAGGACCGTGACTACGTCGTCCATGAAACCACGGCGGCGTGGACCGCTTTCTTGAACGGTCTTCCCTGCACGGTGGCCAACCGCCCGGTACCGGGAGGGCGTCCCGCTCTGCTCGGAGGCAGCGAAGCGCTGGCGCGGATCGCGCGCGATTGCGGGTTCGATCTTCCGGTTGCCCGGTATACGTCGGACCAGGCCGACGCCGTGTTGCAATTCTCGGCTTGGAGTGAACGGACATACCTCAAGCCGCTGGGGTCTGCGGAGCCCGGATTTACCCTGTGCCGGCTGAATGGGATCGAGCAAATCCGTCAGGCGATGGAGCGCCATGCCGTCTCGCTCCAGGCGATTCCTCGAGGGCAACGAATGATCGTCTATGTCGCGGGAGGGGCCGCGGCCGCGACCATTCTTCACGCGGACGAGGAAGCGTCGCCGCATACCGCCGACCTGTCGGCACTTCCGACCGGGCGTTGTGTGGATCTGGTCCGCGCGTTGGGTTTGACCTTTGCCGAATGTCACGTGGTGGTCACTGCCGAGGGGCGGATCTACTGTCTTGACGTGAACGGTGCCCCCAACTATTGGCGCTGCACCCGGGCGGTGCAGCGTCGACTCGTGCAGCGTCTTGCTGATTGTTTGTCGGAACAGAGGAGCACGGCTTTCTATGATTCTGCTCGTGGGACCGATGGCGGATCCGGTGCTGGCCAACGTCTGTGCCAGACTGGCGGTCCGGAACGCTGAATTGATGCTGGTCCATCCGGATTCCGACGGCGACACGTGGAATCTGTCGTGGTCGATCGAAGACGGCCGCGTCTCGGACCGGATCAGGCTGGGAAACCGGATTCTCCACGCCTCCGACATCGAGTCCGTCTATCTTCGCGCGATGACCAGTCGTGACACGTCCGCGCGGGCCGCGCACATGGCCGTCGCTTCCCTGTGGGAATTCGCGGAGAGCCTGCCGGTCCTCGTCGTGAATCGAAGGCAGGCGTCGCACACCAATATGTCGAAACCCTATCAGCTGCAGCTGATAGAACGGTACGGCTTTCGAATTCCCAAAAGCCTGATCACGATGGTGCCGGAAGAGGCCCGTGCCTTTTACGATGAGTGCCGCGGTCGCGTCATCTACAAGTCGATCAGCTCGGAACGATCGATCGTGAAGCGGCTGACCCCGGACGATTTCTCGCGTCTCGACCTGATACGAGACTGCCCTACGCAGTTCCAGGAAATGATTCCCGGCATGGACGTGCGCGTGCATACGGTCGGAGAACGGCTCTTCGCGACCGAGGTGGTGTCCGACGGCGTGGACTATCGGTACGCGGAAGACGGGGGCGGCCGCCGCAGCATGCGGGCCGTCGAGTTGCCTCCTGCGATCCACGCGCGCTGCCTGGATCTCGTCGACGGGATCGGATTGAGCCTGAGCGGGATCGATCTTCGCCGTACGCCGGACGGCGCCTACTATTGCTTCGAAGTGAACACGAGCCCCGCGTTTACGCTGTTCGAGAATCATACCGGTCAGCGGATCGGCGATGCCCTGGCCGACCTGCTCTGCGCGGGAACCGCCTGAGGTGGGACATGACGAGACGGAGACGGATGACGCCGATAGCAGAAGAGCGAAGCGGAGCCCGCTGACCATGGGATGTGCGCGAGGCGGAAAAGGAGGAACGTCGATCATGAGCAGACAGCCGTTCATTACAGCCGACTTGAGACCGGACGTGGCGGGGGATGACGCGGAGCAGACGCACGTCGACGGCTCCGCCGGAACGGAACAATTGGCCGCAGCCGCCCGCGCCCTGCTCAGCGAGGAGGAGCGGCAGCAGGTCGAACGCGGAAACCAGGGCAAGCGCCCGGAGGTGATGGCGGCGATCCCGCGTCCAAGCGCCAATGTGCAGGGCACGACCTTGGACGGGGAGACCGTGCTGCTGGATTTCACCAGCGGACGGTACTACACGCTCAATCGAGTGGGATCCGCCGTATGGGAGCGCTGTACCGGCAACGAATCGCTGCGGGACATTCATGCAGGGCTGTGCGCCAGATACGACGCGGCGCCCGAGCGCATTGCCGACGATCTTCTGGCTCTCGTGACCCAATTGGGTCACGAGGGACTCTTAACACTTGAAAGGAGGTGAAGACGAATGGACGCTCAACAGAAGGAATCCTATACGGAGCCTGTGTTGATGGCGCATGAATTGCTGCGCGACATCACCGGCCGCAAGTATCGGGAGAAGTATCGCGACAAGGTCAACGATAACTAATCGTGTCTAGACCTTGTACTCCATGGCTGGCCGGTCTCTGAAGACC
>DAOLIU010000085.1:0-14781 GCA_035328385.1 Nitrospira sp. | reverse complement strand
GATGCGTTCCGCATCCCGGTCCGACTGCATCAGGCACAGGCTCAGCGTTTCGAGCATCGAGCGGTAGAACGACCGCACCGGCTCCCACCGCTGGCGGGCGAAGGACCGGCTCGACAGCCGGCCGTTGACCAGCACCGTAGGAACGCCGGACCGGTGCAGGCTGCGCAGCAAATTGGGCCAGAGCTCGGTTTCCACGAACAGATAGAGCACCGGGCGCAAGTGATCGATCATGCCCGAGACCGCCCACGGGAAATCGAGCGGCGCGTAACAGTGCTCCGCCACCCCGCGCAGCCGCTGCTCCACCGCTTCGCGGCCGGTCTCGGTGACGGTCGAGACGGCGAACCGGTGGTCGGGATGCCGGCGGGACAGTTCCTTGACGAGCGGCGTCACCGCGACGACTTCGCCCAGCGAGACCGCATGGATCCAGACGAGCGGCCGTCCGTCCGGCCGGATCGGCGGTTGGGTAAGCCCGAACCGCTGCGGCAGCCCGCGCCGGCAACGCTTCTTGGCGAGCAGCAGGCAGAGGATGACCGGTGCGGCGAGCAGGAGCACGGCATTGTAGAGGAGGTACCACATGGCAGTCTGGACAGGTTTTCGGTGCGGCTGAGCCGTAACCGGCGCGCTCACGGTTTTTCGGGCCGCGGCGCCATGGTGTCGTCCGCTTCGACGGTGAGCCGGTTCAGCGCGTCTTCCAGCTCCACCCGCTTCGCTTCAAGCTCCTCGGGGCCGGCCGTGCGGGGCACCCAAAGCGGGCTGCCCCAAAGAAAAAGTCCGCGCGCGCCTGGCCATGGGACCATGAACCGATCCCAGCTCGCGAAGAGTTTTTTTTTGAGCAGGCCGCGGTGATCGGCACGATCGGCAACCCGGTCGCCCTGGCCAACTGGATGACGCCGATCTTCGCCACCTGCGCCGGCCCTTTCGGCCCGTCCGGCGTCACGACCAGATCGAGGCCGGAACGGCCCAAACGGATCAGCTCGCGCAGCGCCTCCACGCCGCCTCTGGTGCTCGAGCCCCTTACGGCGAGGAAGCCGAAACGCTCGACGATGCGCGCGATGATCTCCCCGTCCTGATGCTGGCTGATGAGCACGTATGCCCGCTCGCCGCGGTAGGCGAACGGCATCAGCAGCTGGCGCGCGTGCCAGAACGCGAAGATGGCGCGCTGGCCTTCCCGGTACAGATCGTCGGCGACTTCATGCCCTTTGCTCTCGATGCGCATGGACCGGCCGAGGCAACGGATGCCCCAGGCGCCGACAGGCGGCAGCACCGACAGTTTCAACCAGCGTTCGAGCCGCTTGCCCGCGGCGCTACTCATGGGGCACGTCCTGGAACTGCAGGGCGTGGAGCCGTTGATAGTGGCCCCCGCGGCGCAGCAGCTCCTCGTGGGTGCCGACCTCGACGATCGTGCCCCGGCTGAGCACGACGATGCGGTCCGCGCGCTGAATGGTGGACAATCGGTGCGCGATCACGACGGTGGTGCGGTTCTGCATGAGGTTTGTCAGGGCGAGTTGGACGACGCGCTCCGATTCCGTGTCGAGCGCCGAGGTCGCCTCGTCGAGAATCAGCAAGGGAGGATCCCTGAGAATCGCGCGGGCGATGGCCAGCCGCTGCCGTTCGCCGCCCGAGAGCTTGACGCCTTTCTCTCCGACCACCGTCCGGTAGCCCTGGGGCAGCCGCTCGATGAAATCGTGCGCGTAGGCCTGCTTGGCCGCCTGCGCGATCTGCTCGTCGGCGGCGTCCCGACGTCCGAATGCGATGTTGGTGCGGACGGAATCGTCGAACAGGACGACGTCCTGCGACACGATGCCGATTTGCGCGCGAAGCGACGCCAGCGTATAGGACTGGATATCGATGCCGTCGATGAGGATGCGGCCGGCCGTCGGTTCGTAGAAGCGGGGCAGCAGATTCACGAGCGTGGTCTTGCCGCTCCCGCTGCTGCCGACGACGGCGACCATCTCGCCGGCGCGGATGGTCAGGTCGATGTCGGCGAGGGCCGGCACGCTTTGGCCCTCGTAATGGAACGTGACGTCCTGATACACCACCGACTGGCTGATCGGCGGCAGCACGAGCCGGCCGCTCTCGATTTCCTGTTCGGTCTTGAGATCGATGACGCTGAAGACCCGCTCGGCCGCCGCCAGCGCCTGCTGAATCGTATTGTTGGACCCGGACAGCCTCCGGATCGGCGTGTAGGCCATGAACATCGCCGTCAGGAAGGAAAAGAAGGAGCCGGGCGTCATGTCGCCGTTGATGACGAGATAGCCGCCGTACCAGACGATCGCCGCGACGCCGACCACGCCGATCACTTCCATGTGCGACGAGCCGAGCGAGGACACCTGGATGGCCTTCATCGTGGTGTTCAGGAACGCCTTGTTGCTGTCCCTGAACCGCTGCGCCTCCGCTTCCTCGCGACCGTAGGCCTTGACCATGCGGATGCCCGCCAGCGTCTCCTGCAGCGTGGACGCCATGTCCCCCATCCGCTCTTGGCCGCTGGCCGCGAGCGCGCGCAGGCGCTTGCCCATGCGCACCATGGTCACGACGGCGAGCGGAACGACGACGATCGACAGCCCGGCCAGCTGCCAATTCTGGTAGAAGATCACGCCGAGCATGGCGAGGAAGGTGAGCCCCTGCTGGAAAATGTCTTTCAACACCCCGGCCACCGCGTTGGCCATGAGCGTCACGTCGTTGACGACGCGCGAGACCAGCCGCCCGGACGTATTCGCGTCGTGATAGCCGACCGGCAGGCGGATCATCTTCCCGAAGAGTTCCTGGCGGATGTCGGTGATCACCTGGTTGCCGACGTAGTTCATGAGGTAGTTCTGGCCGTAGTTGAACGCGCTCTTGAGGACCGACACGACGAACAGCGCGAGCGGCAATGCGAGCAGCAGCCCCTGGTTCTTGTTGATGAAGATCTCGTCGAGCACCGGCTTCACCAGCCAGGCGTACGCGCCGGAAAACACCGCGACGAGCGCGGAGCAGACGAAGGCCGCGACCAGCCGCAGCCGGTACGGCTTGAGATAGCGGACCAATCGCATGAACCGGTCTAGGCTCGACATTCGTCCAACACCACCTGGGCGGCCCGCCTGGACGCGCCCGGCTCTCCCAACGAGAGATGCACCTGCCGCAGACTGTCTTTCATCTCGTCGTACGCCCCTCGATCGTTCAGCAGCCGGTCGGTCTCCCGGATCAACCGTTCGGGCGTTGCCTCATCCTGGATGAGCTCCGGAACTACCGAGCGGCCGGCGATGAGATTCACCAGGCCGATCCACTTGACCCTGATCAGGCGACGCGCCAGCCAATAGGTGGTCCGCGTGGTCTTGTACAGCAGCACCATCGGCGTTCCGACCACGGCCGCCTGCAGGGTCGCGGTGCCGGAGGCGATCCATAATATATCCGAAGCCGCCATGACTTCGCTGGCCTGGTCCCGGACCACGGTCACCGGGACGGGACTGCCGTGCAGCCGTTCCCTGATCAGTGCGTCCTCGATCGACGCAGCCTGCGCCAGGATGAACTGCGTCTTTGAATTGCGGGCGAGAAGTTCGGCCGCCGTCTTCAAGAGCACCGGCATGAGCAGTTCGACTTCGGCGACCCGGCTGCCCGGCAGGAGGCCGACGACCGGAACCTCCTGGTCAAGGCCGAACCGCCCGCGCAACGCCGGTCGATCGTAACGGGGAGCCACCGCATCCAGCAGCGGATGTCCGACGTAGGTGCAGCGGACGCCGGCCCGGCGATAGATCTCCCGCTCGAACGGCAGGATCACCACGACGTGATCGACCCGCCGCTGGATCCATTTGATCCGGCGCGGCCGCCAGGCCCAGATCTGGGGGGCGATGTAATAGAGCACCTTCTGTCCGGCGGCCTTGGCCACCCGCGCAAAATGAAGGTTCAAGGCGGGATTGTCGATCAACACCACCAGATCCCAGGGTTCGGAACGCAGCACGCGCCTGATCGCACGGATCCGCTGGACGATCGCCCGCACCGCGGAGAGGCCGACCAAGCCCATCACGTCCAGCTGCGGCACCCCCGGGATCAGCGCGACACCCGCGGCCTTCATGCCGGCGCCGCCGATGCCGACCAGCTGCGCCGAGGGATCCAGCGAAAGGATCTCTCTGGCCAGATTGGCTCCATGCAGATCTCCGGAGGCTTCACCGGTCACGATCAAAATACGCGGCATGTCTTGAAGGGATATCGGGATAATGGGATAGAGGGATAACGGGCTAACCCGGGCACCCCCTTACCCCTTTATCCTCGGTACCCCCTTTTACCCCTCTCTGTTACTCCTGCCCGGAATGGCGTTGCGTGAACCATTCGATCGCTTTCAATACCTGGTGCGCCAATTCCAGGGCGAGCGCGCCGTCTTCCCCGGACACGACCGGGCGAGCGCCGGTTCTCGCGGACTCGAGAAAGGACGCCAGCTGCAGCTTCAGCGGCTCCTCGTCCCCTCCCTGCATCTGCTGGACGACGATCGAAGGCCTGGGTCCTCCCTGTTGTTCCCGGCGGCACACCATGCCCTGGCGCGTCTGGAAATCGATCGACACGTAGCTGTCCCGCTGAAAGACGCGGAACCGGCGCATCTTGTTCGTCGAGACCCGGCTGACGGTGAGGTTGGCGACGCAGCCGCCCTTGAACTGGATTCTGGCGTTGGCGATGTCCACGGTGGACGACAGGACCGGCACACCGGCCGCCCGCACTTCCTCCACCGGCCCGGGATCGAACGACAGGACCATGTCCAGATCGTGGATCATCAGATCGAGCACCACGTCCACGTCGGTGCCCCGTTCGCTGAAGCTGTTGAGCCGGTGGCATTCGACGAAGGCGGGCCGGCCGATGTGCGGCCGCATCACCTGCATGACAGGATTGAACCGCTCGCTGTGCCCCACTTGAAGGCAGAGGCCCCGCTCCTTGGCCAGCCGGACCAGCTCCCGGGCCTCCGCCGACGTCACGGCGATCGGTTTTTCAACCAGTACGTGCTTGCCGGCAGACAGACAGGCTTTGGCCACCGCATGGTGCGCCGAGGTCGGGACGGCCACGCTCACGACGTCGACGTGGGGAAGCAACTCACCGATGTCGGGAAACACTCTCGTGCCCAGCTTGTCCGCGACGGCCTTCGCCCGGTCGGGCGAGAGATCCATGATGCCGGCCAGCTGTGAACCGGGAATCGCCGCATAGAGACGCGCGTGATGCTGCCCCAAATGCCCCACGCCGATCACGCCGGCCCGCAACGGGGTCATGTCGTTTGCTCGCCTCCATTCGGTCCCGCCGTCGACAGCCCGACGACGGCGATGCGGGACTTCTGCGCCTGCTGCAACATCTGCTCGCGGTCCAGAAGGATCGTCCGGCCCGCTTCCACCGCCAGCACGGAGGCCTTGACCGACGCCATCACCTCGATCGTCCGGGGGCCGACGGCCGGCAGGTCGAACCGCAAGTCCTGCTGCGGTTTGCACCGCTTCACGACGACGGCCCCTTCTTTCGCCAGGTGTCCGCCCCGCTTGATCGCTTCGTCGGTTCCCTCGACCGCCTCGACCGCCACGACGACCCGGTCCTTGATGACCACGCACTGGCCGATATCCAGCAGGCCGATCTGCTGGGCGACGTCCCATCCGTAGCGGATATCCTCCCACTGTTTCGAGTCCGGTTCCCGCTTGGTCAGAGTACCCGCTTCAGCGAGGATGCCGTCGAGACCGAAGGTCGATTCGCAAATGGTGATCCCTTCCTGCTCCAGCTCCTTGGCGATCTCGCGCAGGATGTCGTCGTCCTTCCAAAGGGCGAGCCTGGCGGCCAGCGCCAGCGCGCGGAAATCGGGCCGCACGGTCGTAAAGACGTGGGTCTTCTTGATGCCCCCCAGCATGACCGCCTGACGCACCTGGTCGCCCTGAAAGGCCTTGATGAGTTTGTTGAGCTGCCCGATCTTGATCCAATGGATCCGGTCCACGTGCTCGGCCAGCGCGGGATCCGTTTCGCCCTCGTGCGCGACGGCGGAGATCTGATAACCGAGCTTCCTGGCGTTGTCCGCAAAAATGATCGGAAAGCGGCCGTTGCCGGCGATGAGACCGAGTCGCTCGCCGTTCCGGAGTTCGGGCGTCTTGGTCACATGTCCTCCGGCTCCTGGTCATGGACCACCGACCGGCAGATGCCCCGCTTGGTGCCCTCCAGGAACGCCAGCACGGTCATGACGTCCGGCTGATCGTTGAACTCCGCCTTCGCGAGCTTCGCGGCTTCGGCGGTCCGGTGGCCGGACCGGAACAACAAGTCGTAGGCCCGCTTGAGCACGGCGATCCGGTCCGCCGAGAAGCCGTGCCGGCGGAGGCCGACGGAGTTGAGGCCGTACATCCGCGCGCGGTAGCCGCCGGCGGCCCGCATGAAGGGCGGCAGGTCCTGCCCCAGCGCGCAGCAGCCGCCGACCATCGAATAGGCTCCAATGCGCACGAATTGGTGGATCCCGCTCAGGCCGCCGATGATCGCATGGTCGCCGATGGTGATGTGGCCGGCCAAACTCGCCGCGTTGGCCAGGATGAGATGGCTCCCCAGATGGCAATCGTGCGCCACGTGCACGTAGGCCATGAGAAAATTCTTGGAACCGAGCGTCGTCTCGCCCCCTCCCTGCATGGTGGCCCGGTTGACGGTGACGTATTCGCGGAGGATGTTGTCGTCCCCGATCACGACCCGGGTCGGCTCCCCCTTGTACTGCAGATGCTGCGGCGGCCCTCCGACCGAGACGAAGGGATGCAGCTCGCAGCGTTCGCCGATCTGCGTCCACCCTTCGACGCTGACGTGGGAAAAGAGCGTCGTGCCTTTTCCGATGGTCACGTGCTCGCCGACGACACAGAAAGGGCCGACGACCACGTCGTCGGCCAGTTTTGCCTTGGGATGAACGATGGCTTGTGGATGAATCTGCACGCGCTACCTCCAGTCAACGTTGATCGTCACTCGTACATTCCTGATCACGCACGGGCTGAGTCCCGGCTTCCTGACGCACGTGGAACGATTCACGTCGGCGCCTGCTCCTCGGTCACCATGGCGGTCACTTCCGCTTCACAAACCAGCTCGGTCTCCACGAACGCCTTGCCCTGCATCTTCCAGAACGGCGCCCGTTTCTTCACCACGTCGATCTCGAACCGCAGCCGGTCGCCCGGCACGACGGGCTTGCGGAACTTCGCTCCGTCCACGCCGGTGAGGTACACCACCGGCCGCTTGCTCTGCCCCATCGACTTGAACGCCAGCAGCCCGCCGACCTGCGCCATCGCCTCGAGGATCAGCACTCCGGGCATCACCGGCCGGCCGGGAAAATGCCCCTGAAAAAACGGCTCGTTGACCGTGACGTTCTTGATTCCCACGATCCGCCGATCCGGATCCAGCTCCAGCACGCGGTCGACCAAGAGAAACGGATACCGGTGCGGCAAGAGCGCTTGAATGTCGGCCTGTTCCATCACGGACATCGTCGAGACCTCCATACTAAGCTTTGCTTGAGCCGCTCGCTTCGATCACATGCGAGCGGATAGTTACTTCGCCTCATGTTCGATTCTCCGACCTCGCTCCCCCATCCCCCTTCGACGGAAAAGATGACGGGTCTCGCCCGCGGCATGCGAGGGTTCGCATGGCCCGGAGCGCGGTCGCCGCCCCTCCTGCACAATCGCTTCATCCCTATTTATTCTGCTTGTCGAATTCCTTCACCACCTGGTCGGTCAGGTCCAGCGCCGGGTGGTTGTAGATGACGATCCGGATCGCCGCCTCATTGCCCTTGTCGAGGATCGCGATGTAGCCTTCGCGCTGCGCCACGACGCGGGCCGCGGCTTCCACTTTCTTGGCGTATTCGGCGACCGTCTCCCGCTGCTTCTGCTGGATCTCCCGGTTGAAGTCGGCCAATCGCCGCTGGTAGGCCTCGATCTTCGCCTGGAATTGAGTCTGCTTTTCCTGCTTGGCCTGATCGCTCAGGTTGGGATCCTGGATCGACTGCTCCAGCTCCTTCAATTCCTGGTCGTCCGAATTGATGATCTTCTGCCGGGTCGCGGAATAGGCCTTCAGCTCATCCAGCGCGCGGTTGCCCGCTTTCGATTTTTCGATGACGGCCTGCTGGTCCATCACGGCTACCCGCAACGACTCGGCCGCCCAGACCGGCGCGGCGGCCGCCACGGCCGCGACCACCACGGTCAATAGTTTGCCCAATCCGGTGCTCATGCGATGCTCCTCCTCTTGCTCACCCGCCTCACGCTCGTCACGCCGCTCACGGGTATTCGCGGTTGAATTCTTCGATCACTTCGTTGGTGATGTCCAACTCGGGCTCTCCATAGAGAGCCGGCCCGCCCTTGCCCTTGTCGATCACGATTTGGAGACCGTGCCGCTTGGCCACCTTGCCGACCACGATCTCCACCTTGTCCCGAAATCCGTCGAGCACGTCCTTCTGCTTTTCCTGGACCTCGCGGTTCAACTCTCCGGCCTTTTGCTGATACTCCGCCATGCGCCGCCGGAAAGCCTGCTCCCGCTCGCCCTTGGCCGCCGGACTCAGTACGCTCGCCTGCTTGATGAAATCCTCTTCCATCCGCCGGAGTTCCTTCTCATCCATTTCGATCAGCGCCTGGCGGCTCTTGGAAAAAGTGGTCAAGGTGTCCTTGGCCTTCTTCCCGGCATTGGAATCGTTGAGCAGTCGGGCCGGATCGACCAGGCCGATTCGTCCTTCGATTTTCGTGCTGGCACAGCCGGCATTGATGCAGAGCATCAGCCCGAGCGCGGCAACCAGCCACAGCCTATGAGGGTTCCAAGGCATAGATCGTGTTCCTTCCCGTCTAGCAGGCATTATTCTCGGAAGATTCTACTGCAACTGCGGAGATGCCCCGTTTGGGGACGGCTCCGTCGTCTGCGACGGTGCCTGTCCCGCTTCGGAAGGGGACGGACACCGCGCGCAGACGCGGGGAAGGGTGTCAGTCCCCGAGCTCCCTTGGGGCTCCACGCGCCGTCTCGCACGGCATCTCCCCCGTTTCGCCACGAACCTTCGTGAATAATGCGGGCTAGAACAATGAGCCGATGGTGAACTCAAACACTCCTTTTCGCTCGCCCGGCCTGGGATCGAGATTGATACCGTAGGCCGCGCGCAACGGACCGAACGGCGAGATCCATCGCCCTTCGAGGCCGGCGGTGGGCCGAAGATCGAACGACACCGATTCGCCGTCGTCGAAACCTTTCCCGTAGTCGAAGAAGATGACGCCGTTCAACTTGGCCTCCGACGAGATCGTGAAAATGAAGTCGTTGTTGAAAATCAGCTCCCGCGCGGCGCCCAACAGCGATCCGCTTTCGGTCACGGGCCCCGCCCGGCCGAAGACGAAGCCGCGCATCGTGTTGATGCCTCCGACGAAGAACCGTTCCGTCAACGGAATCGGCTTGCCGTTGAGACCCTCGGCGGCGCCGTACCTCACATGGAAGGAGAATCGCGTGTCCATGGGCAACGGGGTGTATTTAATCACATCCAGGTAGTACTTGAGGAAGTTGTTGGTGCCGCCCAGATACGGCGTACCCAGATCGAAGCCGACGCTCGTGCGCCACCCGGTCCGCGGATCGAGGAAATAGTCCCTGGTATCGCGGGCCAGCGAGGTGCGGAATCCCGTCGTCGTCTGGGTGCCCAACTGCTGCAGGACCAGTTCCGGGGCGTCCGGCGTCGGATCGCTGAAGTTGAGCTGCTCCGCCACGAGGCTGAAGCTCCCGGTGACGTACTCCGAAAGCCACCGGCCGAACGTGATGCTCGCGCCGGCCTTTCGCTCGAAATAGGTGATGTAGTTCGTCATGCTCCGGAAGATGTCCAGCTGCATGGACGTGAGCGAATCGTTCAGGTAGGGGTTCCGGAACGTGATCAGGCCGAGGGTACGCTGTTGGCCGAGTTGGCCGCGGATCCGGCCCATCCAGCCGTTGCCGCCCAGGTTGCCTTCCGTGATGTCGGCGATGGCCACGAGGCGGTCCAAGGTGCTGAAGCCGCCGCCGACGCTGAACTGTCCGGTGGCCTTCTCCTTGACCCGCACGTTGAGGTCCACCTTGTCCGCGTCCACCTGCTGGGGGAGGATTTCGACGGTTTCGAAGAAGTTGAGGTTGTTCAGCCGCTGGAAGCTGCGCTTCAGGGACGGCGTGTCGATGACGTCCTGCTCGTCCACGCGCAGCTCGCGCCGGATGACGTTGTCCTTGGTCTTCTCGTTGCCGTTCACGTTGATCTGCCGGATCCGCATCATCTCGCCTTCCCTGATGTTCAGCGTGATGACCGCGGTCCGCTCTTCCGGATTGGGCGTGACGTTGGGAATGACGTCGGCGAAGGCGTAGCCCTTGCCGCCGTACAGGTCGGTGAGCCGGGAGATCTCGTCACGGATCTTTTGGCGCTGGAAAATTTCCCCTTCTTTGATCTTCAGCTTCTCGCGCAGCTCCGGTTCCTCGAACACCGTGTTGCCGCGGAAGCCGACCTCGGCCACCGTGAACGGTTCCCCTTCGATGATGGGATAGGTCACCGTGAACCATTTCTTGTCCTCGCTCAGATCGACCGCCGGCAGGCCGACCTGGGCGTTGAGATAGCCGCGGTTGAGCAGGATTTCCTTGATGCGTTCGACGTCGTTGTTCATTTCCTCCCGCTTCAGCACCCCGGCGTCGGAGAGAAAGGACGGCAGCTTGAGCTGGGTGAGCAGGCCGTACCACGGCACCCATTCCCGGGTCGCCATCACCTTGAACATGTCTTCCTTGGTCGCCGCGCGAAGGCCTTCGAAGTTCACCGTCTTCACTTTGGCCTTCTCGCCTTCCTTGACGAAGAACGTGAGCCGCTTGCGGTCCTCGTCGAGGGTTTGCACGACGGGAATGACTTGGCAATCGAAAAACCCGTCTTCTTGATACGCCAAACGGATCTTCTCGGCGCTTTCCTTGGCCTGTTGTTGGTCGAGGAACGCTTGGTTCTTGATGGTGATCTTTTCCTTCAGCTTGTCGTCGGACAGCTCGTCGTTGCCGTCGAAGACGATTTCCGTGATGAACGGCTTCTCACGCACCAGGAACGTGAGCCCCATCCCGTCCGGCATGGATTCCGTCTCGACCTGCACGTCCTCGAAGTAGCCGGTGTCGTACAGGATCTTGATCTGGCCGCGGACGTTCTCCGGGGTGTAGGGATCACCGACCTTCAGCGTGAGCCGGCCGGCAATGGCCTGGAGCTCGATCTTCTTGTTCCCGCGGATGTCGATCGACGAAACCTTGATCCCGTTCGACTGGGCCAGCGCTTCGACCGCCAGCACGACGCCGCACAGCAGAGCGACCAGCACGACCACGAGCCAGGATAAATCGGCTGCGAGCCCCTCCCTCACTGATGTGGTGCTCCATGCATAAACGGTCGACGCGAGAAGCGCGCACTCCACCCGGCTCGAACGTGAAACGACAACCTGTGTCGGGGCTTCCGTCGCAGGCAACGTAGATCCGGAACCATTGCTGACGGCGGCCATGAAGGTAAATTGACGTGAGAGACCGATGCACTCGACGCAGACGCACCCTCACGAACGTTCCGCGCAAAACTGATGGATTATATGAAGCAAGTATTTCAATGTAAAGCGGTTTTGGCCGGTCGAGTCCTCACGGCACGCGGTCCGCGTCGATAATGCATTTCTTGACTTCACCTACCCCATCACATACTATCAACTCATGTCGCGCTCGAACGTCCGCAAGGCCATCATTCCGGCCGCCGGAATGGGCACCAGGTTCCTCCCCGCCACCAAGGCCTCGCCCAAGGAGATGTTGCCGCTTGTCGACAAGCCGCTGATCCAGTACGCGGTGGAAGAGGCCGTCGCCTCCGGCATCGAGGACATCATCGTCGTGACGGGCCGGGGCAAGCGGGCCATCGAAGACCATTTCGACCGTTCGGTTGAGTTGGAAGAAAACCTCAAGGGCAACGGCAAGGCCCAGCTGCTCAGCCAGATGCGGCACATTTCCAATCTGGCCAATTTCTGCTACGTCCGGCAACCCGAAGCGCTCGGCCTGGGGCACGCGGTGCTCTGCGCCCAGCGGCTGATCGGCGACGAGCCGTTCGCCGTCATCCTCGGCGACGAAATCATCGACGCCCAAGTCCCGGGACTGGCCCAACTCATCCATACCTTCAAGCGCCGGAACGGCGCGGTGCTCGGCGTCCAGGAAGTCCCGCACCAGGAAGTGAACCGCTACGGCATCGTGTCTCCCGGCAGGCTCGCGGGCGGCCTGCACCGGGTGCTCGACGTGGTCGAGAAGCCGTCGCCGTCGGACGCGCCGTCGAACCTCGCGGTCATCGGCCGCTACGTGCTGCCCCCGGAAGTGTTTTCGATCCTGCGAAAGACCAGACCCGGCAAGAACGGCGAAATCCAGCTCACGGACGCCTTGAAGGAGCTGGCACGCGCCGAGCCGATGTACGCCTTGGAAATCCAGGGGCAACGGTACGACGCCGGCGACAAGCTGGGCTTCCTCATCGCGACGGTGGAGTTCGCGTTGAAGAACCCCGCGCTCGGCTCGGAATTCACCGACTACCTTCACGCGCGGATGACGCCCCAGAAGGGACAGCGCCGCCCCCGCGCCCACAAGGCCTGACCGCGCCGCCGATTGCTTCACCAGACCTGAGCTACCATTAGCCTAGACCGCACAGGACGATGAGACCACATCCATGAGCGATTCAATCGAGCAAGACCTGACGCCGCCGCAGAACGTCGAGATTCCCGAGCAGCTGCCGCTGCTTCCCGTGCGCGACATCGTCGTCTTCCCCTACATGGTTCTTCCCCTCTTCGTCGGTCGGGACATGTCGATCAAGGCGATCGAAGCGGCGCTGGCCGGAAACCGCATGATCTTCCTCGCGACCCAGAAAGCGCTGGACGTGGAAAACCCCACGCCGGACGACATCCATACGATCGGCACGGTCGGCATCATCATGCGGATGCTCAAGCTGCCGGACGAGCGCATCAAGATCCTCGTCCAAGGCATCTCCAAAGCCAAGATTTCCAGCTACATCCAGACCGAGCCCTACTATTCCGTCCGGATCGACAAGCTGCCCGAAACGAAGGTCACCGGCTCGACGCTCGAGACCGAAGCGGTCATGCGCACGGTCAAGGAGCAGATCGAGCGGATCGTGAGCCTGGGCAAGGTGCTGATCCCCGACGTGATGGTCGTCATCGAGAACCTGGAAGATCCGGCCCGGCTCGCCGACATGGTCGCCTCGAACCTCGGCCTCAAGGTGGAGGTGACGCAGGCGGTGCTCGAGATCACCGATCCGGTGAAACGGCTGCGCAACGTGAGCGAGATCCTCTCGAAGGAAATCGACGTGCTGTCCATGCAGCAGAAGATCCAGGCCCAGGCGAAGGGCGAGATGGACAAGACGCAGCGCGAGTATTTCCTGCGGGAGCAGCTCAAGGCGATCCAGAAGGAACTGGGCGAGCTGGACGAGCGGACGGAGGAGATCGCCGAGTTCCGCAAGCGCGTCAAAGAAGCCAAGATGCCGGAGAAGGTCCTCAAAGAGACCGAGAAGCAGCTCAAGCGGCTGGAGAAGATGCATCCCGACACCGCGGAGTCCGCGACCGTCCGCACCTATCTCGAATGGATGGTGGAGCTGCCCTGGTCGAAAAAGTCGAAGGACAACCTCGACCTGAAGGCCGCGGCCAAGGTCCTGAACGACGACCATTACGATCTGGAAAAGGTGAAGGAACGGATCCTCGAGTATCTGGCCGTCCGGAAGCTGAAAGAAAAGATGAAAGGCCCGATCCTCTGCTTCGTCGGCCCTCCCGGCGTGGGCAAGACTTCGCTCGGCAAGTCCATCGCCAGGGCGCTGGGGCGCGAGTTCGTCCGGATCAGCCTGGGCGGAGTGCGGGACGAGGCGGAAATCCGCGGCCACCGCCGCACCTACGTCGGCGCGCTGCCCGGCCGCATGATCCAGGGCATGAAACAGGCCGGCACCAGCAACCCGGTCTTCATGCTGGACGAGATCGACAAGGTCGGCATGGACTTCCGCGGAGATCCCTCGGCCGCCCTGCTCGAAGTGCTGGACCCGGAACAGAACAGCTCCTTTACGGACCATTACCTGGGCGTCCCGTTCGACCTGACGGAAGTGATGTTCATCACGACCGCCAACCTGATCGATCCGATCCTGCCCGCCCTGCGGGACCGCATGGAAATCATCGAGATTCCCGGCTACACCGAAGAAGAGAAGCTGGGCATCGCGCAGAAGTATCTCATCCCGCGCCAGCTCAGCGAGCACGGAATCACCGAGAAGCACATCAAGATCTCGGAGCCGGCCATCCGGCAGATCATCATGCACTACACGAGGGAAGCCGGCGTCAGGAACCTCGAGCGTGAGATCGCCAACGTGATGCGGAAGGTGGCCAAGAAGGTCGCGGAGGGCAAGGGGCTCGGCTTTCCCGTCAATCCGGGCAACCTGCACAAATATCTGGGCGTGCCCAAGTTCGTGCCGGAAGCCGAATTGGAAAAGGACGAAATCGGCGTGGCCACCGGCCTGGCCTGGACGGAATCAGGCGGGGACGTCCTCTATATCGAAGCCACCGTCATGAAGGGCAAAGGCGCCCTGACCCTCACCGGACATCTGGGCGACGTGATGAAGGAGTCCGCCCAAGCGGCGCTGAGCTACGTCCGCTCGCGCGAGAAGAACCTCGGCATCAATCCCGACATGTTCAGCAAACAGGACCTCCACATTCACGTGCCCGCCGGCGCCATCCCGAAAGACGGACCGTCCGCCGGCATCACGATGGCCACCGCCATCGCTTCCGCGATGGCGCAGATCCCCGCCCGGCGCGACCTGGCCATGACCGGAGAAATCAC
>DAOLIU010000084.1:0-14862 GCA_035328385.1 Nitrospira sp. | reverse complement strand
TCGTCCCGGTCGAAACGGCAGAGGAAATGTCCAAGGCTCTGACCGTGCGGTTGTCCTGGTCGACGGTGGTCATCATGTCCGCGGCGGTCGCCGATTTTCGGCCGAAGCATCCGGCCGCCCAGAAACTGAAGAAGCACCAACTCAAGAATCCCGTGTTGGACCTCGAACCGACCGGCGATATTCTTGCGGAGCTTTCCGCCCGGCGCACGGGGCAGCTCCTGGTCGGCTTTGCCGCTGAAACGGGGGATCTACTCCGTCATGCCAAACAGAAACTTGAGGCCAAAGGCGTCGATCTCATCGTGGCCAACGACGTGACAACTCCAGGAGCCGGTTTTGGCAGCGATCGAAATGCCGCGACGCTGATCGATCGCGACGGGACCATCAGCGAGTTGGGACTGCGGTCCAAACGCCGGCTTGCGGACGACATCCTGGATGCTTCTCTACGGCTGTTGCGAGCAGGCGCTCGCCAGTCCGTAACCGGGAGGGACTAGTCGAATGCCGCAGAATCAGAAGCTGTCGGCCAATGCCATGGAAATAGACCGGATGGCCCTGCAGCTGGCCAAAGATCCTCAGTCCAAGGTGTTCTTGCCGCTGGCGGAAGAATACTGTAAGGCGGGCATGTGGCAGGAAGCGGCCGGTGTGCTGGAGGATGGGCTGAAGTTTTATCCGGGTTTCATCACCGCGATGGTCGTGCTGGGACGAGCCTACGACCAACTTGGGCAGACGACGAAAGCTAAGGCCCTCCTTGAAGAAGCGGTCAAGTTGAGTCCAGAAAACCTTCGTGCACATCGGACCCTCATCAAGATTTATGCGGCTCAAGGCGCCTCGGACGAGGCGGTAAGAAGCTGCGAGGTGATCCTGGCGTTGAACCCTCGCGACGAAGAAGCGCGGTCCATCAGAGAAAAACTGGGTAAATCACCGGAGCGGGAAACGGGAAAAGCAGTACAGACGAGGCCTGCCGGCCCTGTTGCCCCCCCGGCCGCCGCCGCTCCTTTTGTGCCGGACAAAGCCGATCGAGAAGAAACCGTCGAGCCGGGAGGCTTGTCTCACGATGTGCCGATTGCTGCGACGACCGCGCGCGAGGTCGCAGATCCCACGCGGACCGTCGCAGATAGTCAAGTTGAGCAGGACCGGCCTGCGGCTGCCGAGTCCTCGCCACGTTCCCTCGAGTCCGTTCCCCCTCCTTCTCCCCGTGCCGACACGATTGCGCAGTTGGAGGCTTGGCTTCGCTCCATCGAGCGAACGCGCCGTGACGGCAACGGATCGGGACGGTCCGGTTCTCCAAGTTCCCAATAGAATTCAGAGGTTTGACCGATACCGGACGGCCTGTTACAATGCCGCCCTGCCGGTCGCCCGAGAAGGTCGCCTGTCGAGCGTTGCATCCGATCACAGAGTTGTTCATGCTACGGATACTCGTATTACACGGTCCGAATCTGAACCTTCTGGGCGCCAGGGAGCCGGCCATTTACGGTCCAGAGCCTCTCGACGCTATTGATGCCGATATCACCAAGCTGGCAGATGAACTTGCCATGGAGATCGATATCCGACAATCCAATCACGAGGGAGAATTGGTGACGTGGATTCAGGAGGCTCGAAGCGGGTACCACGGGGTGATCATCAATCCCGCCGCCTATACGCATACCAGCGTGGCCATTCGCGACGCACTGGCGGCCGTGAATTTACCGACGATCGAAGTCCATTTATCCAACATTCATCAACGGGAAGATTTTCGTCATCAATCCTATGTCGCCGGAGTGGCGCTTGGGCAGATTTCAGGGTTGGGACCGGCCGGTTATCTGCTCGCGCTGCGCGGACTGCACGGCCATCTCACGGGCGGCCGTCCGAAGAAAGAACCCTCTTCCAAGACGGCAACTTCTCAGCGGCGGGCAGGTCGGCGCTAACGTGTTCAAGACTTGACCAACCACGATTCAATCAATGTGAAGGGAGAATCGAGTGATTTCGACCACTGATTTTCGAGGCGGCGTACGGCTTTTGATCGACGGGGAGCCGTTCTATATTGTCGAGTTTCAGCACGTGAAGCCCGGAAAGGGCGGCGCATTTGTGCGCACCAAGCTCAAAAGCTACATCTCCGGCAACGTGCTCGACCGGACCTTCCGGTCCGGCGAGCGATTTGAGGAGCCCGACCTTGAAGAACGGGAAATGCAGTTTCTCTATGCCACGGGCGACGATTACACGTTCATGGACACGGAGAGCTATGAGCAGCTGACTTTCGCCAAGAAGCAACTTGGGGACAACGCGGATCTGCTCAAAGAGAACATGGTCGCCAAGATCCTGATCTACGAACATCGCCCCATCGACGTCGAGCTGCCGATTTTCATCGAGCTCAAGGTGGTGGATGCGGAACCGGGTGTCCGTGGAGATACGGCCTCCGGCGGCACGAAGCCGGCCATCGTCGAAACCGGCGCGACGATCAAGGTTCCACTCTATCTGGAGGTGGGTACCGTGATTAAGATCGACACTCGTACACGAGCCTACGTGGAGCGCGTCCGGTGAGCCGGGGTAAGCCTCGTCGCTCCAAGAAACGAGAGACACCCATCGTTCTGCCCCAGACCTTGGCGGCGGGGTCCGGAGAGGCGGGCCGGCCCTTTCTTACGGGAAACCAATCCAAGCACATCCAGGAATTGGTCGATCTGCTCAAGCGGAACAACCTGACCGAATTGGAGTTGGAGCGGGAAGGGGTACGTATCAGGATTCGGCATGAGGTCGGAGTCAAGACCATCACCACGGCCGTGACCGATATCGCTCCGGTCGGTGCAGCCGCCGTCTCCCAACCGACGGTTGCGCCAGGCGGCGCGATCGAGGACACGGCGGGTTTGGTCACGATCACCTCTCCCATTGTCGGCACGTTCTATCGGTCGCCGTCTCCGGATGCCGATCCCTATGTCGAGGAAGGTGATTTCGTCAGGAAGGGGCAGGTGTTATGCATTGTCGAGGCGATGAAGTTGATGAATGAAATCGAGTCCGAAGTCGACGGCCAGGTAGTCAAGATCCTTGCCGAAAGCACCAGACCGGTCGAGTACGGACAAGCCCTCTTTCGCATCGATCCCAAAGCCACGGCCTAGCGTTCCGTGACGCGTTCTGAATGACAGACTGATCACCCTCATCGCACCGGAGTCACGGCTTGTTCAAAAAAGTTCTTATCGCCAATCGGGGGGAAATCGCGCTTCGCGTCATCCGGGCCTGCAAAGAGCTCGGTATCAAGACGGTGGCGATCCATTCAGAGGCCGACGCCAACGGATTGCATGTCCGAGCCGCGGATGAACGGGTTTGCGTCGGGCCTGCGGAAGCGGCTCTCAGTTATCGCAACATTCCCAACGTGCTGAGCGCCGCCGAGATCACCGGCGCGGATGCGATTCACCCCGGATACGGCTTCCTCTCAGAAAATGCCCACTTCGCCGAAGTTTGCGAATCCATCGGCGTGAAATTCATCGGTCCCACTTCCGAAAACATCGCCCTCATGGGGGATAAGGCCAAGGCTCGTGAGATCGTTGCCAAGCGGGGACTTCCCGTCACGCCGGGAAGTCCGGGCGGTCTGAAGAGCGAGCAGGAAGCCATTGAGGCTGCTCAAAAGATCGGCTATCCCGTCATCATCAAGGCGGCCGCCGGCGGCGGCGGCCGCGGCATGCGCGTGGTCAACAAGGCGGACGACCTGGGTCGTGCGTTTCAGGCGGCGCAAGCCGAGGCGAAATCCACTTTCGGGAACGACAGCGTGTATCTCGAACGGTACTTCTTGGAGCCGCGTCACATCGAGGTCCAGATCGTGGCCGACCACCGGGGCCACGTGGTGTATCTCGGCGAGCGGGATTGTTCGATTCAACGGCGGCATCAGAAGCTGGTCGAAGAAACACCCTCTCCGGCCGTGGACGAAAAGCTCCGCCGCGAAATCGGGCGGACAGCGGTGGAAGCGGTCAAGGCAGTGCATTACCGCAACGTCGGCACGGTGGAGTTTCTCCTGGACAAGGACCAAAACTTCTTCTTCATGGAAGTGAATACCAGAATCCAGGTCGAGCATCCCATCACGGAAATGGTCACGGGGGTCGATCTGATCAAGGAACAGATTCGGCTGGCCGACGGGCAGCCGCTGTCCTTCAAGCAACAGGATATCAAGCTGAGCGGCCATAGCCTCGAATGCCGGATCAATGCCGAGGATCCTGAAAAGTTCACTCCGTCGCCCGGTCTGATCACGAGGTATAGCGCCCCGGGCGGGTTCGGAGTGCGGGTGGATTCGGCGATGGAATCCAACGCCGTGGTCGTGCCCTACTATGACTCCATGATCGCCAAGGTGATCACCCACGGCCGTGACCGGCAGGAAGCCATCGCCCGCATGCGCCGCGCGCTCGACGAGTTCGTCATCGAAGGCATCAAAACGACCATCCCGCTCCACAAACGCATCCTCAACGATCCCGACTTCCAAAAGGGCCACGTCTCCACGACGTTCCTGGACCGCTTCCTCGCCGGGTAGCGTAAGATTTCGTACCCAGAATGGGTCTGAAGCTATGCATCGCGGGTCCTGTCCTGGCGAAGAGCCCCACCGTCCTCGCACCCCACCCGGTGTAGGGACCCCGCTGCGGGCGGTGGGGCACCCAGTTCGCCACGCCACCCGCGAAGGTGTTGGAGGAGTTCACATCCCTTGCTTGGAATTGGACTCCGAGAAATTCGGCAGTCTCATTGCTAATCCCAAAAAGGTGGCCAAGTCATCTTGGTTTTGAGGCTCTCATGAGCTCGGGAAAATGTCTCATCTCGCTGCGAAGCATCGCCAGGGCGCTTGCCTTGGTGCTTTCTTTCGGGTGCAGCACAGGGCCTTTGCCGCAATATTATGAGAAGGATCTCTCCCGTACTGAGGTAGATCACATGAAGGCTCAACATCATTTTCAGCTCATAACCTACGAAACACCTCCTCTGTTGGTGGCGATGCCTGGCTCGGCTTCGCCTGGGTTCGGAAAGGGCCCACTCTTGGGAGGGACGGCCAGAATCCCTGGTAAGGCTGTCGGCGTCGACGAAGAGGTCCATGCGATGATGCGCTCGTGGATTGACGATCCAACAGTACGTCTACGCGATCGCTTCTTCCAGTTACTTGAGACTGCTATGGGGTTATCCGAATCCTCGACCACGGCAATTTTCGCTGGCCGCTACGATGTGGAAGATCTCGGTTCTCCTGCAATTCCTGAAGCTCCAATGTTCGATTTTCGAGTTGCGGAGTGGGGGCTTTATTTTACCCCTTCCAATCAACAGTATCTGTTCCAGCTTGTTGGTCGAGCGAGATTTATGCGACCCGATATGGCAAACCCTCGTTGGTCTGGAAATTGTGTCGTCGACGGCGGAAGCGAAACCTTAGATGTATGGACTTCCAATGAAGGACAATTGCTCAGAGAAAGGTTTGAAAGCTTGATCGAGAAATGCATCCATGAACTGTTAGGGAAAATGTTGAAGAATAGAGACCAATGATTGCAAGAAAAGGGTGGGAAGGTCTTTCGCTTATGAGATTCTTGGTAGTTCCTTCTCGCCATTCGCAGTACAATGCCGTGGTGAGTGTGCCTGCCCATCCTAAGAAGCTTTCCGGCCTTTATGTCATTCTCGACCCGTCCGTTCGTCCTGAGCGCCCGCTCGGAGCGGTCTTGAAGGCTGCGGCCGAAGGGGGAGCCAAGCTCTTTCAATACCGTAATAAGGTCGCGTCCATGCGAGAGCAGTATGGCGAGGCATTAGCCTTGCGGAAATTGGCGGCGGAGATCGGGGTGTCCTTCATCGTGAATGACCGCTGTGATCTTGCGCTGGCGGTCGATGCGGACGGTGTGCATCTCGGTCAGGACGACCTGTCCTATGGGGACGCGAGAGGAGTCCTGGGGACGGACAAAATCATCGGCTTGTCCACGCACAATGCCGAGCAAGTGAAGCAAGCAGACAAGTTAAAGCCAAACTACATCGGCTTCGGCCCGGTCTTTAAGCCCGCGTCGAAACAGGATCACGACCCGGTGGTAGGGGTGGATGGACTTAAGCAGGCCCGCGCTCTGACGACGCTTCCGGTCTTCGCGATCGGAGGAATCCAAGCAGAACAGGTGCCCGCCGTGATGCAAGCCGGAGCGGACGGGGTTGCGGTCATTTCTGCCGTGCTTGCAGCGCCGGATGTCCGAAAGGCGGTGGAGCGGCTTATCTCGCTGCTCGCCTGACGATTGTCGCCAGCTGCGCGATTGCAGCGGAGTGAGCGAGCTTCGTCATGGTCCAGCGGAACTGTTTTGACAGTTCCGATCTGTAGGGGAGGGGCCCGAGCACCGGCACGCCGCTCTGCTTGCGGAGGATGTCGACGGTCGTACGTTCTTGTAGCCGATCCAGCTTGGACCTCGCGGGCCTTGTTTGATTGAGTACCACCGCGGCGATCGGGATTCTCCGCCGGCGAAGCGCTTCGATGGTCAGCAGCGCATGGTTGATCCCGCCGAGCGCGGAGCGTCCCACCACGACGACCGGAAACCGTAAACGGGCGATGAGATCGAGAACTTCGATCTTCCGGCCGATCGGCACGTGAACTCCGCCGACTCCTTCGATCACGACGAACTCATAGCGACGTGCCAACAGGCGATGGACCTTCTGAATCACACCGAGGTCGATCTGCCGTCGTTCGGCTTGGGCTGCCGCAATCGGGGCAAGAGGCAATTCAAATTGGAACGGGCAGATGGCTCCGAGCGCATCGTCGGATTCGGCCACGGCCTGGAGCCGTGCTGCGTCGGAACGAGCCAATCTGGAACTCGTGATTCCCGTTTCGATCGGCTTCATTACGCCGACGGCGACCCCCTTGCGCTTCATGTGTACAGTAAGCGCGGCAGTCACGACGGTTTTCCCGACCCCTGTATCCGTTCCGGTGATGAAGACGCCGTTGTTCATGCTCTCTCCCTGGTTCGCTTCCGGTGATGTTTCGGACCTGTGGTTAGAGGTGTCGGCTATCGCAGTTCCAGATCTGTCCGGAGACGTCCTCCGCTTGTGCGAGATGGACGACCGTGCGCGCCACCGATTCGATCGACGGTGTGCGGTGCAGGGCGTGATCGGCGCAGGTTTGATGGTCGGGCATCGCGCCTCCTGAGAGCGGCGACTTTTGCCAGCCAGGCAGCAACAGATTGACGCGCACGTTGTGCGGACCCCATTCCAGGGCGGCCGTCCTCATCAAACCGACCAAGCCGGCTTTGGAGGCCGCATAGGCCGCTTGTCCCGTCGTGCCGTGAAAACCTGCATGAGATCCGATGATGACGATCGAGCCGCCGCTTCCGGTGCAGAGAATCCGTCCGACCGCTTGCATGCAGTGGAAGGTAGCCGTCAGATTCGTTTCGATGGTCTCGACCCACTCCTCTTCTCGCTGACGGACGAGAATGCCGCTGCCGCCGACACCGGCGTTGCAGATGCAGGCCCATCCAGGCGGAGCGTCTCTGGCGAAGACTCCGGCCATCTGCCTCACGGCCTGGCTGTCGCGGAGGTCCGCTTGATACAAGGCCCCATCGCCTCCGCCTGCGCAAACCTGCTCGAGCGTCACGTCGGCCGCTTCCTTGTTCCGGTGGTAGTGAATTCCGATAAGCCATCCGGCTGTTGCAAAGGCGAGACTGATCGCCCGGCCGATGGTCCCCGAGGCGCCGGTCACGAGGACCGCAGGCCGGATCGACCGGCTGTCTTCCGCGCGGCCGCCGCGCTCGGCCCTCGATACCATTCGCGCATCGCGCATGGCGGGATTATGATTTGGATCGGCAGCCAAGGCAAGTATGAGGGAAACCCATCGGCTTGCCGCGTTACGCAAGCCTATGATACGGTCACACCGGTGATCATGGAGGACTCGCGCATGCTGCGTGTGACAAGACGAATCAATCCGTTCGCGGCCGTGCTTTCTTCTCTGCTGTTCGGCGTATCGTCATCCGTCGCCTTCGCGGCCGAAGATCACGGCACGATCGTCCAATCGCAGGACTATTTCCCGGATACCATCGGCAGCCATTGGGAGTATCGGGGGCAGATCACCGAAGGGCCGGTTCAGACGATCGAACACAAGTCGTTTCAAAACGTGTCTTCCGTGACGGGAACGAAATCGTTAAAGGGCGTCACGGTGACCATGTTTCACGATACCAATCCCGGCAATCACGGCGTCTCCGACAGCTTCTACCGTCGAGATGCGGTCGGCATCGTCTATTACGGGTCGGAGCCGGGAACGCCGTTGGAGAAGCAACTGGTTCCGTATCAGATCGTCCGCTTTCCCATGAAGATCGCCGCGTCGTTTTCGCAGTTCGACAAGAAGGAGTTGGACTTCGGGACCGACATGGACCAGGACGGAGTCAATGAAAAGGCCGACGTGCAGGGCAGCTCGACGGTCGTGGGGCAGGAATCCGTCACCGTTCCGGCCGGAACGTTTCCGGATGCCGTGAAGATCGAAGCCAGAATGCAGATGACCATTCGCCTGTCCGCCGCAAGGAAAACCGTGACCGGCACGGACGTCATGGCCGCCTGGTTCGTCAAAGGCGTGGGGCTGGTCAAGTACGTCGAACGGCAGGAACTGTCTCCGCTGCAGGACCGGGGCGTGATTACGGAGATCGTAGAAGAACTGGAATCGTTCGAGATCAAGCCTTCGAAGGCGTCACTCGGCCGGAGCGAACCCCCGGCGCAGGGTCTGTTCGCTGACGATTCTCACGAGCGCGAATTGCAGCAGGTAGTCCTCGCCACCGGCCTTCGCCCCGACCCCTGACAGCCGATGGCCTCCGAACGGCTGGCGCGCGACCAGAGCGCCGGTGATGGGCCGATTCAGATACAGATTCCCCACGTCGAAGCGCCGGGTCGCCAGGTCGAGGTTGGCCGGACTGCGTGAATAGACCCCGCCGGTCAATCCGTAATCCGTCGCGTTGGCCACGCGAAGGGCTTCCTCGAATGAGGCGGCTTTCATGACGGCGACGACAGGTCCGAAAATCTCCTCCTGCGCGATCCGCGCGTGGGGATTCACGTCGGCGAAGAGGGTGGGGCCGACGTACCAGCCCGGCGCAAGGCGCTTTCCGTCTTCAACCAGGCGAGCCTCCAGTTTGCCGACTTCGATGTAATCGAGGATGGTCGATTGTGCCCTCGCGTCAATCACCGGACCCATGAGGGTGCCGGGTTCTGCCGGGTTCCCCACGCGCAGGCAGCGAAGGGCTTCCTGCAGGCGACGGAGAAAGATGTCGTGCACGGCTTCATGCACGATGACCCGCGAGCAGGCCGAGCATTTCTGCCCGGCATAGCCGGTCGCCGACACGACGACGCCGGTGACGGCCTCGTCGAGATCGGCCGTGTCGTCAATAATGATGGCGTTCTTGCCACCCATTTCCGCGATCACCCGCTTCACCATTCGTTGACCCTGCGGCACCGTCGCCGTTTCACGCAGGAGTTCGAGCCCGACTTTCTTCGATCCGGTGAAGGCGATCGTGGCGACATCGCGATGTCGTACCAGCGCCTGTCCGATGTCAGGGCCGCCCGGCAGGCCAATCAGGATGTCCGCCGGCACTCCGGCTTCATGCAGCAGCGAGACGAGCAGGAGGCCGATCAGTGAGGACCGTTCCGACGGTTTGAAGACGACGGGATTACCCGTCACCAAGGCGGCCGATACCATGCCGGTCGGGATGGCCAGGGGAAAGTTCCAGGGAGAGATCACGACGGTGACGCCGCGCGGATCGAGCACACGATGGTTCAATTCTCCGGGCATCCGTCCCAATCGTGTGGAAGCCGCGAGTCGCAGCCATTCTCGTGCGTAGAACTCCAGGAAATCGATCGCTTCGGCCACGTCCGCATCCGCCTCGCGCCACGGTTTCCCGCATTCCAGTATTTCCCATGCCGCGAGTTCCGATTTTTTGCCGCGCATCAGCGCCGCCGCACGGCGCAGGATGTCCGCCCGGCGTTCCGCCGTCGTCTCGCGCCAGGCACCCCAAGCATTGAGGCAAGCACCGACGGCCCGGTCGGCATCGCCTGCGGAAGCTCCGGGAATCCGTGCGACGATCTCGTCCGGCTGTGCAGGATTGCGCGAGAGCAGGATCGTTTCGGACGTTGAGGGAGAGAGAAATGGTACCTCCCACTGCCGATCGAGTCGCGTCCTGACGATCCTGATCGCCTCCCGCACGGCATCGCGCGCGGCTGCCTGAGAGAAATCCTGGGTCGGTTCGTTGCGGAAGCCGCTGTCGGCATCCGGTGGGAGTGCCGGTGCCGTCCGGCTTCCGGCAGGCGGATCCAGGAGGCGCCGGAGGGGCTCAGACTCCACGTATTCCTTGCGGAGGAACGATTCGTTCGAGGTGTTTTCAAGGAGTCGGCGTACGAGATAGGCCATTCCGGGCAGGAGCTCGCCGACCGGCGCATAGAGACGGAGGCGGCGATGACGTTCGAGGATGGCGTGCTGAAACGGTTCTGCCATGCCGAAGATCATCTGATACTCATAGGCCTCCGGTCCCAGTCCCAGGTGTTCCGCCAATGCTTCGACACAGGCGAGCGTTCTCAGGTTATGCGTACCGAACGCCGGCCGAATCAGCGATGCGCGGGTCAACAGCGTTCGGATGAGGTCTTCGAAATTGATATCTGTGTCGGCCTTCTGCTCGAAAAGGGGAACAGGCCATCCTTTTTGACGATAGTGAATGGTATCGCTGTCCCAATAGGCTCCCTTGACCAGGCGAATGGTCATCGGCGCCTCCCGCGTGCGGACCCACTCCATCAGCCGCTCGACGTCGCGGACGGTTTCCCGATGATAGGCCTGCATGGCGAGCCCGGCGTGGGGAAACTTCACGTACGCCGTTTCGGAGAACAGTCGTGTAAAGATCGTGATGATCAAGTCTTTGGTCTCGGCTTGCTCCATGTCGAAAATCAACGAGGCGTCCACGTCCTTGGCGGTGTCGACGATGGAGCGCAAACGGGGCGCAATCGAGTCATAGGTGCCTTCAGGATCGATCGGGTCAAGATGGGGAGTCAGCGCGGACAATTTGAGGGACAACTGCACGGCCGGGACCGTTCCAAACTGGTCATGGTCCCTGTGACCGGGGTCGTTTTGTGCGGCGGCGGAGCGGGCCAATGTCTGCAAGGCATCCAGGCAACGGTCGCGGTAGCGATCGGCCTCCTGATCGCTGATGGTGGCTTCGCCCAAGAGATCGACCGACCAGCGTTTCCCGTCTTGGCGGAGGCCTTTCAGCACCGGAACCGCGTCGTCGACGGACGAACCGGCGATGAACGTTCTGGCCATCTGTTCGACTTGCGATCGGATGGCATGGCCGGTGAGCCGCGCGCCGAGGCCGGTGGCCGACAGGGCCTTCAGTCCCCACCGCAAACCGAACGCGCGGTCGGTCATGGAACCAAAATATTCCTCGGCCAAGGACACGACGCGTTCGTCATTGGAGATGGCAGGCAGCACGTCGATAAACCGGAACAGCTGGGTCTTGAACGCCTGATCGTGCATGGCCAAGTTCATGGCGGCTTGGGACCACCAGCGTCGTTCAAAGACCGTCGGAGTTCGGCCTGAGGACAATCGCGCGAGGTCTTCACCGATCCGGCGGATGGCGGGTTCGAGGTCGGGTGACGTGGGTTTCATGGAGAAGGTGCGATTCGACAGCGACCTGACACAGTATACACTGTAATGATTTTGTTGAAAATTATCCGATAGTTCGCTACTATGTGCCCCGTATTATCGTATGATGATGATCCAGTGGGCGACCGCCAGGACAGACTGATCGCCGGTTCTTCTTCATTTCAACGCGAGGAGTAGGGATGCCCGACGCCAAGTGGACTTCGCCGTTTGCGTACAAGACCTTCATTCTATTCTGCCTGGTGGCGGCGGTGACCTTGATCGGGACACCGCTGTTCGGGTTCCTCTACGGCTATACGCTCTTTGATTGGGTCGTCTTCGGCATCCTGTATATTTTTACCGGTATGGGGATCACGGTGGGCTACCATCGCTTGATTTCACACCGCAGTTTCGAATGCCATCCCTGGGTCAAGGCCGTGCTGTTGATCGGGGGAGGATGGGCGCTGCAGAACTCCGCGTTGCGATGGTGCGCCGACCATATTCGCCACCATGCTCGAACCGACCAGGAAGAAGATCCGTATAACGCGCAAAAAGGTTTTTGGCACAGCCACTGCGGATGGCTGTTCGTCAATACGCCCCATCGCACCGAAAACTATGAGCGGCAGCTACGTAAGGATCCGATGATCATGTGGCAGCACCGGCATTACCATGCCATCGTGATCTCCGGCCTTGCCTTTCCCCTTATCCTGGGGTTCTTTCATGGAGGAATTCAGGGTGCAATCGGGTGCTTTCTGCTCGCC
This sequence comes from Nitrospira sp., assembly GCA_035328385.1. Lineage (GTDB taxonomy): Bacteria > Nitrospirota > Nitrospiria > Nitrospirales > Nitrospiraceae > Nitrospira_C. The sequence continues at coordinate 2,559 of DAOLIU010000084.1, read as the reverse complement.
GGCATGTTCCGCATGTTCATGGTGCTGAATTCGACGTTTGCGATCAATTCCCTCTGCCATATGTATGGAACGCAGCCCCACGGCAACAGCGACAGCAGCCGGGACAGCTGGCTGATTTCCTTGGTCAGCTTCGGGGAGGGCTACCACAACTATCATCACACCTACGCGCGCGATTATCGCAACGGCCCCAAGTGGTACAATTTTGATCCGTCGAAGTGGATCATCTACTCCCTGTCGCTCGTCGGACTGGCAACGAACCTGCGCCGGCTCGATCCGACCCTCTTTGCCGAATAGTCTTGTCCCATAGCCCGGTCGTCCCATCCGGCTGGCCCAACCGGCCCATTTTCTTTCTCTGCCTTCATCGCTTATGATGCGAGTATGCGGACCGCTCGGTCTCAGTCCGGGTCTTGGTCCGCGAGAGGAGGAGGTTCCGATGGCGGATGAACACACCCATGCGGCGCAATCGCCGCCAGCCAAAGACAATCTCATTCCCGGAGTCAAACACGTCATTGCCGTGAGTAGCGGAAAAGGCGGGGTCGGTAAATCGACGGTGGCATCCAACCTGGCCTGTGCGCTCGCCCTGAGCGGGGCGAAGGTCGGCCTCTTGGACGCGGACCTCTACGGGCCGAACATTCCGATGATGATGGGGAGTACCGCCGGTCCGGAGCAAAAGGACGGGAAGATCCTGCCGGTTGAGAATTACGGGGTCAAACTCATTTCGATGGCATTCCTGGTTCCGGAGGAAGCCCCGTTGGTCTGGCGGGGGCCGATGGTGCATCAGTATTTGCAGGCGTTCTTTCGGGACGTACTCTGGGGAAATCTGGATTATTTGTTGATCGATCTTCCGCCCGGTACGGGAGACGTCCAATTGTCCTTGTCCCAGATGGTGCCGTTGGCCGGGGCGGTGACCGTGACGACGCCGCAGGAAGTGGCCCTCCATGACGTCCGCAAGGGCATGGCGATGTTTCAGAAGGTCAACGTTCCCTTGTTGGGAATCATCGAGAACATGAGCTTCTTCGTCTGCGGTCACTGCGGCGAACGGACGGAGATTTTCTCGTACGGAGGAGGAGAGCGTGCCGCCGAGAAGTTGGGGGTACCTTTCTTGGGCCGCATCCCGATCGACCCTGCCATTCGCGACGGCGGTGACAGCGGGCACCCTATCGTCGTCGCCCATCCGGAGTCACCGCAGGCCGCAGCGTTCAGGGACATTGCTCAAAAGCTCATGGGCCAATTGAGCGGGACGGAAAAAGAAGGCGCATCGATCGACAATCTCTTAAAGAAGATCAAACAACCGTTCGGCAAGCAATGAGCGCGGTTCACACTGGGGGGAGGGGATCGATGGGAGAGTTCGTACGGGTGGCGGGAATCGGGGATGTCAAGCCCGGCAGCGGGATCGTGGCGGAAGCGCAAGGGAAGACCATAGCTCTCTTCAATGTGGACGGGGTGTTTCACGCCATCGATAACACCTGCATTCACCGGGGAGGCCCGCTTGGCGAAGGGGAGGTCGAAGGTGATGTGGTGACCTGCCCGTGGCACGGCTGGCAGTTCAACGTCGCCACGGGCGTCTGCATGAACAATCCTTCGGGGAAGGTCGAAGTCTACCAGGTGAAAGTCGACGGCACAGACGTGAAAGTGCTGCTCTAACGCCGCCTGTCTCGTGCGAGACAAGAAAAGGATGAACCATCATGGCCGTAACCGCAACGGAACAGGTTGACATCGCTGCCGCGCTCGTCCGGTTGTACGTATTCCTCGCCCAGTACTTGGACCGCTGTGTGGATGAGGCCGCTCGGAAGGCCTATCCGGACGCGGAACTGAAGAAGCACTTGACGGACACGAGGCGCCAGCTCATGGACATTCTGTCGGTGAACCCCGTAGTGAAGAAGAACCTGACCGAAGAGTGCGACCGCATCCTCTCACTCGGCGAGACGTGTTTGCGAGGGGCGTCTGCCGACCGACAGCTTCACGACGCGATGCAGGTGGAACGGACGGCGCTCAAGCACAAGACCGCCGCACTCAGCGATTTGGTCGCGGTGTTTCGGGCCCTCGAGTGACGGATTTCGGCGGACGGCCCGAGCTCCCGCATCAGGAGGGCATCGAATATTGATGCCGAAGAACTGGATCGAGAAGCACCAGCTGGCCGGCCTGGACGAACGTGAGCGGGGTTTCAGCCGTCCCGTGGAATTGGAGCAGGCCGACTTGGGCTATCGGGCGCATCTGCAGTACGAACACCTCCGCATCTCGACCGACTGGTGTCTTGCTCGGGATGCGGCATTGCCGGCGTTGACGGACATGCTCCAGTCTCGCGGCTATCGCCAGCTGAAAACTCAGATGACATTTCGCGGCGAGTCGTACCTGGGTTCGCAGGAGCCCTGGATCGAATATCCTGATCCACAGGAAGAATCGGCCTCACCCGGAGGATGGCTTGCCTCGCTGAGGTGCTGGTTTCGTACGCACACCGCCCGCAACTGAACGTCCATGACCTTGATCCCTGTCGATCGCATCGAGCGTCCTGGTTCCCCGTCCAGGCTTCAGGGCACTGATGGATTGTCCCCCTCGGAC
>DAOLIU010000083.1:0-14867 GCA_035328385.1 Nitrospira sp. | reverse complement strand
CGGGGCGAGAGGATTTGAACCTCCGACATCCTGCTCCCAAAGCAGGCGCGCTACCAGGCTGCGCTACGCCCCGACTGTCAGAATGTTAAAAATAGCCGCCAGCGTCGTTCTCGCGTCGCTTAGAGGCTCAACGTACCAACTACGTACGCCTCGCCTCTTCGCTCGCTGCGGCCTTGCTGATCGGCTATTTTGACCATTCTGAATCTTCCATGTCTCAGCGATCTCCCTTCCTTGCGGCCTTGCCTGAAACGTTTTTGAGCGCCCCAAATCATGCTCAACATTCAAGAAAGTGAACCAATTCAATCAATAATTCAACATTCAGCACTCACCATTCGCTTCGCCAACACCTCACGAACCTGGACAAGGGCTTTAGCTCGATGACTGATACGATTCTTCTGTTCCGTCGAAAGCTCGGCCAACGTCTTGCCAAGTTCCGGCACGTGAAATACCGGATCGTAGCCGAACCCGCCGGTCCCCGCCGGCTCCTCTGCGATTATCCCCTCCAGGGTTCCTTGCGCCACTTCTACGTCCCCGCCCGGCAGAGCCAGGGCCGCAACCGTGAGAAAACGCGCTTGCCGCTCTTTCCTCGGAACACCGGCAAGTTCCTTCAATAGTTTGCGCCAGTTGTCTTCATAGGACACCTGCTCGCCTGCATAGCGAGCCGCCCTGACTCCAGGTCTGCCGCCCAGCGCATCGACTTCCAAACCGGTATCGTCGGCCACGGCGGGAAGCCCGGTGACGTCCGCGATCGTTCTGGCTTTTTTTACCGCGTTCGCCTCACAGGTATCGCCGTCTTCCTCGACCTCCGGTGCATCGGGAAATTCGGCCAGCGTCCTCACGCGGATCCCCAGAGTGCTCAAGAGGGCGGTCAGTTCCTCCCCTTTATGGCGGTTTCGGGTGGCAAGGACGAGCTCGGTGATCGCTCCGGCCATGGTCAGTCCAAGGCTCCGACGAGATCCCTCTGCAGATTCGTGAGCGTCTGAATCGCCGACCATCCCTGAGCCAGGAACCCGTCCATGTCTTGTTTGGCGAAGGGAGTCCGCTCCGCCGTTCCCTGAATTTCGACGAACTGTCCCTTCGAAGTCATGACAAGATTCATGTCGACTTCAGCGACCGAATCCTCGACGTAGGCGAGATCGACGAGGATCTCACCTCCGACCTTTCCGACACTGACGGCAGCCAGGTAATCGGTCAACGGGCGCTTCTTGATCAAACCCTTTGTCTTCAGTGTGGTGAATGCGTCGGCCAATGCGATGAACGCTCCGGTAATGGAAGCGGTTCTTGTCCCGCCGTCCGCCTGGATGACATCGCAGTCGATCCAGATCGACCGTTCCCCCATTTGGCTCATGCCGGTGACGGCGCGCAGGGCGCGCCCCACCAGGCGCTGGATCTCCAGCGTCCGGCCGCCCTGCTTGCCTTTGACGGCCTCGCGAGGCGACCGTTCATGAGTGGACCGCGGGAGCATGCTGTATTCCGCCGTCACCCATCCCGTGCCCTTTCCCTTGAGAAAAGGAGGGACCTTTTCCTCGACCGAAGCGGTGCAGACGACTTTCGTGTCGCCCATCTCGATCAAGACGGAGCCTTCGGCATGTTTGATGAAATTTCGGGTTATTTTGATCGGACGAAGCTGGTCTTTTCTGCGTCCATCGGCGCGTAAAACTCCTCCGGAACCGTTCATGGCTATGGGTTTCTCCTGTGGTGTACGATTGGGCGCATTATAGTGAAGGTGGGTCGAAAGCGCAATGAAACGGCGCGCGATTCAACGTGCCGCACGCGCTGGAACCGGCCTGCAGATGGCCGCTGAGCGTACAAAAATGCGAGGCTCGTGCAGTCATTTGTTCCGGTTTGTCAGGACGACCCGACTTGCTCCGACTGGTGGCGTTTGTGCAGAATGTCTTCGTCGTGGAGAGACACCTAAATACTGGGTCCTACGGACTCGCCTCTGGCTCAAACAGCAGGCGCCGATGCTCAAAATAAAAAAAGAGTGGCACAAAAGGTGCACTCATTTTAGAGTTTCCGAGCAACATGATGATGCCAGAATACCCGGGTAAAACCGCTTCGATGCCGGCTGCAGCCGGCCCGCGCCGCCTGCACAAATCATGACGTTACTTCTAAACCCAGCCGGCCGGCAGACCACCCTCGATCTGAAGCGTTTGTTGATCGTCGACGACGAGGAGCCGATCAGGCGACTCTTGGGTTACATGCTGCAGTCGCATGGATATGAAACGGTTCTTGCAGCCGACGCGAAAGAGGCCCGCCAGCGTTTGGAGGAGCATCCGTTTGCACTCGTGCTCTGCGACGTGAACATGCCGGGCGAATCGGGCATGGATCTCGTCAGGAGTATTCTGGCCGACTACCCCTATACCGCGGCGATCATGGTCACCGGTCTCGACAGCGCCGTGCTTGCCAATGCCGCGCTCGACATGGGCGCATTCGGCTATGTCGTCAAGCCGTTCGAGTCCAACGAAGTGCTCATCAACGTCACGAACGCGCTCCGCCGGCGTCGGCTGGAGATCGAGAACAAGTTCCACCGGGACAATCTGGAAGACATCGTCAGAACCAGGACGATGGCGCTTCAGCAAGCTCTCGAATGGCTCGAGCGGAGCGAAAAGGAATTGAGACTGTCGCGGGAAGAGACGATTCAGCGACTGGCCATCGCCGCGGAGTACCGGGACGGGGCGACAGCGCAACACATTCAGAGAATGAGCCGGTATTCGGAATTGCTCGCCCGCCGCTACGGGCTTCCCAATGAACGGTGCGAGCTCATCCGGACGGCCAGCCCCATGCACGACATCGGGAAGATCGGCACTCCGGACCATGTGCTCTTGAAGCCGGGAAAATTCACACAGGACGAGTTATACGTCATGGCCCAGCATGCCGAAATCGGATATCGGATCCTCGCCGGCTCGGAGGCGGAGATTCTCAACGTAGCCGCGACCATCGCCCTGACGCATCACGAACGATGGGACGGCACCGGCTATCCGCGAGGATTGAAGGGCGAAGAGATTCCCATCGAGGGCCGCATCGTCGCGATCGCGGACGCGTTCGACGCCCTCACGACGGCGCGCGTCTACAAGCCGGCGTTCGAGTTCGACCATGCGGTCGAGCTCATGGTCAAGAAGCGCGGGCTGCATTTCGATCCGGAACTCCTCGACGTATTTCTGGCTTCCCTCGGCGACATCAGGCGCATCTACGAACAGTACGCCGACAAGGCTCCGCTCGGCTCCATCCGCGAATCCTGACCGCGTCGCGTCCTTTTCGCCAATTCGTTGACCGTCTTTTCCCTCGTCGATATACTCCATTTCATCGCGCTCGAAATATCCGCGGATCGCATCGCCGAGTCGCGCCCCTTCCGACAGCTCGGGTCAATCTGGAAAGGATCGGCCTCCATGCCCAAAAAGTCCGCGCCGGCGAAGAAACAGGGAATCACCAGAAACTGGATCGCGTATCTTTGTGAAGCGCTCGTCACGTCAGGCTCCATGCCCACATGGGAAGCCGCCTCGTACCTGACCGAGCATCTCTTCGGCGAAAAGCCGAATCCCCGTCTTCTGGGCACCAGCAACGCCTTCGAGGTGACCGTGCAGTTCCTGCGTCGCATGTATCATCCCCTGGTGGAGGCCGCGGCGCGCGACGCGACGCTTCCGCACGGCGCTCAACTGCACGTGTTCACGGACGTCAGCTTGACCGGCAAGTCCGCCGTGCTCGTCGTGTATTTTCCGGCCGATCATCATCCTCACCAGTTGCTGATGGTGGATGCGGTCAAGGCCTGGGATCTCGTATTCGCCGATTCGGAGGAGTTCAACCGGTGGGCCGAAGAGCGGTACCAAACGGTGAAGGTCGCCTTGGCGTCCGCCGTGGGAAAGCCGGCCCGGCATTCCCTCCTGGCGGAAGTCTCCTGACTGATTCTAGGTTGGTTCGTAGTTCAAGTTCGGCGCCAACCAGCGCTCTACCGCGGCAAGCGGCAGCCCTTTCCGGCCGGCATAGTCCTCGACTTGATCCTTTCCAAGCTTCCCGACCGCGAAGTATTTCGCCTGCGGATGAGCAAAGTACAAGCCGCTGACCGACGCGGCGGGCAGCATTGCGAAGCTTTCCGTCAAGCGGATGCCCGTACGGCGTTCGACATCGAGAAGCTTGAACAGCGATTCCTTTTCCGTATGGTCCGGGCAAGCGGGATATCCCGGTGCCGGGCGGATCCCCCGATATTGTTCTTTGATGAGCTCTTCGTTCGTCAACTGCTCCCCCAAGCCATATCCCCACTCTCGCCGCACCTGTTGATGGAGATACTCTGCAAAGGCTTCGGCGAGCCGGTCCGCCAACGCTTTGGCCATGATGGAATTGTAGTCGTCGTGATCGCTCTCGAACCGGCGGCAGAGTTCGTCGGTGCCGATCCCCGCGGTGACCGCAAAGGCCCCGATAAAATCGCCCCTGCCGGAGTTCTGAGGCGCGACAAAATCCGCCAGAGCCAGATTGGCCTGGCCCGCCGGCTTTTCGGATTGCTGGCGCAACGTATGAAACGTCGTCAAGGTTTGCGCACGCGATCGGTCGGTGAAAAGAAGGATGTCATCCCCGATCGACGCGGCGGCGAAGAAGCCGTAGACGGCGTTGGCGGTCAACAAGCGGCGCCGAACGATTTCTTCCAGCAGCCTGCGCGCATCGTCATAGAGCTCTTTGGCCTTGCCGCCCACGGTGGAGTCGTCGAAGATCGCCGGATAGCGGCCCCTGAGCTCCCACGTATGAAAAAAGGGCGTCCAATCGATGTACGGGATCAGTTCCCCGAGATTGAGTTCCCGGATCTCCCTGGTACCGAGAAAGGACGGTTCGGGCATGTCGAGGGACGACCAGTCCGTGTTCAACCGATTTTTCCGCGCCGCATCCAGGGAAACCAGCGGCCTCGCCCCGCGTTCCTGGTGCGCTTGACGGACCCGCTCGTAGTCGTCCCGGATTTGCCGGACGAATGCGGGACGCTGGTTTCCCATGAGATTGCCCATCACTCCCACGGCTCTGGACGCGTCCAGCACGTGCACGACCGACGGGGCGTAAGAAGGGGCGATCTTAACCGCCGTGTGGGCCTTGCTGGTCGTGGCTCCTCCGATCAGCAGCGGCAGATCAAAACCTTCGCGGGTCATTTCCTTGGCAACGTGGACCATCTCGTCGAGGGAGGGCGTGATCAACCCGCTCAATCCGATAACATCGACCTTGCGGTCCTTGGCCGTGGACAAGATCTTTTCGCAGGGCACCATGACCCCGAGATCGATCACTTCATAGTTGTTGCAGCCGAGAACGACCCCGACGATGTTCTTGCCGATGTCGTGCACGTCCCCCTTGACGGTGGCGAGCAGCACTTTCCCCTGGGACTGATAGTCGCCCAGCCGTTTCTTCTCCTCCTCCATGAAAGGCATCAGATACGCGACCGCCTTTTTCATCACGCGGGCGCTTTTCACGACCTGGGGAAGGAACATCTTGCCGGATCCGAATAGATCGCCGACCACGTTCATCCCGTCCATGAGGGGACCTTCGATCACGGCCAACGGCTTGGGGTATTTTTGTCGGGCTTCCTCCGCGTCCTGCTCGATATAGTCCGTGATGCCCTTCACGAGGGCATGGGACAGCCGTTCCTCCACTGTGCCCTTGCGCCAAGCGTCGTCCTGAACGACGGCCTTGCCCTTCTGTTTGACCGTATCGGCGAAGCTCACCAGCCGTTCGGTGGCGTCCGGCCGCCGGTTGAGCAGCACGTCTTCCACCAATTCGAGCAGGTCCTTGGGGACTTCTTCGTACACCGCCAGCTGGCCGGCATTGACGATGCCCATGTCGAGTCCTGCCTTGACGGCGTGGTAGAGGAAGGCCGCGTGCATGGCTTCCCGCACGACGTTGTTGCCGCGAAACGAAAACGAGATGTTGCTGATGCCGCCGCTTACTTTCGCTCCGGGAAGGTGTTGTTTGATCCATCGCGTCGCCTCGATGAAGTTGACGGCATAGTCGTTGTGCTCGTCGATGCCCGTCGCGACCGTCAGGACGTTGGGATCGAAGATGATATCTTGGGGCGGAAACCCCACCCGCTCGGTCAGAATCTTGTAGGAGCGCTTGCAGATTTCCTGCTTACGCTCGAGCGTGTCGGCCTGGCCCCGTTCGTCGAACGCCATGACGACGACAGCGGCGCCGTACCGGCGCACCAAGGTCGCCTGATCGACGAACTTCTGCTCCCCCTCCTTCAGGCTGATGCTGTTGACCACCGCTTTGCCCTGGATATTCCGCAGGCCGGTCTCCAGCACCTCCCATTTGGAGCTGTCCACCATGATCGGGACGCGCGCGATGTCCGGTTCGGAAGCGATCAGGCGAAGAAACTTCTCCATGGCGGCGATGGAATCGAGCATCCCCTCGTCCATGTTGACGTCGATGATCTGGGCGCCGCCCTCCACCTGCTGCCGCGCCACGGACAGAGCGGTTTCGTAGTCGCCCGCGAGGATCAGCTTGGCAAACGCCGGCGAGCCCGTGACGTTCGTGCGCTCACCGATGTTCGTAAAATTGGAATCGGGACGCAGCGTGAGCGCTTCGAGCCCGCTCAACCTGGTATAGGGCGGTACTTTCGGAACCGTTCTCGGCGGAATCCCGCGAACAGCCTCCGCAATGAGCTTGATATGAGCCGGGGTCGTCCCGCAGCAGCCGCCGACGATGTTCAGCCAGCCGTTCTTGGCCCAGTCGCGCAACTGAGGCGCCAGGGTATCGGGCGTTTCCGGAAATCCGGTCGGCAACAGCGGATTGGGCAAACCTGCGTTCGGATGCGCGCTGACATACACCGGTGCGATCCGCGCCAGTTCCTCGATGAGCGGCCGCATTTCCTTGGGCCCCAGGGCGCAATTGATGCCGACGCTCAGCAGGGGTACATGGGAGATGGAGTTCCAGAAGCCTTCCACCGTTTGACCGGTCACGCCGCGGTTGCTGCCGGCCTGAATGAATGTGACGGACGCCATGATCGGCACGCTCCGCCCTCCGGAAGCGAATACGTCCTGAATGGCAAAGAAGGCCGCCTTCGCGTTGAGCGTGTCGAAAATGGTTTCGACCAGCAAGAGGTCCGTTCCCCCGTCCAGGAGTCCGCGAACCTGATCGCTGTAGGCACGAACAAGCTCCTCGTAGGTCGTGCCCCGCGCGGCGGGATTGTTGACGTCCGTGGAGATGGACGACGTCTTGGTGGTCGGCCCGATCGCGCCGGCGACGAAACAGCGCCGCGTCGGATCGGACGATTGAACCGTTTCCACGGCACGCTTGGCGCAGACCGCACCGGCGCGGGATAGTTCATACCCCAAGGTGTCCATCCGGTAATCGGAGAGCGAAATGGCCTGAGAGTTGAACGTGTTGGTTTCGACGATGTCCGCTCCGGCCTCGAGATATTGCCGATGGATGTCTTCGACCAGGGCCGGCTGCGTGAGGTTCAGCAGGTCATTGTGACCTTTCAGGTCCTTTTCCCAATCTTTGAAGCGTTCGCCGCGAAACGCGGCTTCATCCAGCTTGCGTTGCTGGATCATGGTCCCCATGGCCCCGTCGAGAATGAGGATGCGTTCGCGAAGAAGCGTTTCGATTTCGCTCATCTGTGCTTGTCCTGTGTAATAGGAACGTACGATGGCGTCATCATAATACTGAGAACACGGGAAACCGGCAACCAAAACACAAGCTTGACATCATACAACACCGCCGATACGATGAACAAAAGCCGGAGATGAACGTTGCTCCAGCATCGCATCCCCCTCTTCCTTCGCTATATTCTTTTTTCATGCGTGTTGGTTCTGGGTGTGTGCGCTCCGACGCGCGCGTCAGCAACGGCGTATTTCGAAGACGGCTTTCTCGGCCTTACACAGGCGGAACTCCACGAAAAGCTCGGCATGCCGCAGGCTGTCCGAGACCGGAAATCGGCCTTGCGGGTGTTCACCTATTACGCCATTGCTGATTGGGAAAAGTATTTCCGCAAGCTGGTCTCTCCTGAAAATGGAGAAGACGTCTACACGTTCAAGCGGGACGGCATCGAAGTGCGGTATTCCTTCAGCTATGCGGTGGATCCCAACGACCAGAGTGAGAACCGCGCCTTGTACGTGAGGTTGGTCGACGTCGAATTCACGCCGCCCGTTCCGATCGCCCAGGTGCCGGCCCTGGTTCCCGAGTTTCATCCTTCCGATGATCCGGGGGCTCCCTCCTTTCGTTCGAACATTTGGCTGTTGTTGTTCAAGGGAGCTCCTTCTCCCAAGGCTCGGTTCATCGTCAAGGAGGCGACCAAAGACCAGCTGGATTGGACCCTCTCCTACCAATTGTTTTCACTCCAGGGATTGCCTGATCCGCTGACCACCAAATCGCCGGTGGATCGGTTGGAGATCGGCACGCAAAGCATCGACCTCGTCAAGCGGCGGCAGCGCCACACGCATGATCCCATCATGAACCCCTATTCCAAGGAGTTCCTCCAGCAATCGGCCCCGCCCCGGCAGACCCAGGCCAAAAAAATCCCTGTCCCCCAGTATGCCGACTGAGCGAAGCCCTCGTACTCTCCGCAGGAACTGTCCCCTACCCGCTCGCACGTCCGCGTCTCTTGACGCCTTCCGGGGGTGATTGCTAGGATTCGCCCGCCGTTCGCAACCCGGCGAGCATTCCTGGCATGGCTCAAGAGACTCTTTTGACGGAAGACATGTCGTCCGCGGACAGCAACGATTCCGATCCGGTTTCCTTCATTCGACAGCGTCCGGTCCGCATCACCATCTATGCAGGACTGACCCTGTTTGCCCTGCTGATGATCGTCTGGCCGCTCATCGTCCAGATCAGAGACCCTGACTTTCAAAAGCATATCGCCGAGCACCGCGTCATGGTCGGCATGTCCAAGGAGCAAGTCCTCCAATCCTGGGGCGGACCGCAGACGATCAATACGACGTTTACCAAAGACGGAATCAGACAGGAGGAATGGATATTCGAAGACTGGGAGAGCACGGCGGTCGTGAAGCACCGCTATCTCTACTTCGAAGAAGGCACGTTGATCGGCGGATGGTTCCAAGGATCCGGCGAGCGTCTTCCCGCTCAGGGGCCGTCGAACCCCCATACACCCAAACCGTCAAGCTAACCGTTGTCCGGCGCAGCGTGGGGCACCTCGCGAAGCTCCGATCTCAGGCGGCTCAGCAAATGCTCGGCGCGGGGGACGTCGCGCTCGTCGACGAATACCTGAGACGTCAGTGCGGGGATACCCGGGTACAGACTCCCGATGTTCGCGTGACGGACCACGTACTCGATGCCGCTCCCGTCCAACAGGCTTTGCAGCATCACCAATTCGCCCGGCGTGAACGGCTCCGCGATCCGAATGAGGCTCATGCGTCGATCTCCGCGTGATCGGCCGCAACCGGCAGCACTTCTCCGATTCGTTGCTTTTTCAATCGCCTCACCGTAGACTCAACCCGATTCGTCTATGGAGTTTCCATAATCTGGACTCGGCGCTCTTTGCCGGGTCCTCCGGAAACGGTCAGGACCCGTTTCCATTCACGCACTTGATAGACGGCCCACGCCGGCGCTTGACCCTTGAAATAGGCTTCCGGGTCCTCCCCGCTTGCGTTGAAATAGATCGGTTCCGTAAAACCTTCGTCCAAGACGTAATCCAGGAGACATTCGGTGACAAATCCGGTTCCCCGAAGCGCCACGTCGGCAAGCAACGTCAGAATTTCCTCGGGATTTTGAACGGTGACCGGCTTCATCTCGCTCCTCTTCCGTCACGAATTGTAATGAGTCGGCGGTCAGGAAGGCAACCAGCATGTTGAAACGTATGACCAAAGCCCGCTTCCAAGAAGAAATCCTCCGCATCATGGATCGCAAGGATCACTGGGCCTGGCCGTTTTTTGCCAAGGGAGCGGTTCCCGCCGACCGGATGAAGCGGCACTTTCAGCAGGAGTACGAAGTGTACGTCCGGGATTTTCCGGTATTTCTCGCGCGCATTCATGGACACAATCCCCCGCCCGCCGTCAGACGGATGTTGGCGGAGAACATCTATGAAGAGGATACCGGCGGACTCTCATTGGGCAAATCGCACCCTGATTTGTTTCTTGGCATGATGAACGGCCTCGGCTATGCGGAACGGGATTTCGAAGACGTTCGGCTCCTTCCGGACGCCAAGCGGTATCGGGCCTGGCTCGAACGGGCGTCGAACCACCGCGATTGGTTGGTCGGTGCGGCCGCCATGACGGTTTTCGTCGAAGGAAGCATAAAGGACCGCAAGGAACTTGCGGAGCCGTCGAAACCCAAGACCGCCGAGGAAGTGGAATCCGTCATCGGTGAGCATCCTCTGGTCAAACATTACGGACTCTCGCCCGACTGCATGGATTTGATTCGCGCCCATCAAATGGTGGAAGCAGGGCATCGTCACGACGCCTATGATATGGTGGTCAACTACGCCGCGACAGGCGCCCAGCAGCAAACGATTCTTTCCTGCCTCAAGAAATGTCTGACGCTCTGGCATGCCTATCGCGACGCGGTGGCCCGTGCGTGCGGCCTCACCAAAGCGCGAGCGTGACTCTCTCTCGTCTCATCGCCCACTTCCTCGTAGCCGTACTGCTGTCCTCTCCGCGTTTTGCGTTCTCCGCTCCACCCGCGATGGTCCTGATCCCCGCAGGAGAGTTTCGGATGGGCTCCCCGGCCGGCGGCGGCGGCCTTCCCGATGAGCAGCCGCAGCGGTTGGTATACGTCGGCAGCTTCTACATCGACGTCCACGAGGTGACGAACGAAGACTATGACCGGTTCGTCGCCTCAACGGGACATCCGATGCCCGAGAATTCCAACCCGCGCGCCACGCTGTGGAACGATCGTCACCCGTTGCCGGGCACCGAGCGTCATCCGGTCGTCAACGTCAGCTGGCTCGATGCCACGGCCTTCTGTCGATGGGAGGGAAAGCGGTTGCCGACCGAAGCCGAATGGGAAAAGGCCGCCCGAGGTTCAGACGGTCGCACGTATCCCTGGGGCAACGAGTGGAACCAGGCATGGGCCAACAGCGCCAGCTATTGGGCCGGCCGCAGGATCGATTTCAGCAACTCAACGGAATGGGAGGCCTTCTGGATCCACGGAGAGGGAGCACGGATCGCAAAGGCCAAGGGCCTCAAGGGTGAAGTGCTCACTTTGCCGGTCGGCAGTTTTCCCGAGGGGGCGAGCGCCTACGGGCTCCACGACATGGCGGGCAACGTCGCCGAATGGGTCCAGGATTGGTACGATCCCAATTATTACCGGTCAGCTCCTCTGAGCGACCCTGTCGGTCCGGAACGCGGCGCGATCAAGTCCATGCGGGGCGGATCGTGGTTGAAACCGGCGATCAGCCTTCGAACGAGCGACCGTGACTGGGGAACGATGGACAGCCGTCCGAGCGGTACGGGATTTCGCTGTGCGAAGGATGCCTTTTGACGTTCAGTCTAAGAGGCCGACCGGCTTGTGCACGTGTCCCGGGAGAATCGCGGCCAACTCCGAGACCGTCGTTCCAAAATGCCGGGTCAGCACGTCGGAGAAGATGTCGCGAAATTCGACGGTCGGAGCGATGTATCGTCCTTGATCCAGATTGGCGGGGAGCAACGATGCAGGCCACCCCGCCGCCCCGTGATACAGTCCGCCTCTGATTCCTCCGCCCACCAGAAACCAAACGGTTCCTTTGGCGTGGTCGGTGCCGTTGCTCGCGTTCTGACGGACGGTCCGGCCGAATTCCGTGCAAGTCATGAGCACCACGTTGCTCATCAGTGGCCCCAAATCGTCATAGAAGGCCCGGATGCCCCCGGCCATTTCGGCCAGCCGCGTTCCTTGATTGCGCGCAAAGCTTCCCCCCGCGCCCTGGTTTTCGTGGGTATCCCAGCCGCCGATGTCCACGGTGGCGATCTCCAATCCCATGCCGGCCCGAATGAGGTGCGCGAGATCCCGGAGCTGAGTGCCGAAGCTGGTGTTGGGATAGACGGCGCCGTTTTGCGGGGCCGCCGGCCCGATGGCCTCGATGGCCGCGATCTTGTTCAGCATGTCCGGCCCCAACTGATGAACCAGCGAGCGGAACGGATTCGTGGTCGTGAGGGCCGGGTCCTGGGTGTACATCGTTCGCAGATTGTCTTCCAGGAGGGCCTTCGTGCTGTTCAACCGCGCGAAACTCAAGCTTCGCAGATTGTTGACGGCCGGAACCAGAACTTCGCCCCGCAGGGAATCGGCGAGATCGTTCCCGAAACCGGCAGCGCGCATCGCAGGGGAACCCGACGGGTGAACGGCCTGGAGATAGCGGTTCAGCCAGCCGTTCTTCATGGTGAAGACCCCGCGCTCGATCGTATCCTGGTCGGTGAAATGCGATTGGGTCGAACCGGCAAATCCGGCCCTCGTAACGATGGCGAGGGTATTGTTGGTGTATAGGTTGAGCAGCGGCTGGAGGGACGGATGCATGGCAAAACCGGTTCCGGCCAGATCCAGACCGGCTCCATCTCCGGAACCCGGTGGTAGAATGCCGATGCCTCCGCTCGTCGCGCGCGGCCGCATCACGTAGTACTCCGGATCGCTATAGGGCACGATCGTATTGAGGCCGTCGTTGCCTCCCCGCTGGAATATGACGACCAGGGTTTTCCCCGCATTGTTGGCGGCCCGGGCCAGCGGACGGTTCAATAGGACGCTTGGGAACACACTCAGAAACGTGGCCATGGCGGCCGTGCCGGCGATGCGCCGGAGAAACGCCCGCCGCGAGAGAATCTCCATGGATTCCCCGCAACAGCCGCATGTGTGCTGTTTCTCCTCCCGATCAGGAGGCACAGGTTCGGGGAAGTCTCGCTTGAGACGCGCTGCGCTCGGCATAGTGGCCTCATTGATAGAGATAACGCGGATTGGTCAGGATGGTGGCCATCGTCCGGTCCAACGCATCCTCGCGAGACGTGTTCTTGATGTCGAATCCCCTGCTGCCCAATCCGGCTCGCAACGTACTGAGATAGAGCTGATATTCCGTGGCGGTGACCATCCGGTCGACGGTCAGGTTCGTCAGGAATCCCAGGATCTGCTCTTCGGTCGTCAACTTGAGCTCTTCCATCCAAAGCCGAATCTGTCCGCCGCTGCTGGGCGACCCGTAGCGGATGGTGTTGCCGAATCCCGGGATCGTGATCTCGTAGGCCATGCTGTTCTCATGAAACAGCACGTTGGTATTCAACCACTCCACCGCCTTTTCCTTGAAACCGATGGGGGGCGCGTATTCGTAGATCGATTGTCCCACGTTCACGAGGCGGGTCCGGAACGGTTCCCGTGACGACCAGACGCCGAGATTTCTGTGGAGGCCGACCAGATACTCGAGCGGCGTCTTCACCTGTGCGCGGTAGTTGGCCACGTTCATGAAATCGGACGACGTGAAGATCGCGATGAGGACTTTCTTGACGTCTCCGTTGGAGTCGGCAAAGACGGACGCAACCTCGTTCACGAGCGCGGCGGAAGGAGTATCGCTGACGAAATATTCGCAGAGCTTCTGCGCCAAGTGGCGCGCGGTCGAAGGATGCCGGGCGGCCAGCGTGAGCACTTGCTCCCCTTCACTGGGCCCGCCGCCGTTGAACGGAATCGACTGCCCGAGAAAAAGTTTGGATCCTGGGCTGTGCCGGCTTGAAACGAACCGGAATCCCCCCCGCACATCGGCCGTGTTGTCCCATCCGGTGAAGGCCTTGGCCGCCTCGACGATGTCGAATTGGGTGTATCCATTGGGCGTTCCCTGGTCCATGACCCCCAGCGTGTGCAACTCCAGGACCTCGCGGGCGTAGTTCTCATTCGGATTCTCTTTTACGTTCACGTCCGTGTTCAGGTAGATCATCATCGCGGAGCTTTTTCCGCTCGCCAGCAGCAAATCCAGAAAATGTCCAAACGCTCGGGCACGGAATGCCTCGTTCTCCTGCACCTCGTATTGGCCTTTACCGTGGGTGCGATAGTTGGTGTTGAAATGGTTCTCCCAGAAATAGACCATCTTTTCCTTCAGTTGACGCCGGCTGTGCATCTTTCTGATCAGATCGTAATCCTGAAGCTCGCTGAACGTGGGGGAAAGAATCCCCGCGTCGCTCTCGTCCGCTTTCCAGGTGCTCTTGTCTTGAGACAGGAGTATGTCGGTGGCGATGTCCTGCATCGGAACCGGAGGCGGCAGCGGACTGGTGCTGTGCAGGTTGGTCGGCCATGGTTTCGTCGGGTCCAGCTCGAGTTGCTCTTTCATGAACGAGGTCGCCCAAGTTTGCGCCTCTGCCGCACTGGCCAGGGACGCGACCATGTTGAGTTGATTGGGCGTGCCTCCGTAGGTCAGCCGCTTGATGACGTGATAGGCAAACCAATTGGGCGGCGGCCCCGGCAATCCCGGCTGCGGCGCGGACAAGGGCGGTGGCAAGGGCGCGATCGGCTCTTGAGGAATCACGGGAGGCAGCGGTACGCCGGTCACCAGCTGCGTAAGCCCCGGTGCCTGTTGAATCAGATACTGGAAGGATCGACCCGATGGCTTGGACCCCTCTCCACCGACAGCGGCGATCCCTGTCGCGGGCGCCGGAGCCACACTCGATGATGGAATTGCGCCTCCCGTGCCGGAGGCTATGGGAACCATCGGCGTCACGGTCGCCACGCTTGCCATCGGCGCCATGGCCGCTAGGCTCGGCGATAAAACGGGCGGCGTTTTTTCCGATCGTTCCGGAAGCTGTGACTCCCTTGAAGGCACGGCCGTAGACCGAGCCTTGACGCCTTCAGAGGAGGTCGGCATATCCAAAGGTAGCGCCGCCCGTGATTGCTTCCTCGATTTCTTGATCAGACGGCGTGCTTTTCTCGGAGGAGGGCCGGACCGTTCCGTGTCCGAGACAGGTTTCTCGATGGAGATCGCAGCCGTTTGTTCGCGTTTCATTCCGCCA
>DAOLIU010000082.1:0-14887 GCA_035328385.1 Nitrospira sp. | reverse complement strand
CCGCCGCAAACCGATCGTGGCCGTCAAGGCCGGCCGAACCGCGTCCGGCCGTCGCGCGGCCCTGTCCCATACCGCGTCGCTTGCCGCCAGTGATGCCGCCGTCGACGCGTTGTTTCGCCAGGCGGGCGTGATCCGCGCCCAGACGCTCGACGAGATGTTGAT
Source organism: Nitrospira sp. (assembly GCA_035328385.1). Taxonomy (GTDB): domain Bacteria; phylum Nitrospirota; class Nitrospiria; order Nitrospirales; family Nitrospiraceae; genus Nitrospira_C. Next base: position 14,725 of record DAOLIU010000082.1, on the reverse strand, counting down.
GCTGGCCGGCGGTCTGGCCGCGCAGCCGCTGCCGCGCGGACGGCGGGTCGGAATCATCACGAACGCGGGGGGGCCGGCCATCCTCTGCACCGATGCCTGCGAGGCGGGAGGATTGACCGTTCCGGAGTTGTCCGTTCCGACGAGGGACAAACTCGCGGCGTTTCTCCCGGAGGCCGCCGCCCTGAACAATCCGGTCGATCTCATCGCGTCGGCCACACCGGCCCAATATGCCGAGGCGATCGAAGCGGTGCTGACCGCGGACGAGGTCGATGCCCTGATCGTCCTCTATGTCTCCGTGACCGAAGCCGATACGGCCGGAATCGCCGCGGGCATACAAGGCGGAATCGCGAAGGCCCGCAAGACGGGCGCGGGAAAACCCGTGCTCATCGGGTGGATGGCGGAAGGGGATTCGGGCCGCGCCTTTGCCGTCTCCACGGAAACGATCCCGGCCTACGCCTTGCCGGAAAGCCCCGCGCTCGTCCTCGGCAAGGCGGCGGCATATGCGGAATGGCGGCAGCAGCCGGACGGGATGGTTCCGGACTTCGACGACCTCGATCTTTCCGCCGCGCGGCGCATCTGTTCCGCCGCATTGGCGGAGCGCGGAACCGGCTGGCTGACCACGGAGGAGACCAGGAACGCGCTGGCCGCGATGAAACTTCCCGTCCAGCCGGGCGGAATTGCCCGCACGGCCGACGAAGCGGTGCGCCTGGCTGCGCAAGCCGGTTATCCGGTCGCCGTCAAGCTTGCCTCGCACCAGATCGTGCATAAAACGGAGATCGGAGGCGTCGAGCTGAACCTCGCCGACGAACGGGCGGTCCGCGCCGCGTTCGGCGCGATCAACGATCGGGTCGTGCAATCGGGCCGGCCGGACGCGATGGAAGGAGTCCTGGTGCAGCCCATGGTCGCCGGCGGCGTGGAAGTGATGGTCGGCGTGGCGGACGATCCGTTGTTCGGCCCCTTGATCGCCTTCGGTCTTGGCGGCATTCACGTCGAGATTCTCGGAGACGTCCAATTCCGCATCGCGCCCCTCACCGATCGCGACGCCCATGAAATGGTGCGCGGCGTCAAAGGTTATCGGCTGCTCACCGGCTATCGGGGGCATCCCCCGGCCGATCTGGACGCCATTGAAGAGGTCTTGCTGCGCATCTCGCGCCTCGTCGAAGAGATTCCGGAGATCAAGGAACTGGACCTGAACCCGGTGTTTGCGTTGCCGCCGGGGCAAGGGTGCCGGATCGTGGATGCGAGAATCCGCGTGGAACCGCTTCGGGCTTGACGGTCGAACGGTCCTCGGCCTTCATCGCCAGAGCTTGGCCGCGCGCCGCTCCAGCTTGGACCAGACGGCAGGCAGCGCCGCTCTCGCCTTGCGTCGCCGCTCGCACTGGCGTTCGATGAGGCGTCCCAGGGATACGGCTGTCAGCTTGCCCCGCGAACGCCGGAGCAGCTTGCGGAACCGTTGCTCGCACACCACGGCGTCCTGGTGCTCCCCCAGCAGGTCTTGAAGAGCCTTGACCTGGCGGATGACACGCGTGGCCGGTTTGCCGAGAGAAGCCTGCGCCAGTTCCGTCGCGTACCGTACCCGCTTGCCTTTGATGCGGATCTTGTGCAGCGCTCGGTCGCTCGCTTCTGGACGTGCTTTGCGCACGGCGCGGCGAAGCTTCCGGTATTCCGCACGAGCGAGCTCGAGCAATGAGACGACGTCCCCCGTGACCGCCGGAGCGTGCACCGCGCGTTCCAATCGATCGAGCAAGGCAAGATAACGGTCACTTTCGAGGGCCTGCAACAACAGATCCCGTACTTCCGTTCTCTCGCCCTGCAATTCGATGATGACCGGTTGAAACGCCCGCCGTTCCGGAGGGCGGAGCGCGGCGCATTCCACGTTGAGATAGCCCAAGAGGACATCGAGGTCCCGCACCGGTCCGAGCATGTCCCCCAGCCAGGCAAGTTCGTCTCTGAGCCCCTCGGCCCATTTGGAATTCAGCATCGGTTCCGCCGCACGAAGATAGGCGCGGATCCGCCTGGTCGATACCCGCAATTGGTGAAGGTCCTCCGGATCGCTGCCGAGACGCGTGCCGGGATCATGCAACAGCAGCCTGGACATTTCCCTGTGCAGGAGAGTTTTGACGTGCTCGATCGGCTCGGCATCTGGCGGGGGCTGGCTGATCTGGAGCTGCGACAATCCCAGGATCCGGAAGAATTTCGGCCGCGGGTCCCCTTCGCGCGCGCCTGCATCACGAAGCGTTTTCCCGATTCGTGCAAGGTCCTTCTCCGAGCCGCCGATGAGCTCGATTTCCGCCTCGTACAGGTGGCCTATGACGCGGCGGCCGTCCCGCGCGGTCACGGAATCCATGACGACGTCAGCCAACGGACCTTCATCCCCGACGATGCGGATCCCCGTCCGCCTGGTGTGAAGCCTGGCGAGGGACTTGAGCGGCCGGCCGCGGGTGTGGGCGAGGAGCAGACGGGTCAGTGAAGCGGGCGGACCGACGGGCTTGCCCGCAAACTCCAATTCCAACCGAGCGCGGTTCCGAGGAAGCTTGAGCTGCCAGACTCCGGCGCGCGCTTCCGTCCGGTAGCGGAGCGTGATCCCGCTGCGTGCAAGCCGGTGGTCCTCCGTATCGAAATAAGTTGAGGTCAACGACCGGGGTTTGATGGGTTCGCCGGGCAGGTCCGGCAAGCGAAACCCCCGATCCACGCTGAGCTTGGTTTCCCGCTCCAACGTGCGTTTCATGAGTGAATCCCGCGCCATCGCATGCGGCTCAGGCCACACGACTCCGGACCCATCTCACAATGTCCTGCAGGCCCATAGCGCCCGGTTGCCGGGCCGATTCGCGGCCGCCCCGGAAGAGGACCAGCGTCGGGATGCTCACGATGCCGAATCGCGCCGCCAAGGCTTGCTCTTGCTCCGTATTGACCTTGGCGAGCCGCACGTGCGGCTCCAGCGATTTCGCCGCCTCTTCGTAGGCGGGGGCCATCATCCGGCAGGGGCCGCACCAGGGAGCCCAGAAATCGACGATCAGCGGAATGTCGGCGCGCGAGACGTGCAGGTCGAAGTCTTGTCCGGTCAACCCGATCGGACGTCCGGTGAACAATGGAGCATGGCACTGTCCGCAGCTCGGCCGGTCGGCCAGGCGGCTTTCCGGAACCCGGTTCAGGCTTCGGCAATGAGGGCAAACAATATGCAGCGCGTCTTTCATGCCGTCAAACCATGAGCCGGCCGACAAGCGGTCCCTCGACAAGGCTAGCCGGATCGGGGCTTTCCGCCAGGATGCTCACGGCGCGCACGGAGTTTCTCCGCAGCCTCCCATCCCTCCGCGCGGTCCCATTCCTCTCCCCATGCCGTGTCCTCTCATCCCGGGTCCATGGGGGCCGGCGAACGTACGCTCGTATTGAATGATCGACCAGATCTCTTCGTCAGACAGGACCTCCCCAAATCCGATCATGGCGGTGCCGGGCGAGCCGTGCTTGATCACCCAGAAGATCTCCCCTTCCGTCCGGTGTCTCCAGAATCCGTGATGATGAAAATTCCGGGGAGTCGGGTCCAATGAGGCGGCCAGCGGCCCGTCGCCCGCTCCCGAGATCCCGTGGCAATTAAAACAGGTACCCTTGCCGTTGTAGAGCCCCTTGCCCTTCTCGACCGTCTCGGGGGAATTCGGCAGCGGACTCGTGAGCGCTCTCGCTTCGGACAGTTTGTCGGCCGGTACCCGAGGCTGCATCATAGGCCGTTCCTCCGCCTCCACCCCGTCCAGCGGCAGGCTCAACAGAATAAGCACGGCCAGAACGGTCCGCCGCATCGAAGTGGTTCGCCTTCTCGGTTAGAATGCGATGCTCTTTTCCCGCTCGGCCACGGCCTTGATGTAGTCCGGCATGCCCTTAATGGAGGCGCCTGCCACCAAATCGGATCCGCCGATCTGCCTGGCCACCGCACAGGCTCCGCAGACCCAGATCGGGACCCCCGCAGCTTGCACGGCGGACAGCAGATCCTTCAACGGATTCAGATTCACGCCTTGCACATGGTCGGCGGTCCCCTTTCGTCCCAAGGTCACGGCTTCGTTCCAGAGCCAGAGCACGACGTCGTGTCCCTGCTCTTTCGCCGTCTTCGCCGCCATGAAAGGAAGGGTCGCCATTGTGGGATCGTCCGTGCCACGGCTGCCTGAAATAATGAAACTCGACATCCCGTCCTCCTTCGCCGTCGCGATTGGGGTCACGCAGTCGCCCTTACTTTTCCAAGTTAATCACACCGCAGGCGATTCGAGGACCTCCCGGCGCGTCCTTCGCCGGCGGATCGGGCAGGTACTTGTCCTCGAGCCCATGGATCACGATGGCGCTTCCGTCCTTGTCGAACAAGGTTGTCAGACCCGGGCTGAGCGTCACCCGGCTGCTAATCGTATACAGCCGGCCCTTGCGTCCGTCGTCGATGACAATGTTCGGCAAGTCGCCCAGATGGTAAGGATGGTTGCCCAACCCCGGCGCCACCGCGGCCTCGGGGTTGACCTGCGGGTCGACGGTGCCGTCGTGATGACCCTTGGCGGCGGCGAACGGATCGCAGGCCCCCGTCTCGTGGATGTGCACGGCATGTCGTCCCGGTGTCAGCGCACTGTCGGGCGTGCCTTCCAGTTTCAGCTTGATCCGGATACGGCCCTCGTATTCTTGATAGAGGTGGGCTTCCCCGGTGATCCCGGGACCGGCGATCGCGGCCTTGGCGTGTAGCTTATGCTCCAGCTTGCCCGTGTGATGGTGTGCACAGCCTCCGAGGAGGAGGCCGATGGCAACGGCGGTGCCGACGGGGTTCATGTTCATACTGCCCTCCTTCCTATCACGCGCCTTATGACGCGCGTCTTCTGTCGTTGCGTCAGAAATCCAACTCCGCCATCTTGCGATGGAAGCGGGTGACGACGTTCGGATCGGGCGCGAGCCGCGTCGCGGCTTCCTCCTTGCCCTTGTACGGAAGCAGATTGAGCACGTACCGCAGGCTTTCCAAGCGTGCGGCCTGCTTGTCGTTCGCCTTCACGATAATCCAGGGGCTGAACGACGTATGGGTCTTGCTGAACATTTCTTCTTTGTACCGGGTGTACTCGTCCCATAACTCTTGCGCCTTCTCGTCGACTTGGCTGAACTTCCACTGTTTGAGCGGATTACTGCGCCGCGCCTCGAAGCGCCTCAGTTGTTCCTCTTTGGAGATCGAAAACCAAAACTTGATGATAACCAGACCGTCCTCGTACAGCATGTGCTCGAATTCCGTGACCTGCTGGAGGAAACGCTGATGGTCTTTCTTGCTGCAGAAACCCATCACCGGCTCCACGACGGCCCGGTTGTACCAGCTGCGGTCGAAGAACACGATTTCGCCCTTGTTGGGCAGCTGCCGGATATACCGCTGGAAATACCACTGGCCCCGCTCTTCGTCGGTAGGTTTGGGCAGCGCCACGACGCGCATCGCCCGCGGATTCAAATGCTCGGTGAAACGCCGAATTGTCCCGCCCTTCCCGGCTGCGTCCCGGCCCTCCACCAGGATGGCGATGCGCTGGCCGCTGCTCTGCACCCAGCGCTGGAGCCGGATCAGCTCCACCTGCAGGCCTCTGAGCTCTTCCTCGTAGAGGAGGGTGTTCCGAACCTCGTTCAGGTCTATGGAGCGGTATCGGAGCAGCGCGATCAGTCCCTTGCGCGTATTGATTCGCCGGAGATCGTCCTCGGTCAGTTCCTCTTCCCGGAGGACCGCCGGGCCGGCCTGCGCCGCCGGGTACCCGTCGCCCTTTCTGGGCACGGCCGTGGGGATGGCGTCCAAGTCCGCTGCAACACCGGCTTCGTCGCGGTCCGCCTGATCGCCCCGGGATTTGGATGATCTTCCCATCGTGTCATCTTCCGTCATGGCGTCGCCCGCCTCGTCTCAGGTTTCCGGTCCGGTCCCGTGACGCGTCCACAGGGGGCCAAGGCCTTCTGCCGTTCATAGCGCATTCCCGTCTCCTGCACCCCTAGGTGCATACCTTGTCTTTGATCATTTGGCCAAGCTGCGAATGTAGTGGATCAATTGCCAGACTTGGTCGTCGGGCAGTGCCGCGAACGACATCATGCCGGTTCCCGGCGAGCCGTTCTTGATGATCCAGAACAACTGGCCGTCCGGTAGGTCCTTCATCATCGCGCCGCACGTGAAGTTGCGCGGCGGCGGCACGAGCGCGGCGCCCATGAATCCCCTTCCATCCCCCAGCTCGCCGTGGCACATGGCGCAGGCGACCGGCTGCGCGGTCTTGAGGAACAGCGCCTTGCCCGCGGCGACCGTTCCGGCCGAGGCGGGAAGCGGATTGGTCTTGGAGAGGAAGTCGTCCGGCGCCTTGACGGTCTTTCGAGGCTGCACGCAGGCGTCGCCCTGGCCGCCGCTCGCCGCCGCCATGTCCGGCGCTCCTTTGAACGTCGCCTTCAGATAGGCGATGACGTCGGCCACGCCCTGCTGGCCGATCGTCAAATTCCAATAGGGCATGCTCGGGGATTTGCCCATGGCGGCGCCCCCGTGATTGATGACGTTGTAGAGATAGTCCATCGGCAGCTTCTCGAACGGGATGTTCGCATGGATCGCCGGTTTCGGTTCCAGTCCGGAGGCGGCGGGACCGTCGCCCTTCCCGGTGAACCCGTGGCACTGGGCGCAATATTCCTTATAGAGCTGCTTGCCGCGATCGACGCTCGCGTCGGCGAACTCCCGGCTCGTCCAGGGTTCGTAGTACGCGAAGTCTTTGACCCCCTGCGCGGCCAGATATCCGATCACCGCCCGCAGCTGGGGGTCGGTGGCGTCGGCGAGAAATTCACCGGTATGAACGATGAAATCCTGGGGATTCTGTCCGAACCGATAGAGCCAGTCCAAATTGTACCGCTGGCCGGCATGCTGCAGCGCGGTGCTCTGCGGCCCGCCGACGAGCGTCCCGTTCTCCTCGACCGTGTGGCAGCCCAGACACGCATGCGCCTTGTAGGCCATGCCGCCGAACGTCACCTCGAACTTGCTCACCTTCGAGACGTCGAAGGCGCCGACTTTCACGCGCGGATCTTTATTGTGCCGTTCGAAGTAATCCGCGATGACGTTCGCGTCGGCCTCGCTGACGACCGGGTGTTTCATCGCTCCTTCGCTGAGGTCCCAGCGATAGCCTTTCGCGTAGAGCGGCGCCTCCTTCCCGGTCAGCCAACGGATCAGCCAGGGGCGCTGATACTTGCTGCCGGCCCAGATCAGATCCGGCGCCCTGAGATTGAAGCGCGACTCCGCCGTCCCTTGCAGCCGGTGGCATCCGGCGCAGGCATGCTCGATCAATTCCTTGGCGCGCTGGTGGTCGCTTCCGAAGAGCAGCCTGGGCATCGACATCACGCCCACCAGGACGAGTACCGCACCGCCGATGACCACCCCGCGTGTCACGCGCATGTTCGACCCCCTTTTCGATGGACAATCGTCACCGAGACGTTTCCCTTGCCGACAACCATGCATGAACGTCCGCAATGTCCTGCTGGCTGAGCACCGACCCCCAGGCCGGCATCGGGCCTCGACCGTGCAAGACCGTCTCCCAGAAAAGGTCCTCGTGCTTGAGAATGGGATTGCCCGCCAGCTTCGGCCCCATCCCTCCACTGGCGCCGGCGCCGTGGCAGGCTTGGCAATTGTGCTCGAAGATCCCGGCGCCTCGCTGCGCCACGCCGACCAGCGGACCGTCGGCCTGGGTTTCCTGAGTCAGCGGCTCCGCCGTCCCCAGCTCGATCGGCGCGAGCCGTTCCGGAGCGCCGGGATGGTACCTGGCCGAGAGATAGCGCACGAGCAGGTCCGCTTCGTCCCGTGAGATCTGGGCGCCCCAGTGTTCCATTTTTTCAACGACGGCCTCCCATCGTTCGCGCGGGAGCCGCTGCTGCGCAATGAGCTCCTCGCTGTGGCAGACGGTGCAGCGGGCCACGATCAGCCCTTCGGCCCGAGGGGCCAGGGCGGCGGCGATCGAGTAGCTGTCGTCTTCCTGCGCCCGGGTGGCCGCAGCAAAGGCCGCAACACCGGCGATCATGACGAACCATGCGGCGCGCCGTCTGTCACGTATCACGGGGTTTCCACCTCACGCTGTATTCCGATCGGGACAGGCACCGCGCCGCCGTTCCTTCACCAGTCCTCATCACGAAGGGACAGACGCGCCGACGCGAAGAAGGTGTCAGCCCCCGACCGTTACGGTGACACGGTCCCAGCCGTTCCAGAGAAATCCTCCGGGATTCCACGAGGACGTAAGCGGCTGTACGGCTCCCGTCTCGTCTGTCGCCCGGCAGAGGATCGAAACCGAGCCCGGAACGCGCGGGGTCCACGCCAGTTGCCATTGCCGCCACGCGTAAGGCTGCTCCTTTCCTACGAAGCGGGCCGGTTGCCAGCTCTTCCCTTCGTCAAGGGAGACGTCCACCGTCAGGACTTTGGATTCTCCGCTCCAGGCCACGCCTTGAATCATGACCGGAGCCAGGGGCACCGTGGCTCCTTCCGCCGGCGCGGCGATGAGCGACTTCACCACCATCGTTTCCACCGGCCTGGTCCTGAGGCTCTCTGCCGCCGCTCCCGGTTCGATTGGATCGAGCGGGAGACGATAGGCCGTCTGCATGTAATAGCCGTCCGATTCCTCGGACAGCAGGGTGATGTCCGTCAGCCACTTCGTACAGGAATCCGCCATCCAGCCCGGCGTGATGACCCGGAGCGGGGCGCCGTGCAGGAGCGGCAGCGGCCGTCCGTTCATCTCGTACGCGAGAATCGTGTCCGGATGGAGTGCTTTTTCCAACGGGATGCTCCGCGTGAACAGCGGCACCGACGGGACGGGCGGTCGATCCGCCCCTTGAAACTGCACGTGGCGCGCATCCTTGCGGATGCCGGCCGGCCGGAGTACGTCGCGCAGCCGCACTCCGGTCCATTGCGCGTTGCCGACTGCTCCCCGTTCCCACTGCACACCCGGGATGCGCGGCCGGTAGAACGCACGGCCGTTGCCGCTGCACTGCAGCACCGCGGTGACGGTCACGGCCTCCAGGCGCTTGATGTCCCGGAAGGTCAACTCTTTGGATGCTTCGACCAAGCCGGCGACGCGGAGCTTCCACTCGGATTCGGCGATGCGCTCGGGCGGGGGAGGACCGAAATGGCTCCGCACGAAGAAGCGATGGTTCGGAGTGAGAAAGGAGACGAACTCGCGGGGCGGCGTCTCGGCGTCGAACGGCCGGTTCACACGGACCGTGAGCGGTCCGGTATCCCTGGGTACGTCACCGTCTTCGCCGGCCGGCGCGGCCGCGAGCCGTTCCCAGGCCAGAATTCCCGCCGCGCCGATGCCGCCCAGCAGCCGCTTCAACCAGGTTCGACGCGGGACGATCGAGTCCGATCCGTCGGGACTCATGAATGAGCCTCACCGGATCCCGGTTGGACCAACTCAATGTCGATCTTGGGCGCCGTCACGACCGACTGATGCACCGTGCAACCGTGCGCCGTCTTGAGGAGCCGCTCCCTCAGCTCCGGCGGTACGGGATGCGGAAGATGCACGGACAACCCGATGCGCCCGACCCGGTGCGGCCGCTCCTCCGTTGCCCATTCGGCATCGACGGCCAATCCGTCCAGCGGAATGTCGTGTCGCGCGCAAAACCGACCGACGAAATATGCGACACAAGCGGCCATTGATCCGACGAAGAGCTGCACGGGGCTCATGCCGGCATCCTCGCCTCCGTCCTCCACCGGTTGATCCGTCACGAGACGATGGCGGCCGCCGGTGACGTCGTACCGCATGCCTCCCTGATAGGTTGCGCGAAGTTTCATGGGCGAATTCGTTCGGCTCAAGATCTTCCGTCGGCGTCCGTCCGCTAGTGCTTGGCCGCCGGATGAGCGGCACAGGTATTGAGGCCCAGCAATGCCCACAAGGGGCAGAAGCTGACGGCTCCCGTCACCAAGGCGATGGTGCCGGCGATGAGCAGGACCGCCGTCGCCACGGCCGACAAGCCGGCGAAGGCTCCGATCCCCAGCAGCAGAATACCGAGCAGAATACGGATGGACCGTTCGACGTTTCCCAGATTGCAAGGCATCTCGCACCTCCTTGGAATGTTCTGTCGGGTCTGAGGCACCCTCGATCAGAAGGATTCATCCAGCCGAGTCTGCGACGGTTGTGCCAGCCCGGAGGGTCCGGAGGACGAAGGGTTGTACGGCTAATGGGGTTAAATTCCCCAGGGATGCGTGCGGCCACGATGCAAGATGCCACAGTGGCTGCTCTCGGAATTCCGCGCAGTCTCTCGCTCACTCGGTGCCCAACAGTTCGCGGACCGACCGGGCGATTTCACTCTCTTCGTCGGTGGGAATCAGGCGTACGGTCACGCGCCCGTCCTGCCTGGACAAGACCGGGCCGCCCGCCTGGTTCCGCTGTGGATCGATCGTGATCCCCAGGAACTCCAGGTCCTCGCAGATCCGCGCGCGTACCGGGGCCGCATGTTCGCCGATGCCGCCGCTGAAGACCAGCGTGTCCAACCCGCCCAACGTTGCGGCCAAGGCTCCGACTGCCTTCCTGGCATGGTGACAGAACAGGGCGACCGCTTCGGCGGCTCTGGGATCACTGGCTTCCTGCGCCAGCAAATCGCGCATGTCCGGACTCAGTTCGGAGACGCCAAGCAGCCCCGATTCGGAGTTGACCATCCGGTGGAACCGCTCCACGTTCATGCCCTCCGTCCGGGCCAGGTACGCAATGATTCCGGGATCCAAGTCGCCTGAGCGCCGGCTCATCGGCAGACCCGAGGCCGGCGTGAATCCCATCGTGGTCTCCATGCTCCTGCCCCGATGCACCGCCGTCAGGCTGGCTCCGTTGCCGAGGTGAGCCAGTATGACCCGGCCCGCCCCCTCTCCGGCTTTCCCGACGCGCGCCAGTTCTCTCATCAGAAAGGCGCAGGACAGGCCATGAAATCCATAGCGCCGAAGGCCGTGCTTGTCATAGCGGCGCGGGATCGGAAGCAGAGACGCCACGCGGGGGAGATCGTGGTGGAACGCCGTGTCGAAACAGGCCACCTGGGAAAGCCGAGGACAACGCCGGGCGACTGATTCAATCAAAGAGATTTCCGACGGCAGGTGCTCCGGGTCGTACGGACTGATCCGCCGCAACTCCGCCAGCATGTCCGGCGTCACACGTTCGGGTCTGCTGTAGGCCGAGCCGCCATGCACGACACGATGACCGACCGCGCGAAGACTGCCGAGGCCGACCGCCTGCTCAAGCCATTGCATGAGCAAATCCATGCCGGCCGCATGGTCCTGCACGGAAAGCGCGCGGCGCTCGGATTGTCCGCCCTCATTCGCGGTGACGACCATCATACCGTCAGGAAATCCGATCCGATCGATCAGACAACGCACCGTCGGGACCGGCGGATCCTCGTTTCGGAACAGGGCGGCCTTGAGACTGGAGGAGCCTCCGTTGACCGTCAAAATGAAGGGGCCGGAGCCGAATGTCGTTCGTGCCATGATCAAATGTCCGCTACGGTATCGCCGTGGCCGTTCCTTGCCGGCGATCGAGTACGATTCACCGGGTCTTCCGCCATCATAATAGGAATTGAACGGGGAATAGGCAATCGGTCATGGACTGGGACGCCGCCCGCGGGAAACCGATCGGAAGTGGAGGTGCTTATCCAAGCCCGTGAGATTCGCTACTATGTCATGCCCGATCATCGCCATCGCTTGGAGAGCAGGATGCGGACCACCTCGCCACTCCTCCTGTCGCTCGCTCTCGTCGGTTCATTTCTCTGTCTCTTGGTGTTGACCGGAGTCTTGCAAGCCCAATGGCCCGAGTGGCGATGGCATCAGATGCCGCTCCACTCGACCATGGAAGCGCTCGGCGGATTGGCTTCGGCTTCATCGGCGGATTCTCGGCGATCTTCATCGCACTCGGGGCTTCGGCCAGCTTCATCGGCCAGCTCCTGACCGACTATCAAGGCCCCATCAGAAAGATCGGCGCGGCGCTCATGATCCTGTTCGGCCTCCATTTGGCGGGGCTCGTGCGTCTGGGGGGGCTCATGGCGGAGAAGCGTGCCCATCTGCACCGCCGTCCCGTCGGCTTTCTGGGGTCATGGGTGATCGGAGCACGTTCGCCGCGGGCTGGACGCCCTGTGTCGGTCCGATTCTCGGCATCCTGCTGCTCTATGCCGCCACGGCCGACACCATGGCCGACGGCGTGACGTTGCTGGCCTTCTACGCGCTGGGATTGGGGCTGCCGCTGCTGGCGGCGGCGTTGGGATTGGACCGCTGCCTCGTCTATCTGAAGCAGGCGGGGCCTTGGTCGAACCGGCTGTCGAAAGCAAGCGGCCTGCTTCTTATCATGCTCGGAGCGGTGCTGCACGCCGATGCCTTCTCGAACGTGACCGCCGTCTTCGAACGGTACGGGATCGGCGTGTCGGTGGATCTGGCGGACGGTCCGCCCGACTAACAGTGTCGACACACTGTGTGCCGACCCCGGAAATGGAGTCGTGTCTGAGGTCGCGGCCGCCAAGATCGTTTCAGGCGCTTCCACCCGTCACTCAGCCTGACTAATCGCTTCGGGCCAACACGGCTGCGGCGACCAGCACCGCGAGCGCGATCAAGAGTGCAAGGCGTGGAACCAGCCGCGACGCGCTCAGCAGAAACAGGTCCTGCGCCGTCCGCGCCGCAACCGGTTGCGATCCGATGCGGAGGACGCGGGGACCGAGGAGCCGATCATGCAACAGCGTGAACAGGAGGAGCAGGCCGACGAGCGCCAGCTTCACCCCGAGAACGGCGGGCCAGGTCGACGGCTCCGTGACGGACAGCCCCCTGGCTTCCAGGAGCAGCGGACCGGTACCGAGCAGGACGACGATCGCCAGCCGGACGATGAGGCGAAACCGGCGGGCGGCCGCGACGAACCACAGCTTGAAGGAGGAGGGATCTTCGGCCTGCCGCAGCAGCGGCGCCAGGACCAACGACAGGAACAGCATCCCGCCGATCCATACGACGGCGGCAAGGATGTGCAGGAAGATGAGGGTCACCCAGGCGATAGACATCGGAAATCACTTGCGCATCGCGCTCACCGCTTCTCCATGATGCTTCTCAGTTCCTCTCCGGTGATGACTTCCCGCTCCAGAAGCACCGTCGCCCCTTCTTGCAAAGCCGATTGTTTCGACGCCAGAAGCCGTTTCACCCGCTCATACTGCCCGTCGATGATCCGCCGCACTTCGCAATCGATTTCACGGGCCGTTTCTTCCGAATAGTCTCCCTTCTCGGCCGGACCCTGGATCTGCATGAACTGGGGCTGACGCTCCTGTTCGAGCGTCACGGTGCCGACCTTCTCGCTCATGCCGTAGACCTTCACCATGCTTTTCGCGATGTCCGTCGCCTTCAATAGATCGTTCTGTGCGCCGGTGGAGGCTTCGCCGAAGATCAACTCCTCGGCGATCCGGCCGCCGAGGAGAACGGCGATTTTGTTCTCCAATTCGGATTTCGCCATGAGGAAGCGGTCTTCCGTCGGAAGTTGGAGCGTATACCCCAGGGCGGAGATCCCCCGCGGAATGATCGAAATCTTCTGCACCTGGTCTGATCCCGGAATGGACAACGCCACCAGCGCATGTCCCGTTTCATGGTAGGCGACCCGCTCTTTCTCCATCTTGTTCAACACGCGGTTCTTCTTTTCCAACCCGGCGATCACACGTTCGACGGCCTCCTGTAACTCCGCGTTCCCGACTTGGTCTTTCCCCCGCCGCACGGCCAGGAGGGCGGATTCGTTGATGACGTTGGCGAGGTCCGCACCGGAAAACCCCGGTGTCATGCCGGCGATCACTCCGAGATCCGCATCCGGCGCCAGGACGACGGATCGGGCGTGCACCTTCAGAATGGCGAGTCGACCGTGCTTGTCCGGCCTGTCCACGAGAATATGCCGGTCGAACCGCCCGGCCCGCAGCAGCGCCGGATCGAGAATTTCCGGACGGTTGGTGGCCGCCATGAGAATGACGCCGATGCGCGGGTCGAACCCGTCCATTTCGACGAGCAGTTGGTTCAGCGTCTGTTCGCGCTCCTCGTGGGCCATGGGGCCCATTCCCCTCGCCTTTCCGAGCGCATCCAGCTCGTCGATGAAGATGATGCAAGGCGCCTTGCCTTTTGCCTGCTCGAAGAGGTCGCGCACACGGGCGGCGCCGACCCCCACGAACATCTCCACGAACTCGGACCCGCTGATGCTGAAAAACGGCACGCCGGATTCGCCGGCGACGGCCCGTGCCAGCAACGTCTTGCCGGTGCCGGGCGGACCGACCAAGAGAATCCCTTTTGGGATCTTGCCGCCCAATTTGGTGAATTTCTCGGGGGTCTTGAGAAATTCCACCACCTCGCGCAGCTCGTCCTTGGCTTCGTCCACGCCGGCCACGTCGGTGAAGGTGACCTTTACGTCCTTCTCCACGTAGATCTTGGCTTTGGACTGGCCGACCCGCATGAAACCGCCCTGGGCTTGTCCCAGTCGCTGGATGAAGAAAAACCAGATGCCGACGAAGACGAGCGCGGGCACGACCCACGAGAGGAGGTCGCGGAGGAACGTGGACTCGACCACGCCGGTGACCGTGACGCCGTGTTGGCCAAGGTCCCGCACCAAGTCCGGATCCTCGATCCGGATCGTCGTGAAGAGCTGCGGTTCCTTCGCGGGTTCTTTGGACTCTCCCTTGGTTTCCTCTCCCGGCTTCACCTTGCCGGTAATGGTTTGGGTGCTGACGGCGACCTCGATGACCTGGTTCTCGGCGACCAGCGTCT
>DAOLIU010000081.1:0-14964 GCA_035328385.1 Nitrospira sp. | reverse complement strand
CCCGCCACGGCGGCCGGGATCGCTCCGGCTGCCGCCAGCTGGTGACGAGAGACCCGGATGAATTCCGTCGACAGGGCGACGCCGGACTCGTAGAGAAACTCGTCCATGTTGGCATAGTCGCATCGCTTCTGCGTAGGTTCCAGGAGCAGCCGTTGGTTGCGGTCGATTGAAATCGGCTGTTGCCCCAGTTCACGTCCCGACATGTCCTTGAAGGTCACCAGGGCGTCGATCTTCAGGTCCGCCGGGACCCGGTCATACAGGTGGTCTTGGATCAACCTGAAGGAGGATCGTTCCACCGTCACGAGTATTTCCGTGTCGGGCGGGGTGGAGGCGGTGATTCCGCCGGTGACCGATACGGCCCGAAAATTCTGTGCGGCCGCGTCGATCATCACCGACTCCAATTCGGTGCCGATGTAGGCTTCGCGCAGATTTCCGCAATCGTTCTTGTACGTGGATTTCATGTTGCTCAAGGCGGGATCGAAGGTCAGTAGGACTGAGTTGTTGAGGCGCGGGCCCATGTCCGGCAGCGGCGTGCGCCGCAGCGCGGAGGCGAGTTTCTCGCATCCCGTGGACAAGCCCATAATCCAGAGACAGGCCAGGACAAGGGCCCATCGGGCAAGGTGCCGGTGCAATGAAATGAGAATCGAGCGCCCAGGGGTCATCGGGTAAGCGGGTTCATGACTCAAGACGGGCACGCACTGTCATGTCACGTGAGCACCGTACCGAAATGTCGGCGTGAATGCAACTGGAGCCGGCTTCTTGCGGGCGCCGGTCGCTCCGGCTATGCTTCAGCGGACTCGGAGCCTGCGCCTCGATCCTGAGAGGATTCGGAATGCTGGTACTCGGTCTTTCGAACATGCGGGATGCCTCCGCGGCGCTGACGGCGGACGGCCGGATCCTGGCGGCAGCCGAAGAGGAGCGGTTCGTCCGCGTCAAACACGTGACGGCACTCCCGGTTCATGCCATTCGATCCTGCCTTCAAGCGGCAGGGGCGCGCCTCTGCGACGTCGACGCCGTGGCAGTGCCGTGGAAATATTGGGAAGTGGGACGGCGGGCCACCCTTGTGCTTCGGGGGATGCTGCAATCCGCTCAGCTGCGCAGAGCAAAAGCTCGGAGAAGCTGCGAGCGTCTCGGCCAAGAATGGAAGGAATTGATCTTCCTGCGAGGCCTCTTGTCGCGGCAAGTCGACGGAACGGCCTGCCCGGATCCGGTTTTTCTCGATCATCATCTCTGTCACGCGGCCGGCGCAGTGCTGGTCTCGCCGTTCAAGGAGGCTGCGGTGTTGATCGTCGACGGCGCCTCGGAGTCCCACACGACGACGTTGGCTCAGGCGGATGAGCGAACCATCAGTGTCTTGAGCCGGATTCCGCTTCCCCATTCGCTCGGACAATTCTATGCGGCGATGACGGCGTACTTGGGCTTCGTCCCGGATCAGGATGAGTACATCGTCATGGGGCTGGCGGCATATGGAAAGCCGAACTTTGCCCGGACGCTTCGCGACCGCATCCTGCCGTTGCTCCCGGAGGGGGAATTTCATCTGAACACGAACCTGCTCGATTTCCATTTGGCGCGGCTGCGGATCTTCGTTCCGGAATTCCTCGAGCTGTTCGGTCCCGCCCGGCCGCCCGGCGGAGAGGTCACGGACCGCCATCGAGATCTTGCGGCCAGCGTGCAACTCGTCTTGGAAGAAACGATGCTGCATCTGGCCCGCCATCTGAGGCGGATGACGGGGCTGACACGACTGTGCCTGGCCGGAGGTGTCGCGTACAACTGCGTCGCCAACAGCCGTCTCCGTCGCGAGTCCGGATTCGATGAGATCTATGTGCCCCCCGCCGCCGGGGATGCCGGCGCGGCGCTCGGCGCGGCGCTTTGGCTGACGCACCGGCGCGGATCCCTCACCCACCGGACGACCATGCGGACGGCTGCCTGGGGGCCCGGATACGAGGATCGGAACTGCAAGGGCGTGCTGGAAGCGGCCGGCCTTGACGTGGAAACACTGTCGGACGGGGAGCTGTCCGAGAAGGTCGCCGGTGAGCTGGCGCGCGGCCAATTGGTGTTCTGGTTTCAGGATCGAATGGAATTCGGCCCGCGGGCGTTGGGGAACCGGAGCCTCCTGGCCGATCCCCGCCGCGAGGACGCGCGGGAACTGATCAACGCCAAGGTGAAACACCGGGAACCGTTTCGTCCTTTTGCGCCGTCGGTGCTGGAGGAGCGTGCCGGCGAATACTTCGGCCTTTCCGGACCTTCTCCGTTCATGCTGTTCACCGCGCCGGTTCTCCCCTGGGCCAGGAAACTCATTCCTGCAGTCGTACACATCGACGGCTCGGCACGCGTGCAGACCGTGGATGGATACGCGAATCCGCGCTATCGTCTTCTGCTTGAGGCCTTTGCCAGGCTGACGGGCGTGCCGGTGCTTCTGAATACGTCGTTCAATGTGAACGAGCCGATCGTCTGCACGCCGGAGGATGCCGTGCGCTGTTTTCTCCGAACCGACGTGGAGTGGTTGGTGATGGGAAATCTTCTGGCAAGACGGCCCGGGCCGCCCATGGGCTCTTCATCGGGCGCCGAGCGGTAGATGCCGAATCGTTCCGCAGGGGAAGAAGTCGGTCGTGCGGCCGATGCCGCCGCCGTTCAGGACGCGCCTTCTGTTCCCATTCCTTCAACGTTTGCCCTCAACGCTCTGTTGTTGCTGTTCCTCGTCAATTTTACCCTTCAGCCCCTGACCGAGCCGGACTTTGGTTGGCACCTTCGCGCCGGGCTCGATCTGCTCCAGAACGGACTGCCGCTGCCCGCTTTCGATCCGTATTCCCATACGATGCCGGACTGGCCATGGGTGGAACACGCGTGGCTGACCGACGTGACCATCGGGACGCTGTATGCATCCTGGGCCGGAGGATTGGGCGTGATCGTGCTGTTCGGAGCGGTCGCGACCGGTGCCTGGCTGCTCGCCGCCGGCGCCGCGCCGGCGCCACGCCATGCTCGTTGGCTCGCCGCGACCCTGTCGATCTGGGTCGCGCTTCCCTATCTGGGCGCGCGTACGCAGCTGGTCTCCTGGCTGGGGCTGGCCCTCCTTCTCCGCCTGTTATCGGCTCCCGCAAGGTCCGCGCAGCGATGGATCCCGCCGCTCTTCCTGTTGTGGGCGAACCTGCATGGCGGGTTTGTGTTGGGTCTTGCGCTGATGAGCGTCATCGCAGTTGCTCTCTGGTCAATGCGATTGCTGCATACCAAGACCAAGTGGGCATCCCGGTTCTGGCCGATGGATGAGTCCGGCTACGCTCAGGCAGAGCTCCGCAGGCTGGTTCTCCTGACGGCGGCCTCGGCCTTCGTGACACTGGCGAATCCGTATGGATGGAGGCTGCACGGAGAAATCATCGATTCCTTGTCTAACCAGTTTATGGTGGACGAGTTGCAGGAGTGGCAGCCCCTGTCGTTGGCGACGACGGCCGGCCGCGGCTACGTCCTCTATCTCGCCGCGCTGGGTGTCGCGATGTGCTGCTGGTATCGCCGATGCGAGCCGGTCCGGTGGGCGGTGTGGCTCGCCTTCCTCTGGGTTTCCTTGCGGCACATGCGGAACGTGCCGGTGTTTCTCGTCGTCAGCCTGCCGCTGGCCGCCGAACTGACGGCCGTGGCATTCGACCGGTTGAACCGGTTGCTTGGCGCGGGTGCGCGGGCCACGCGACTCGGCATGTTGGCGGGGGCGGTCGTGGCGGCGCTGTTGCTGACATGGGAAGGGCCTGACCATTTGCATCACGTGATCCAGTCCGGGACGGAGCCGGCTCGATATTTTCAGGGGACGTCGTATCCGATCGAGGCCGTGGAATGGATCAAGATGCATCCTGCGCAAGCGGGCGCCAGGCTCTACAATGATTACGGCTCTGGCGGGTTTCTCCTCTGGTGGATGCCGGAGCATAAGATCTTCATCGATGGGCGCATGCCGGCCTGGCGGATCGGGGACCGGCGTATCTTTCAGGATTATGTTGCGCTCACCCGGAGTGAACCGGTCGATCTGTCCGTTCTTGAAAAGTATGCCGTAGATTGGGCTCTCGTGCGCCGCGAAACGCCGTTAGATCGTGCGCTGCATCGTGAGACGAGGTGGGTCCGGATCTACGAGGACGAAAAAGTCTCGCTCTATGTCGTGCCATGAGGAGACGGGCGGACCGGTCGTCGTCCGTGTTAAGTGTTAATTGAGGGGCAGGCCGAGACGGCGAGGGTCGTCCGAGTCCAATGGTTCGGCGAAGGAGGCCGTGGGGTAAAGCCCCTTCCGATCGTTCCGCCGGACACGAGCGAGCTCACGCATCATGAGGAAGCCGTCACGCCAGACGCGGACTTTCGAGCCAGGCTGATCGGCCCAGTTGATCGGAACCTCCGCAATCCGATACCCCCGGCGTTGCGCGACATAGAGCAACTCCAGATCCAACCCGTAGCCGTCCACCGTTGCCACGCCGAAGAGGTCCTGGGCGACCGCGCGACGGAACAGTTTGAACCCGCATTGCGTGTCCGCAATGTCCCGAATGCCCCCTTGTCGAACGGCTGCATTGAACAGGCCGCCGAGGATCGTGCGATACAATCTGGCTCGGACGGAAAATTCAGGCAGCCGGGATGCCAGTGCCCGCGACCCGATCGCCAGATCGGCCCCCTCTTCGAGGGCCTGTTCCAAGCGGGGCAGCTCTTCAATGGGGGTGGCGCCATCCGCGTCGGCAAACAATTGAAGCTGCCCGGTCGCGGCCTGCATGCCGCGTTTGACCGCGGCGCCTTTCCCTCGTCGACCGGACAGTCGAAGCAGGCCGATTTCCGGTACGGACGCCGAGAGGGCGCCGACGACGGACGGGGTGGCATCGGTGCTGCCGTCGTCGACTACGAGCACTTCGTAGGAACTCCCGCGTCCGCGCATGTAGTCCGTAATTCGCCGCAGGTAGGGCAGGATGCGCTCGGCTTCGTTATAGGCGGGGATGATGATCGAGTGATGCATAGATTCCACGAGGAGCGGGAACAACATCATGCCGCCGTCTTCTCGATGAAGAAACGGCGGGCCGTCTCGACGCGGGGTACCCTACCCGAGCTATGCGGTGATTACAAGGGCGGCATCCGCACTTGACAGCTCGGCCATGGGGAAGCGAACGTATGTTCGGTTTCGAAAAGGAAGAACGCTGAAGATCCGTTCGACGGAGGTGAGGGTTGTCTCAGCGGGGTGCAACGGCGGTCTCCCTTGCCGTCATCGGTGCCGCGTTGTTCGCATCCTGCGCATCGGCCGTGCCACCATCCCGCCTCGGGGACTATCTGTCGCCGGATTTGAAGGCGGATGCGGGAGTGTTCGGCCGATTGGAGCCCAGACCAGTGCCGGCGGGCCTCCTTGTGGTTTCCGATACTGCGCATCCCGGCGCGGCGCCAACGTTGCCGGACGAGGCCGTGCTTCGCCTGAGTGAGAGCCTGAAGCTGGAAATCAGCCGGGCCATTCCGGTCTTGGTCAAGCACATCGTCCCACCTGAAAGCATTCAACCTCAACTCAACGGAGATTGGGCTCAATTCGCCGAGCTGGCGAACAAGCACGGGCTCGATTATCTCGTGCTCATCGTCCTCTCCAGTACGGAGCAGGAGCATCCCGTGACGCTCTTTCTAGGGTGGACCACACACGCGCAACCTGGATTCCGGCGGGACAACTGGTCGCTGGTGGAAGTTGCATTGCTGGACGTCAAGAACAGCCGCGTGCTCATTCAGGCCGAGGGCCGAGGGTGGGCGACGCTGGACTCGCCTACGGCTCCGGGAATCAATCAGTGGTATCCGGTCATTTATCTGCGCCCGCAAGATCCGGAACGGCGCATCTGGCCTCCGACCTACGAAGGGGCGCCCAATACGCTGAGGGTCGTCTCCTTCGATCAAGCAGCGAAGCGCATGACGCTCAATCTCCAAAAGGCATGGATCGAATCATTGGAGGCCGCCGGTGCGGAGGTGCACGAAACCTCCTAGCATCTGGACGGAAATCGGCTTGACCAGTTTCTCTTTCGTCAATTCGTCGTTTGCCATCGGCATCGTCCTCCGGCAGATGGTTATCTTGGATATCGAGTTCCGGACGCGGCGGCACTCCCGACATGTCTCCTCGCCCTGCATCGTTACCCGGCTGTGACTACTCAATGAAAGTGATGGATCCTAGGATCCGGGTCATGGCCGGCCCCTTTCATCTGGTTCCATACTTAGACTACAATAAGACCGTTCAACCAACTAAATCGCGCCTATAACTTCTGGAGGAGCCTGGTTATGGTGAAGTGGAGCAGGGTCTGCATGCTATTGCCTGTACTCTCATGCGTCGTCATCCTTTCTTCCGCCCTGCCCGGTGCTCAGGCCGTGGGGGTGCCGCCCTCGATGGCCCAGGGATTCTCAGACATCGTGAAGAAAGTAACCCCGGCCGTGGTCAATATCGCCGTGACCGGCGGGGGCGAAGGGGGCCGCGGGCGGCGCCCGCTTCCGCCCGGACCGTTCGGTGGTCCTCCCGGTGGTCCTCCCGGCGGTGACGAACCGGGCGGCGAACTCCCCACTCCTCCGCCGATGCCCCCCGGTGGTCCTCATCGGCCTGACCAGAGCGCCGGATCCGGAGTCATCCTCGACGCCAATGGGTACATCGTCACGAACAATCACGTGGTCGAGGGAGCGACCCAGATCACGGTGACCCTCAGCGACCGCCGGGAGTTTTCGGCCAAGATCGTGGGGAGCGATCCCAAGACCGATTTGGCCGTCGTAAAAATCGAAGCGCAGGATCTTCCGTCGCTGAAATGGGCGGAGTACGAAAAATTGCAGGTCGGCGACCTGGTGCTGGCGGTCGGCAGCCCCTTCGGGTTGAGTTCGACGGTGACCCTTGGGATCATCAGCGCGCTCGGGCGGGGCAACGTCGGCATCGCCGATTATGAAGACTTCATTCAGACCGACGCGGCCATCAATCCCGGTAACTCAGGCGGGGCACTCGTCAACATGAACGGAGATCTCATTGGAATCAACACCGCCATCTTTTCCCGGACCGGCGGGTCCGAAGGTATCGGTTTTGCGATTCCGAGCAGCATTGCATTGGACATCGTCGAAAGCCTCCAGAAGACCGGCAAGGTCGTCCGTGGGTGGATGGGCGTGGCGATCCAGGAGATTACTCCCGCTCTGGCGAAGTCCTTCAAGCTTCCCGAGCAGCGAAAGGGCGTTCTCATCAGCGACGTCAACGAGAACGGGCCTTCCTTTGCCGCGGGGGTCAAACGGGGTGACGTCGTGATCGCCTTCAACGGCAAAGAGGTGCAGAGCGTCAGTCAATTGCGGAACCTCGTGGCCCGGACCGTCGTCGGAAAAGACGCGCAGGTCAAGGTTCTTCGAGACGGAAAGGAACAGACCTTGTCCGTCAAGGTGGCGGAACGGCCGTCGGATGAGATGCTGGCCAAGAAAGAACCGGCTCCGCCGAAAGAGCAGGGTGAAACCGTCAAGCCGCCGGACAACGTGCTCGCCTCGCTGAGGGTGCAGGCCCTGGATAATGCGATGATGAGCCAGTTGAACATTCCGGCCAAGACCACCGGCGTGGTGGTGTCTTCCGTGGAGCCGGGCAGTCCGGGTGAAGCGGCCGGCATCCAGCGCGGCGACGTGATTCAGGAGGTGAATCACGAGGCGGTCAAGAGTCTTGATGACTACCATAAGGCCGCGCAGAAGATCAAAAAGGAGGAGTTGGCCGTCCTCCTCCTCAGCCGACAGGGAAATAACCTGTTCGTTGCGGTCAATCCGAAATAGCGCCGAAATAGCGGCGAGGCTTCCCGGGGAGCCCTCCGGGGAGTCATAGCCGGCTTCCGGCGAACGCTGAGGACGGTGTGCTAAACGATCTCAACCGGTGGCTGCAAGACTCCGTTTTTAAGCCGCTGGAAGACAAGAAGATGCCGGTCATGGAGCACCTCGTGGAGCTCCAGGTCCGGCTCACCCGGGCGGTCATCGTCACGGCGCTGGTCTTCGTCGGCACGTTTTTCTATGCCGACACGCTTGTGAAATGGCTTCGGGTGCCGCTGCAGAACATGTTCGTTCCCGGGTCGCTCTCCTGGGTTCCCACCGATCTGCCGACGGTGCCGTTCGTCTTTCTAGCGCCGGCGGAGGCCTTGTGGCAGAACGTGAAGGTCGCGGGCCTGTTCGCGCTGGTGATCGCGACCCCCTATATCTTGTTCGAAATCTGGCAATTCGTCGTGCCGGGACTTCATGCCCAGGAGCGGCGCTTTGTGGGGCCGTTTACCGTGTTGAGCGCGCTGGCCTTCTACGCCGGGGTGGGCTTTTCTTTTTTCTTCGTTCTGCCGTTCGCGCTGAATTTTCTCGTGTCATACGGGGTGAACGCCGGGTTCATTCCGCAGCTGTCGATCGCCCAGTACGTGGGATTTGCGCTGTGGTTCCTGATGGTCTTCGGATTGATCTTCGAGGTGCCGCTGGCGATCACGCTCATGGCCAAGCTGGGGTGGGTGGATGCCCCGTTCCTCAAGCGCTATCGCAAATGGGCGTTACTGGGCTCCTTCATCGTGGCGGCCGTCTTGACTCCCACGCCCGATCCGTTCAATCAGTGTCTGATGGCGCTTCCGATGTACGTGTTTTACGAAGTCGGGATCGTGAGCGCGGGATTTTTCAACAAGAAGAAATCCGTCCCGGCGGAGACGGGGACGATGGGGGCGCCGGCCGGCTCCGGTCACGGCAAGCCGATGGCTCCCGCCATGTCCGGCGCGTCCGGGGGCGAGTATGTCGGGGTTCCATCCGGCGGCAGGCGACATTGATATTCGTGACAATGCGAGAGGGGATAACAGACCATGCCTCGTGAACTGAACATTATTCAAACGCCCACGTCCGGCGGAAGCGACGCCTGCACCTACATGTGGGCCTGCGCGATTTGTGATGAAAACGAGTCCTGCCAGAAGGACAAGGAAGGGCACAGCCGGTGGCTCGTTGCGAAGCGGATGGAGCGGATCGAATATAAAGTGCTCATCATGAGCAACAAGGGCGGGGTCGGCAAGAGTACCTGCACGACCAACCTCGCGGTAAGCCTGGCGTTGAAGGGTTGGCATGTGGGCATCTGCGACATGGATATTCACGGGCCGAACATCCCGAAGATGGTCGGAGCCGAAGGGCAAAAGCTCAAGATCAGCACCTCCGGCGGCATCATTCCGTTTCAAGCGTACAACCTGAAAATCGCCTCGATGTCGTTTCTCCTGCAAAACCCGGACGATCCCATCATCTGGCGCGACGCGTACAAGTACGAGTTCATCAATCAGCTGCTCGGCGGAGTCGAGTGGCAGGACTTGAACTTTCTCCTGATCGATCTGCCGCCCGGTACCGGCAACGAATCTGTCACGACCATCGACCTGCTCGGCCAGGTCAGCGGGGCAGTCATCATCACGACTCCCCAGGAAGTGGCGTTGCTGGATTCCCGCAAGTCCGTCACGTTCTGCAAGGACAGCGAAGTGCCGATCATCGGCATCGTGGAAAACATGAGCGGCCTCGAGTGTCCGCATTGCCATCATCACATCGAGGTCTTCCGGAAGGGCGGGGGCGAGGCTTCGGCGCACGATATGGGCGTGCCGTTCCTCGGGCGCATTCCGCTCGATCCTGACGTGGTGACCCAGTCCGACGCCGGAGAGCCGTTTGCCATGTTTTATTCGGATACGCCGACGGCAGAGGCCTATCACGAGATTGCGAACAAGGTCGAAGCGTTCTGCAAGAAGAGCGGTTCGCTCGTCAACGTCGCGCCCAGGCATCATCATTAAGAGTCACAGCCGCGACGAACCCATGAAAGCCAAGGATGCCATGCAAGGACTGACGCCGCTTGAGGAAGCCCAGAAAATCGTTCTCGAGAGCACACCGGTGTTGGGGTTGGAGAAGATTCCACTCCTCGATACGCTGGGGCGCGTGTTGGGCGAGGACATCGTCGTGGAGCGCGACAATCCGCCTTGGGACAACAGCGCGATGGACGGATTCGCCGTCCGTTGGGATGACATCAAACGCGAGCATCCGATCGACAAGCCTGTGACGCTGAACGTGATCGAAGACGTGCCGGCCGGGAAAATGCCCACGAAGACGGTCGGCCCGGGCCAAGCCATCCGCATCATGACCGGCGCCCCGATTCCCAAAGGGGCCGACACGGTGCTGAAAATTGAAGATACGGAGCAGACTCCCGATTCGGTCAGAGTTTTCAAACCCGAGCCCAAGGGCTCGAACATCCGCCCGCAAGGCGAGGACGTCAAGAAAGGCGAGCGGATCATCGCTAAAGGCACCCCGGTGCGGCCCGGCGAAGCGGGTATGCTGGCCATCCTTGCCAAATCGTTCGTCTTCGTCCATCAGCGGCCCCGGGTGGCGATTTTATCGACCGGCGATGAACTGGCCGATCTGGACGAGCGATACAGCGAAGAGAAGATCATCAATTCCAACAGCTACGGTATTGCCGCTGCGGTGCAGGACGCAGGAGGCATTCCCTTTTTGCTCGGCATCGCCAAGGACAACCCCGCCGCGCTCAAGGAGAAAATTTCCCACGGACTGACGGCCGATATTCTGGTGCTGTCCGGCGGCGTGTCGATGGGCGACTATGATTTCACCAAGGCTGTGTTCCAGGACCTCGGGGCGGCGATGAATTTCTGGAAATTGGCGATCAAGCCGGGACAGCCGTTGGCCTTCGGAAAGATTCAGGGCAAGCTGGCGTTCGGGCTTCCGGGCAATCCGGTGTCGTCCATGGTCACGTTCGAGCAACTGGTCCGTCCGGCAATGCTCAAAATGGGCGGACATCGAAGCTACGGACGGCCCGTCGTGCAGGCGCTGTTCCAGGAGAAGTTCTCCAAACGGACCGATCGGCGCCATTTTCTTAGGGGGGTCCTGACGAACGAGGGCGGTGTCTTCAAGGTCTGGACGACGGGGGATCAGGGATCCGGCATTTTGACCTCCATGGTCAAAGCCAATTGTCTGATCGACGTTCCGATGGACGTGGAACGGCTCAATCCGGGAGATCCGATCTCCGTACAGCTGCTGAGCGAACAGGGCTGGGTCGGTCATGCCGTGCATGCGTCCGGCGGTCCTCACCGGCAGTCCTGTTGCTGAGGGGATTTCCTATCATGGTCGTACCCATCGTATGCTTCGTCGGAAAATCGAACAGCGGTAAGACGACATTCATCGAACGGATCATTCCCGAATTGGTCAGGGCCGGATACAAGATCGCGACAGTCAAACACGCGGGCCACGGGTTCGATCTCGACACGGAAGGCAAAGACAGTTGGAGACACAAACAGGCCGGAGCGAGCAGCGTCGTCATCTTGTCGAAAGGCAGCATGGCCATGTTTGCCGATGTGTCCGATCAATTGACGGTCGAGGACGTGCGCGGGCGGTTCCTGGACGAATCCTATGACCTCATTCTTGCCGAAGGATGGAAGCACGAGGGGCATCCGAAAATCGTGATCGTCCGCGAGCAAATCGGAGAGATCCCGATTTCTCAGGAGGGTTTACTCGCGGTCGTTTCCGACAAGCCCGTGGCTCTTGGTGTGCCCACCTTCGATCTCAACGACGTCTCCGGAGTGGCTGCGCTCATCATCAAGCGATTCCCTTTGCGGCGACCACGCACGGCGCATGAGCTGGAGGCCTAAGGCGATCATCATACTGGCGCTTGTCGTCGGTGCCTTGGCGCTGGGCGGAGTGGCCGTTCCCCTGACGAACCATCCGAAGTTTTGCGCGAGTTGCCACAACATCACGCCCTCGTATGACAGTTGGGCGGCATCGTCGCATAAAGAAGTCACCTGCGTGGCCTGTCATGTGCGGCCTGGCATAGAAGGCTGGATTCATGACAAAGCCTGGGCGGGGATGAAGGATGTCTTCATTTATACGTTCGGTACACCGACCGACGCGCACAATCTGAAAGCCTCGGTCGATTCCAGCGTGTGCCTGGGTTGCCATCGCAACATTCTCCGGGTATCGGAGGTGGCCTCTCGGGACCTGCCTCCGCCGGTCCAGGACGTCGGGCTGGTGATGAGTCATCGGAAGCATATGGAGGCGTTCCGGCTCCGGGGCGGAGGGGAGGGGTGTACCACCTGCCACTCGGGGATCGTCCACGAGCGGCCGATCAAGGGGTACCCGATCGTGATTCCTCGCGGTCACGTATCGGCCGACAGCAAACCCTGGCTTCCCGACCATCCGGAAGGATCGTATCTCCGGGAACGGGCGCTCAAGGACTGTTTCCGATGCCACGACGGCAAGACCGAGCATCAGGGAAAATTGCTGGATCGAAAGTGCGAGACATGCCACCTGCCCGACAAGCTCAAAAGTTTCCTCTCATTCTAGACTGGCTCGTCGTTGCATGATGACCCCGCCCGTTCTCAGCGTGACCAAGCTCCGAAAGCAATTCGGCGAGTTCACCGCCGTGAACGATATTTCTTTCAACATGAAACCGGGAGAAATCCTCGGCTTGCTGGGTCCGAACGGCGCGGGGAAAACCACCACGATGCAGATGCTGCTGGGGCTGATCACGCCCACGTCGGGCTCCATTCAAATGTTCGGTATGGAACTGGCGTCCCATCGCGAGCAGATCCTCCAGCAGGTCAACTTCTCTTCTACGTATATCTCCATGCCGCTGGCCCTGACCGTCGAGGAAAATCTCTGGGTCGTGGCGAGACTCTACGGACTGACGGACATCGAACGGCGGGTGGACGACATCGTGAAGAAGCTCGACATGGAAGACATCCGCCGGAAGGTGACGCGAAAGCTCTCGTCGGGACAGATGACCCGGTTGACCTTGGCCAAAGCCTTTCTGACCGAGCCGAAAATACTGTTTCTGGATGAGCCGACGGCGAGCCTCGATCCCGACATCGCCCATAAGATCCGCGCGCTGTTGAAGGAAGAGCGCCGCTCGTCCGGTCTCAGCATCCTGTATACGTCGCACAACATGCGCGAGATGGAAGACATGTCCGACCGGATCATCTTTCTGCAGCGAGGAACGATCGTCGCGGAAGGGACCGCCCAGGAAATCGTCGCGCGGTTCGGCGAAGCCGACCTCGAGGAAGTGTTTCTGAAGATTGCGCGGGAATCGCGCTGAACCGGCGAAGGGAGAGACAGTGCAGGACGCGGTCATGGATTTCACCGTCGGCGCGATGGCGGGAGGGCTCGGACTCAGCCTCTGCTGGGGCGTTTTCTGGTTGGTCGTTGGATCGATCGGCTTGACGCGCGGGACCTGCACGTGGCGTGTTGTGGCCAACAGTGCCCTTGTGGGCGGGTTGCCGGTATTGCTGGGTGCGGGCCTGTTGTGGGTCCGGGGGGACGTCAAAGAGGCCGGGGCATTCGTTCTGGGATTGCTGCTCATGCCGCTTCTGCTCTTTGGGCTAGGGCTTCGCAAAGCTCCGGACGGCCAGCGTGCCGGGGGCCACATGCTTGCTGGCGTGCGCCATCTCATGGAAGAGCTGCTGGGCGGGCATCGGGACTGCGGCGGATGCGGGCACGAACATGAACCGGGCGATGCCGGGGGGTGCGGATGAAACTCCATCGGATCGTCGCCTTGGTGTCGCGCCACCTGTACCTCTATCGACGAAGCTTACCCCGTATCATGGAGATTTTTTATTGGCCGTTCCTGGATCTGGTCATCTGGGGGTTCATCACGCTGTATCTGGCAAAATACCAGCCCCATGTGCCGGACTTCGTGACGTTTTTCCTCGGCGCCCTGATTCTCTGGGACATGCTGTTTCGGTCTCAGCAGGGGATCACCATTTCCTTCCTCGAGGAGCTCTGGGCCAGGAATCTCATGAATCTCTTTGCGAGTCCTCTGACGCCCGCTGAGTTTCTTGCGGCCACGATCGCCATGAGCATTTTCAAAGTGACCTGCGTGTCCATCGTCATGGGCATGTGCGCCTGGCTGTTTTACGATTACAATGTCCTGGTGATGGGGTTGTGGCTCTTCCCGTTCGTCGTCAACTTGGTCGTGACCGGGTGGAGCATCGGAGTCTTCACGACGTCGTTGATCATGCGATTCGGCCAGGAGGCGGAGGTGCTCGCCTGGAGTATGGTCTTTCTGTTCCAGCCGATCTCTTGCGTCTTCTACCCGCTCGACGTGCTGCCGACTTGGCTCAAAGCCGTGGCCTGGGTCAACCCTGCGGCTCACGTGTTTGAAGGCATGCGGGCGGTATTGAACGGTTCGGGCGCGCCGGTGACCAACTTGATCTGGGCCTGCAGCCTCAACGCGGCCATGCTCGTGGGCATGATCCTCTTGTTTTACAAGACCTTTGCCTATTGCAAGGTTCAAGGTTCCTTGGTTCGGATCGGGGAGTAGTTCCGTGATAACCGTGCGGGCCACTCGTGCAGCCTTGCCTCTGATAGGCGCGGCTAGGCACTCTCCTCGGTTGTAATCCACCAGACCCTGTGCTAGGGTTGCTCCAACTTCATGCGTACGGGTCTCGCGGTGAAGGGGGTTCAAGAGAAGGAGACCCGCCACATTGATGTTGCCTTGTCCGGGAATTTCGTCGGAAGTCAGACCCAAGTCGCCACAATCTTCGCGTCTTCGGCCGCTCCTTCCCCCGGTGCTCGTGTTCAAGACAATGTCATCATTTTCATAAGGAGGAACCCCACATGGGTTCGAAGATTTACGTCGGTGGGTTGCCCTATTCGGCAACTGAGCAGCAGTTGAGTGATCTGTTCGCGGCGCACGGCGGCGTGGCCTCGGCTCGGATCATTACGGACAAGTTCACGGGACAGTCCCGCGGGTTTGGCTTCGTCGAAATGTCCTCGGATTCGGAAGCCCAGGCCGCGATCACTGCACTCAACGGATCGGAAATGGGAGGCCGGACCTTGACGGTCAATGAAGCGCGTCCTCAAGAACCTCGCGCCGGCGGAGGCGGAGGAGGACGTGGTGGATTCGGAGGCGGCCGGAGCGGTGGCGGCGGAAAGCGCGATCGCTGGTAAGCGATCAGTCGGTTAGTATTCTCCAATGAGGAAGGGGGCTGCCGTCGTCAGACGGCAGCC
>DAOLIU010000080.1:0-15014 GCA_035328385.1 Nitrospira sp. | reverse complement strand
ACGAGGACGACACACCGTGATGACCTTTGGCCAGTGGGCCGAGGCCTATCAGGCCATCGAAGATGTCACCCGGCTGCGCTCCTACAAGGAACGCTGCCAGCGGATTACCCAGGTCCTCGTGCCCTTCTTTGGAAGCAACACACTGCTGCAGGACCTGACGGCCGACGACGTGGAGCGCTTCCGGCAGGAACGTGGGAAGGGGCGGGCGGTGGCCACGGTCAACGTGGACCACAATATCTTCAAGCACATGCTAAAAATGGCGATGAAGCGGGATCTCGTGACCCGCAACGTGGCCTCACTGGTGGCGGCCCCCAAGCCCAAGAATGCCCGCAACCGGGTGTTAGAGCCTGACGAATGGCCCCGGCTCTATCGTGCAGCGCCAGCGTGGTTCAAGCCGGTGCTGTTGACCGGCTATCACACCGGCATGCGTCTGGAGGAGATTCTGACCCTGACGTGGGATCGGGTGGATCTGGACAAGGGCCGGATCTTCCTGCCTGGCTCACTGACGAAGAACGAGCAGGACCGGCTCGTTCCCATGACGCCCACCCTGCGGCGTGAATACCAGCGGCTCCGGGGGCGTGACGGCGTCATGCGGATTCAAGGCTTGGTCTTCCAGAAGGACGGGGAGAAGCTGAATCACACCTACCGAGAGGTGCAGCGGCTGTGTGAAGAGCAGGGGATCACCGACTTCGTGTTCCACGATCTGCGACACTGCGCCGTCACCAACCTGGCGGATGCGGGGGTGGATACCGAAACGATCATGAAGATCGTGGGCCATTCCTCGGTCGAAATGTTCCTGCGCTATCGGACCGTGAAAGCGGAGCGGTTGGACGCCGCCATGGCCCGGCTGGACGCTGCCATTAACACCCCGGTAACACCTCGTGCCGTTCGCGTCTCGAACTCATTGAAAAAGTAGGTAGGATTGATGGGTGGTGCCGAAGCCGGGATTTGAACCCGGACACCCTTGCGGGCGCTAGACCCTGAATCTAGTGCGTCTGCCAGTTCCGCCACTTCGGCCTGATGGGCTGCTGAAAATGGCTTCCACCGTCGTTCTCACATCGCTCAGATCCTCGACGTACGACAAAGAGCACGCCTCGGCCCTTCGCTCGTTGCGGCCTAGGTGGAACCTATTTTGAGCAGCCCGAAGGAGAATCCCTAAAACTCCTCAACCTTTTATTTTGCGTCCTTGTAACAGGCTTCTTTGAGCACTCCGAAGAAGCTTGCACGCGGGAAGACTGCCCTGAGCGCGACAGGTCCTCCACGTTACGGGGAGCTGGATTATCCTGAATTGACCTCGTCCGCGTCAAGCAACTCCCGTGGACGGCCGCCGCTCGGCTCCCCGGGACGACAAGGCGGTCGATGCCCACAGGCCGGCCGTTGCGATGTCCCGTCTGGCGCCGGTCAGGATAATCCGCTCTCGCACGAGGGCCGCCGATCCGAGCAGCTCCGCCGCCCCGATCCAGGGTGCATTGTCGGCGATGAGGACGTCGAATCTGACGCGGCTGAACAGCGGATCGCCCAATACACGCGCCGCGGTGGTGATGACCAGGCGTCGGTTCTGAATGAACGCTTGGCGGTTGGTGTTTTCCTCGGCCGCGAGCAGTTCCCGGATTTTTTTCGTCCCTCCCAGGCGCACGATGTCTTCCTTCAACTCTTCGAATTCGGGTCGTATGTCTTTGGGAACCGCCGCTTCAGGCGCCAGCTCGGCGATGCGGGCTCTGGCGATCTCCAGTTCCTTCATGAGACCCGCGATCTGGTTTTCGTAGAGCTCCCGATACTGGTGCAGCGATTCGACGTTCTTGCCCACGGCCTGCATGCTGAGCCGGCGCAGAAGCGGCAGCTTTTCATACTCCGCAAGCGTCTCGTTTCCCTCCTGAAGCTTCCGCCGAAGATCGTTGACCTGGGTCAACAGCCGCCATTCGAGCAGGCGCACCTCGTCGAGGTCCTTCTGCTTTTGCGACTTGTAGGCCAGGAGGGGTGTGAGCTCCCGGAACCGTTCGTACTTGCGCCGGAGGGTCGCCTTCTCCGCCCGGGACTTCGCATAGAATTGGTGCATCTGCGCCTCGAATCCCAACTCATGGATAGGCAGGCCGGCCGACTCCCGCGCGAGCGTCATCTCATAACGGCTGATCCAGGTCTTATAGACGAGTCCTCCTGCCTTCATGGCCCGCGCTATGGAGCCGGCCAGCTCGTCCGCCGCGTCATGATCCGGACAGACGAGCAAAATGCGTTTGTTCCCGCGAATTGCCTCGATGGCCAGGGCCGCGATGCGCTGCCGTCTTGTCGCTATGTCGTCCGACCATACCGTGGACAGCATGGCGACTCCGCCGGCTTCTTCTTGCCCCGAAGCCGCCTCGAGCATCGGAGCCAGGCGATCGGCCGGTCCGAACCGGGCGGTATCGGCCTGAGCAAGCATCTCGGCCAATCTGGCGCTGCGGGATGCCAGGCTTCCCGCATGGTCCGGTACGATGGTCGCCCCGGTCACCACTGGGCCGATGGCGTCCACGGTTTGGGCCAGCAGGAGATTGCCTCTCGAGCGAAGAACCACCCCTTCCGTCGGTTCCATGTCGTCCG
The DNA here is from genome assembly GCA_035328385.1 of Nitrospira sp. GTDB lineage: Bacteria > Nitrospirota > Nitrospiria > Nitrospirales > Nitrospiraceae > Nitrospira_C. The sequence goes on along the minus strand of DAOLIU010000080.1, from coordinate 12,440 downwards.
TGAAGACGATCGAAAAGGGCGCATCGATGGTGACCGCCCGGCCGGCCGGCAGGACAAACTCATAGAGATGCAGTGATCCGACGGTCTGGAGCAGACGCCCCTCCACCGGCGCGATCGGCCGGTCCATCTCCGCGACGGCCGGCAAGCGTTGATGGTCGGAGAGCCGATCGGCCCAGACTTGAATCAGATCTCGTGCGGCGACAGGCATGTGCTCCAAGAGGGGAAGACGTAAGGGAAATTATGACGGGGCATCATACGGGCAGCCGAGGCCATGAGTCCAGCTCGCCGCCGACGTTTCGGACCGGCGGAACACTCACCCAAAGCCGCCGGCGAATCCGTAGGACACCGAAGAACAGAATTGACTTTTCAGCGTCCCGCCAGTATTCTCTTTTTCTTTCCAACAGAAGGAGTTAGGGCCATGAAGGTCATTTTACAAGAGACCATGGACGGGGTCGGCCATTTGGGCGATCTCATCGATGTCAAGGATGGCTTTGCGAGGAACTTTCTGCTGCCCCGCAAGAAAGCCGTCGTCGCCAACGACCGGAATATCAAGTCCTTTGAGCATGCCAAGCGCGTGGCGGCCGAGAGGGCCAAGAAGGAAAAGCTGGAGATCGAGGTCCACGCGAAGAAACTCTCCACGGTCACGCTGACCGTGGAAGCGCAAGTCGGTAAAGACGACAAGATGTTCGGCTCCGTGACGGTCAAGGACATCGCCGAAGGGTTGGTCGAGCAGGGCTATCAGGTCGACCGCCGGAAGATCCAGCTTCCTCATCCGATCAAAGAACTCGGCAGTTTCACCGTGCCCGTCAAACTGCCGCGCGAAGTGACCGCGGCCGTAACGGTGCGGGTGGTAAAAAAACAGGAAGCCGAACCGGCTTCCGCTTCATCGAATTAATCGAACGGGACGCCACGATGTCAATGAAGGATGCCGTCGGTTCGCTGGACGCCTTACACGCCACCGATCCGGAAGTTTACGCCGCCATCGACGCCGAAGAGGAGCGCCAGCGCCACAAGCTGCTGCTGATCGCGTCGGAAAACTTCGCCAGCCCCGCGGTCCTGGCCGCCCAGGGCTCCCTCATGACCAACAAATACGCGGAAGGCTACCCGGGCAAGCGCTATTACGGCGGATGCCAGCACGTCGACACCGTGGAGGATTTGGCCATCCAACGGTGCAAGCAGATCTTCGGGGCGGAGCACGTGAACGTCCAGCCCCATTCGGGCTCACAGGCCAACATGGCCGCCTATCTCTCCGTGTTGAAGCCGGGCGACACGATCCTCGGCATGGACTTGGCCCAGGGCGGGCACCTGACGCACGGCAGCAAGGTCAATTTCTCGGGATCCATCTTCCGCGCGTTTTCCTACGGAGTAGACCGCCAGACCGAAACGATCGACTACGACGCCGTTCAGAAACTGGCAGAGGAATGCCGGCCGCGGATGCTCGTGGTCGGGGCCAGCGCCTATGCCCGCACGATCGATTTTCCCCGGTTCGCCCAGATCGCGAAGTCGGTCGGGGCGTATTTGATGGTGGACATCGCCCACATCGCCGGGCTGATCGCGGCGGGTCTCCATCCGAGTCCGATCCCCCACGCCGACTTCGTGACCACGACCACCCATAAGACCCTGCGCGGGCCGCGCGGCGGCGTCGTCATGTGCAAGGCGGAGCACGCGAAGGCGGTCGATAAGTTCGTCTTCCCCGGCATGCAAGGCGGCCCTCTCATGCACGTCATCGCGGCCAAAGCCGTCGCCTTCAAGGAAGCGTTGTCCCCGGCCTTCAAGCGGTATCAACAGCAAGTGATCACGAACGCCAAGGTCCTGGCCCAGGGCCTTCTCGACCGGGGATACAAGATCGTGTCCGGCGGGACCGACACGCACCTGATGCTCGTCAACCTCACCAACAAGAACATCACCGGCAAGGAAGCCGACGCCGCCCTGGATGCGGCGGGGATCATCGTCAACAAGAACGCGGTGCCGTACGATGAAAAGCCGCCGGCCATCGCCAGCGGGATCCGCCTGGGAACCCCGATCGTCGCCACCCGCGGGATGAAGGAAGCGGAGATGCGGTCGATCGTCGAGTTGATCGACACCGTGCTCCAACACCGGCAGGATCCGGCGGCGCTCGAGACCGTCCGCGCCAAGGCCAAGGAACTCTGCAGCCGCTTTCCGATCTTCCACGCCTACTGATTGAGCGCACGTGCATTCCGCATTGAACCGACAAGGTCGCCGCCGGTGAAATGCCCGTTCTGTGATGAAGTCGAAGACAAAGTGGTCGACTCGCGGATGGCGAAGGAAGGCGAGCTGATCCGCCGGCGGCGCGAGTGCCTCGGATGCAAGCGGCGTTTCACCACGTACGAGCGCGTCGACGAGATCCTTCCCGTCGTGGTGAAGAAGGACGGCCGGCGCGAAGCGTTCGACCGGACCAAGATCCTTTCGGGACTGAAGAAGGCCTGCGAAAAGCGCCCGATCAGCACCGTGACGATCGAAGCGGTCGCCGACCGCATCGAAAAACGCATACAAGAGATGGGGGAAACGGAGATCGAGAGTCGGATCGTCGGCGAGGAGTTGATGAAGGAGTTGCACCAGTTGGACCAAGTCGCCTACGTCCGTTTCGCCTCCGTCTACCGGGAGTTCAAAGACATCGACCAGTTCATGGACGAATTGAGAACGTTGGCCCAACAACGCCGCGAGCGGTGACAGGCCGTACTCACGCCGCGCCGCCTATTCACCCATCCCGCCGATTGTCGTCCGACGAGCGCTCGACGTTCTGGAACATCCCGAGGTTATCGCGAGGCTGTCCGATGCCCATGGCTCAAGCCAAGTCGTCCCACGTGCGGCGCAAGTCGGGTTCGATGCCCGGGACCACGCACGTCGCCATCATCGGCGCGGGGCGCGGCGGCACGGCCCTCATGGAGATTTTCGCGAACGATCCCCTGGTCGAGATCGTGGCCGTCGCGGAAACGAATCCCGCCGCCCCCGGCTTGGGGCTCGCCAAGCGCCTGAAGATTCCCATTACGCGCGATTACCGCCTGCTGCTCAATCTGGACCGCGTCGATCTGATCATCGACGTGTCCGGGAGTCCCGAAGTCTCGAAGGTGCTCCAGGACTTCCACCGCTTGGGCGTGACCATCCTCGGCGGCGCCAGCGCCAAATTCATGTGGGAGCTGATCGAAGCCCGCATCCGTGCCACGGCCGAAATCGAAAAGACGCTCAACAAGTACCAATCGCTCTACCGCTTGTACGTCAAGGAAACCGGCGCGGCCGTGACCGAAGAGCGCACGAGGATCGCGTGCGAGATCCACGACGGCCTCGTCCAGAGCCTGGCCGGCGTGAATTTCAAGCTGGAGCTGTCCCAGCAATTGCTCAGGAAGAACCCCAAGGCGAGCCTCGCGACCCTGCGGGAAAGCAAGCAGCAGCTCAAGCTCGCGATCCAGGAAGCGCGGCAGGTCATCTTCAATTTGCGCCCGCTCCAGTACGACAAGATGGAGCTGATCCCGGGCCTGACCAACTATCTGAAGTCCTACCAGACGCAATCCCGCGTCAAGACGGAATTCACGGTGTCCGGCGACGAGCAGATCCTGTTTCCCCGCACGAAGATCTTTCTCTTCCGGATCGTGCAAGAAGCCTTGAGCAACGTGGCCCAGCATGCGAAGGCCAGCCGCGTGTCCGTGCGCCTCGAGATCGACTTTGATAAGCTGACCGTCACCATTGCGGACAACGGCATCGGATTCGACATGGAACAGGTCCTCCACAACCCGGAAAAATGGGACCACTTCGGCATCCGCGGCATCGTCGAACGGGCGCGGCTCGTCGGAGGGGAGGCCACCATCCAGTCGAAGAAGGGGCGCGGGACGACGATCGTCGTGGAAGTACCGCTCGGCAAGAAGGAGATCCCGGACGATGGAGAAAATTAAGGTTCTGATCGCAGACGACCACCGTGTGGTGCGCGAAGGGCTCGCCGCGATTCTCAAGACGAAGGACGACATCCATGTCGTCGGCGAGGCGCAGGACGGCATGGAGGCGGTCGAAAAAACCAGGACGCTCCTGCCGGACGTCATCCTCATGGACGTCAGCATGCCGCGGATGGGAGGCGTGGAGGCGACCCGCCAGGTCAAGCGGGAGTTCCCGCACATCGGCATCGTGGCGCTCACGATGTACGAGGAGCAGCAGTACATCTTCGACCTCGTCCGCGCCGGCGCCACCGGCTATCTGCTGAAGGACTCCGAGTCGTCTCAGATCGTCGCCGCCATTCGCGCCATTTACCGGGGAGAATCCCTGATCCACCCCTCCGTCGCCAGCAAGATCCTGGCGGAATTTTCCCTGATGGCGCAGAAGAAGGGGAAGAAGCCGGCTTGGGTCGAACACGACCTGACCGAACGGGAAATCACCGTCCTGCGCCTTGTGGCGGACGGCAAGACCAACAAGGAAATCGCCAACAGCCTGGATCTCAGCGAGAAGACGGTCAAGAACCACGTGCGCAACATCTTCCATAAGCTGCAGGTCTATGACCGCACGCAAGCGGCCATTCTTGCCATCCGAAAAGGGCTGATCGAGTTGGATCCGCGACCGTGACAACGGGCGTTCTCCGCGGCGGCCTCCGTCTTTCTCGTCTCCTTCCATGACTCCCTTCGTTCAGATACGTCTCCTCTGAGACGCATGTCGACCGTCATGACCACATCCTGCTCGACGAGCGGGTATGCACCAACCGCACTGTGCGAAGAGGTCCTGCCGAAGGACTTTTCCCGATCAATCATTCAGAGGTGAAGGAACCCGGCCCGACGATACCTCAGCTGTGCCGAGGTTTTTGAAACCGGATTCTTCACTCGCCGGTCCCCGGCTCTCGGGGACCGAAAATTGCTCCTCCATGGGAAACCAGGGAGCCAACTTCTCCCCCTCCCTCGTCCGCTGTCGCAACTAACACCGCCTTAGGGAGATTGTTCATGGCAAACCTTCCAATCCCCCGCCCATCCGGCTTCCGGGCGAAAGAAATCACGATGCCGAGACGTCGGGCTCGACCGCATCCGACCCTCGTGCGGGCGCGCTGCTGCGCCCCCGCGAGTCAAACCTGTGAATCCAATTTGAGAGGAGGCAGTCATGGATGGCTATGGCAAACGGGTTCTTATCGTGTCCGACAATGAAGAGGACGCGCAGACGCTCGCTGGCCCTCTCGAACAGGCCGGCTACAACATTCATCTCGCCGCCGACGGACTGTACGCGTTGAAAGAAATGAATAAGCGGCACTTCGACGCCGTGATCTCCAATGACCGCTTGCCGGGGATGGACGGCGGCGAGTTTCTCCTCTTGAGCCAAGCCACCTGGCCCGAAACACCGGTCATCATGCTTTCCGGTGAAACCGACGACTTCGAACAGCGCATGATCGAGTTGGGAGCCTTCGCATGGGTGCGCACTCCCTATGAGAATCACTTGCTCCTGAGCGTCCTGCTGTCGGCCGTGCGTCAACCACAGGCGGCGGACCGGGAGCCATTGGCCGCCCGGATGCCCGGCTAGGAACACTCCCATGCGTTGGTTGGTATGCAGTGTGGCCGTCCTGCTGGGCGGGTGCTCTACGACCCAGATTTTCCACGACACGCGGGTGCCGAGCGAGCCGGCCTTCAGGGACATGTGGGCGCGCTACGCCGCTTGCCGGTCCGGTACCGGTGTGATCGAGACCTGGCAGAACGCTGAACAACTGAACCGTGCCGTCCGCCTCATGAACGACTCGGCCCGTACGACCCACGTTTTCCCGCAGATGTTCGTGCAGGCACCGGCGGCGCCGTCGCCGCGCCTGGCCGTGGACCCGAAGGCCATGGCCGCCGCTTGCACCTTGTCGGCCGGCCACGTCGCCCACGAGGCAGGACTGGATCACTTGGCCGAAAAGTTATTTCGGTCGGTGCTCGTGAATTTTGACGACTCGCGATACGCGTACTACCGCGAGCAGGCATGGAAGGGCATGGTCCAACTGGGAACTTTCTCGGGTGAACGGATCCTACGGATCCCGACCCGACCGGCTCCCTGACTCCTGCGGAACGGGAGCCTGAGCCGCGGTCTGCGAAGTCGTACCATAAAATAATACGTATCTGTGCCGGCATCCGAGAATCGGCCCCGTTTGGTCGCCCACGATCTTTCGCGTCGGTCTTGTCCGCGCCTCTCCACTCGGGCATTTCCCAGTCGTTTCATCCGGCGGGAATACGACATAGTCAACCAAGATCCAGTTGTTTCCCGAGATATATCGTCGGAATCCGGAAGCGTCTGGGGGAATGCCGTGTCGCTTCGTTTGAAACCGATCCGCGAGCAGGTCATCGTCATCACCGGCGCCACCAGCGGGATCGGTCTGGTCACGGCCCGGCATGCGGCTGGCCGGTGCGGTCGCCTGATCCTTACCGGCAGGAATGAGGCGGCGCTTCGCGAACTTTCCCAGGAGATCCAGGGCAATGAATCGCACGGAGGGGTGGCCGCCTTCATGCCGGCGGACGTTGCGGATGAAGCGGCGTTGCGTCGCGTGGCGGACGAGGCCGTCCGCCGATACGGACGGATCGATACCTGGATCAACTGCGCCGGTGTCTCGACATACGGTCGGGTGACGGACGTCCCGATCGCGGACCAGCGGCGTGTATTCGACACGAATTTCTGGGGCGTCGTGCACGGTTCCCGTATCGCCGTAGAACATCTCCGATCCCACGGAGGCGCCCTGATCAACATCGGCAGCGTCCTTTCCGATCGCGCCCTTCCGCTTCAGGGCCCATATTCAGCCAGTAAGCACGCGGTGAAAGCCTATACGGACGCATTGCGGATGGAGATCGAACACGACGGATTGCCGATTTCCGTGACGCTCGTCAAACCCTGCTCCGTCGACACTCCGTTTGCGGATCACGCCAGGAATTACCTGAGAAACGAGCCGCAAAATCCTCCCCCGATCTATGCGCCGGAGGTCGTAGCCGAAACCATTCTGTCCTGCGCCGAACGTCCGGTCAGGGACGTGTTCGTCGGCGGCGAAGGAAAGCTTCTTGCCATGATGGGGAATCTGCTTCCGCGTCTGACGGACAAAATCATGGAACGGCTGTTCTTTACCGCCCAACAGACCATGCGGCCCGCCCGCCGCACAAGGCCGGACGGCCTTTATAGCGCCCACGCCGTCGCCGGCTTGAGAGAACGAGCCTACGGGACGGCGCGGGTTTCGGCATCCAGTCTCTATACGGAGGCATCTCTGCGTCCCTTTGTCACCGGCGCACTGATCGCAGCGGCCGGAGTCGCAGCGGCGGCCTTATTCGGAAGCACACGCTCTTTCTCGCACCGTACCGCGCCTATTCCACATACTTTTGAGAGGCCATGATGACGAAACAGCGCCGTTCTCAGTTTCTGATCGGGTTAGTCTCCGCGTTCATCGTCGTGCTCACGATCTGGGCCTGCGTCTCCGACAGAAACAGCCTGGCCCAGTCGGCATCGCCGGACGGCAAAGCCGGCCCGAACCCGTCCATCGACGCGGCCAAGAAAAAAGGGTTCGAGGGGGTGGACTTTTCCTATGACCCCTTCGGCGCCCCGCCAGCTCAAGACCCGACCCAGAGCGCCGAGCAGGTCATGAAAAAGGACGTCGCGGAGAAGCCGGCGGTCATGAAGCGGCAACAGCAGCTCCTGCACGATAGATACGACCTGGCCTGCCGGTCCGCCTCGGGAATCGTCATGACCAAAGGCAAGCCCCAGCCGGTCGGCCCGGCCGTAAAACTCCCGTCCGGCACGACCTGGGAGCAACTGGCCCAATCGACACCCGAAGAGATCAAGAAGAAAGGCGCGTTCCCACGGGGCTTCGACCGGTTGCCTCACGTCAAGCATGCCGTCGGCGGCATGGTGTTTCCCTCGGTACAGATCAAGGAGTTTCCGCGGCTCGAGCGCTTCGACGTGGAATTCGACCTGCCCGAATGTTTTCTTCCGGAGTTTCCACCTCCCATCTTCTTGACCACGCATCCCGAACTCGGCGACGTCTCGCAGGGCGAAGTGTTGAGCGCGGACAATTTCGACCGCCTGTTCCGCGGCCTGATCACTCCCGTCCAGCTCGACGGCCTGAGAATGCTGGTCACCCAATTCCCGCAGGAGGAGTTCAACGCGACCCATGACCGCAAGACCGCCAAACCCAGTCTCGGCGTGGCCTGCCTCGACTGCCACGTCAACTTCCACACGACGGGTCAGTTCCATTTGAATCCGGACACCAGACCGCAACTCGACCGGCTGCGGCTGGATACGACCAGTCTTCGCGGCATGTTTAACCAGCAGATTCACGGATCCAAGCGTTCGCTCCGCTCGGTGGAAGACTTCACGGAATTCGAACAGCGCACGGCCTACTTCAACGGAGACTCGATCCGCGCGATGAAAAAAGGCATCAACATGATCGATCGTCTTCAGGTCGCCCACATGGCGCAGATGCAGAGCATGATCGACTTCCCCCCGGCGCCCCATCTTGATCCCATGACCGGCCGATTGGACCGCGCCAAGGCCACACAGACGGAAATCCGCGGGGAAGATCTGTTTTTCGGCAAGGCGAAATGCGCCGGCTGCCACGCCCCTCCTTCTTACACGGACCACCAGATGCACGACTTGCATCTCGAGCGGTTCGGCGCGATGGGCGACGGCCCCATCAAGACGTTTGTCCTGCGCGGAATCAAGGATTCTCCGCCGTATTTCCACGACGGTCGGCTGCCGACGCTCGAGGATACGGTCGAGTTCTTCAACCTGGTAGGCGGTCTGAAGCTGGACGCGGATGAAAAAAAGGCGCTGGCGGCCTTCATGCGTGCGCTGTGATCCCGCACCGCGGCGGCCCCATTGACGACGACCAAGACTGAAGCGAAAGGGGGGCAGCTCATGTCGGACAGCTCGGTACTGAGTCAGATCGAGACGCTGGTATCGCAACAGCATCTCATGCAGGGGAAAGAATTCCTGTCGGAAGAGGAATTCCTGCGGTTGCGAAGGATCCAGGTCGAGATCGATCAGTGCTGGGATTTATTGCGTCAGCGCCGTGCGCTCCGGGCGGTAGGGCAGGACCCGGACAAGGCTCAGGTCCGGCCGGCCGAAATCGTCGCGAAGTATCGTCCATAACATCGCCACCAGTGCAAGAGGAGGCAAACGATATGAAGACTGTTCATTCTGCCATCATGCTCGCCATCGGTCTTACGGTCGGAACGAGCACCGCCGTGGCCATCGCATCCGATCATGAACCGGCCGGTCCGAGCGGCACTCACGAACAGGTCATCACTCAGCAAACGGAGACCAACCTCGCAGGCAATCGCCTGGTCACCGGACGCGTCAAGGAAATCCGCGGCAATCAAATAGAAGTGGATATCGGGAATCCCAAGTCGCTGTACGTTCCATTGAAGCCGGCCATGGACAAGGGCCAGAGTTTCAAGCCGGGAGACCTCATCATCATCACGTTGAACGACCACAATGCTCTCGTTGATTACCATCGTCCAGGGGAAACATCGCATCACCAGGTCATTGAAGGGAAACTGGAGACTCCCCTGACCGTCGGTTTGGACAAGGCTGTGATCATCACACCACAGGGAACGAAAACATTCGTCGTGGCCGAACGGGCAAAAAGCAAGCTCGGCACGATCCCCGTCGGCGTTCCCGCGGTCTTTCTGGCTGATGAGACGGGGCAACTGGTGGATGCACAACCGGGCGGCCTGTCGGCTGCAGCCCAGTCCGCAAAAAGCCCCAGAACGCCGATAAAAGGAGCTCATGAGCAACTGCGCGCCGTGTTCCAGGGAACTGGGTCGGAAGGTCGTCTGAGGATCTCGGAGGGCGGAAAGGAACGCGAAGTGCAATTCCGCCCCCCCCTGGAAAAACTGGATCGGATCAAACCGGGCCAGGAAGTGGTGCTGTTGATGGACGAACAAGGTTATGTGCTCGAGATTGCGACGCCGGATCTGGTCCCGGTCCGATGAGTGTTGGGCGGCCACACGACCACACGGCGCCGATTCGATATGAACAGGAACGTTTTGCGAGGCCTCATGCCCGCGACTTGTCCCGATGATCCCGAACCTCGATCGTGATGTCTTGACAGTCCTCCGGTCCGTTCCCATCCGCCAGTCAGTATTCACCCACATTGGTGCCGCCCGACGCATGGGCGGCACCGCGTTGCCATGGAAAGGAGTCCATCATGCCCCACTTCTCTCCCTATCGCGTGAAGTCCTTCAATCTGCACGGTCTGCAAGGTATCTCGGACAAGACCGTGGACCTGCATCTCTCGCTCTATGAAGGGTACGTCAAGGCGACGAACGCCTTGCAAGGGCGCATCGCCGAATTTCTCAAGGATGGATCGGTAGACCAGGAAGAAATGCCGGCCTATTCAGAACTGACGCGCCGCCTGGGGTTCGAATACAACGGGATGGTTCTCCACGAGTATTATTTTGAGAATCTCAGTACCCAGGCTTCCCTGAAGCCCGACGGATCGTCGGCCTTTCGCCGACGGGCGGAGGCATCGTTCGACAGCTTCGACCGATGGCAGGCGGATTTCGTCAGCGTGGGGAAAATGAGGGGGGTCGGTTGGGCTATCTGTTTCCAGGATCCGGAAAGCGGTCGGCTCACGAACCATTGGGTGACCCTACACGAGCATGGCAACGTGGCTGGCTTCGCGCCCGTGCTCGTCATGGACGTCTGGGAGCATGCCTACCTCTTGGATTATGCCCCCTCACAACGGGCCCAATATATCGACGCCTTCTTCGCCAACATCAATTGGCGCATCGTGGATCGTCGGGTGGAAGACACCGAGCAGCTGCGCAAGCGCGCCGCCTGAAGTTTTGCCGGCAGGGGAGAACGACAAGAAGAGGTCGAGGAGAGAAAGATGATTGGCGTGTCTAGCAGGCGCTAGACCGCCAATTCCTCGGTTGGTTGCGTACGGTAACCGCCGGCTATCCGTCGAAATTGCCGGCTGGACAAGGCCGCCGCGCAAGCGGTGACGAGCAGGACGAGACCGATTCCCAGCAAACTGACATGGGGCCCCATCGTGTCGGCGGCCCATCCGAACCCGGCCATCCCGGCCATGGCCGAGGCCATGGACCCGGTGCTAAACGTCGTAAAAACACGCCCCAGCAGAGGGGCAGGCGTGACCTCCTGCAGCACCCCCCATACGATCGGCATGAACAGGGCCGTGCTTCCGCCGATGACCAGAATCAGGGCGCCGGCGATCAACGGAGCGGTCAGCAGACTGAGGCCGCACATGGCGAGACCGCCGACCAACATCGAACGGAAGATGAGGGTAAAACGGCGGGTCAGATCGCCTTGCGCGAGGGAGGCCAGCCAGGTCGACGTCGCCAGCATCCCGGCCCCCAAGGCAGACCACAGGACGCCCAACTCCAACGCCCCCGCGCTGAGATTCTGCTCCGCAAAGACCGGCAACATGAAGGCGAAGGCGCTCGCGGCCAAGCTATACAAGGCGGCGGCCAGCATCAGAACCAGCATGGACTGATCGAAGCAGACAAAGCGAATTCCCGCCAGCAATTCCTGTTTCCAACTGCCGCGCGCGGATTCCTCAGCAGCCGCCTCTCTGGGCACGGGCCGGAGATGGATGCCGATGAGACAAAGTGCCGACACGAAAAAGGTCGCGGCATTCACGTACAAGACGTTTTGCGATCCGACCAGCGCGATCCCGATGCCGCTGATCAGGGGACCGATAAGCAAACCCACGTTCGTGGTGGTTTGGAGCAACGCATTGGCTGCGGTCAGTTGATCACGCCGAACGATCTGCGGAACCGAAGAGGACAGGGCGGGCCCGAACACGGTCGATACTATCGCCAGCAGGAACACGGCCACGTACAACCGCTCGAGGGACAATTCGCCGAACGCATACAGCACGGGAATCATCAGCACGAGGAACGTGCGCGCCAAGTCTACCTTGACCATCACGGATTTCTTGTCCACTCGATCCAGATACACCCCGATCAAGGGACTCAACACCAGGGGAGGAATCGTTTGCAGAAGGCCGATCACGACCATTTTCATGGCCGAACCGGTCAATTGATAGACAAACCACAGCAGCGCGACCCGGTTCAAGCTGTCGCCCACCTGGGACGTCATCTGCCCCCAGAACAACAAGGCGAAGTTCCGGGTCTTGAGCAAGCCCCAGCCCGCAGTGCCGGACGGCTCGCCGGAAACATCTGGTCGGTCATTCGGAAGTGCGCGTGTCATAATAGTTCACATATCCTGGATTTATGTCTGTCCGGTCAAATTGTTTTGGGTGCGTTATCGAGTTCTGCCCGAGCTGAAATGCACAGACCTTGCCGCATGCCTTTTCAAAGATCAAGAGGGTATCGCTTTTGATCATAGGGGGTTAGCATGGGAATCGGCAGCGAAGTTCAAGACTATTTCGCCACATGAGGACAATTTGTCTTACCAATCCGCTGCAGTTCAAATGTGACCTGGATCTTTCCCTAGAGGCGCAAACATACAAACCTCCATAATAA
>DAOLIU010000079.1:6981-15174 GCA_035328385.1 Nitrospira sp. | reverse complement strand
CCGCGCAGGCGCTCGTGATCGCCGGCATCGCGGCGGCGCACAGGGGCCGTCTCGACGAGGCCCGCAAGGCCTTTACGGAGGCGCGGACGCTCGGCAACGCGTTGGCCGAAGACAACTTGGCGGCGTTGAACGAACCGGACGCCGGGCGCGGGGCCGGCTCGGCCACCGGGACGGTGAAGCCGATTCAGCCTGAGACGGTGGGAGGCGTGAATGTGGCGGAGGTGAACGTCGCGGAGGTGTTGGCGGAACGGGGCAGCAAGACGGTCGGCCGATGGGAGGCGGACGAGGAGCGGCCGGATGTGCGGATCGTGACGCGGACACAAGGCGCGGTGCGGACGACGGTGGTCATGCAAAGATCGGGAGGACCGGCCGAGAAACGCACGACCGTCGTTCTTCTGAGCGCGGAACGAGATGCGCTGGGCACGACCGTCCGCGGCGTGACGGCCGGAATGCCGGTTCCGCAACTGGAAGCCAAGTACGGTCCGCCTGCCGCCGTGCTCACGGCGCGCAAGGGCTTGTACTATCGATATGAGAACCGGTACCGCGGCTCACAGGTCGGGCTGCTCGTGCGGATCGACGCGGACCGATTGGTGCGCGAGTGGGTCGCCTACCGGATCGAAGAGTAGGGGCGGGAATCGATCCCGCCCCGTGAGGAAGTCCGGATCAGAACCGTGCGACGACCTGGAAGGTGGGGCCCCAAGTCACGTCGTTGTTCGCCAGCCCGTTCGCATTCACGTTGATGACCTGAGCGCGGAAGCCCGCTTGAATTGCTGAACCGATCGAGCCGAGGCCGGTTTTCAAGCTTGGTCCGTCAAGGGACAGCCCGAATTCTCCCGAATAGCCCTGGACGCCTTTCGCGGTCGTTTGGACGGTGCCGCTGGGGTTGTTGTTCGACTTCTCGTCGTAGAACCCGATGGCCAGATTGCCGTAGGCCTTCAACGGGCCGGATACCGTTCCCGATCCAAAGAATCCGATCAGAGGCCCGCTGATATAGACGGTTTCATGGGCCGGTCCGGTGATCGCCGTTGGAAACTGGCTGCTGAAGCGCTGCTGCATGTTGTAGTAGCCTGCGAACACGCCGAACCCCCGCCAGATCGAGAGCGCCGCTACGATGGAGTAGTCTCGACGTGTCGCGGAAGTCTGGTCGATCGGCACGCCGTTATTGAACCCCATGGGGCTGAAGTCGAATCCGCCTGCTTGCAACCAGGTAAAGTTCACGGAAGCGCTGTTGAGCCATTCGTCGTCGCGCAGCCGGACCGTACCGGTGATGCTGGGTCCCATCATGGCCGTCGTGTCCGATGTTCTGGAGGAGTTGACGCCGACGCCGCCGGTGTTCACGAATCCGGCAGGCTGCCACTTGGCGACCCAAAACTTCAATCCGGCATCGAGCGAGAAACGGTCGCCCAGGATCCCGCGTTTTTCGGTTTGAGACTGTTCTGAAGTCGGTGAATCCGCAGGGAGTTTATCGGCGGCGTAACCTCGCTCGCTCACCGGGCCCAGTAGTACAGCGACACAGCACAGGACACCCACCCTCATGCCACGGATGCTCATGCGATTCCTCCTGATGTGGTTGGCTGATTGACATACGTCTGCCGGTGATGTCCGCAATGGTGTGCCGGACTAAAAGCCGCCCACAAAGGGGGGCCGATCGCCTTTCTTCTGTTTGTATTCGCGCTCCGCCGGTTCACCCTTCGACGGGGTCTCGGCGGCGATCCGTTCCGCTTCGCGGCGCCGGGTTTGTTCCTGCTCCAGCGCGCGCCTGGTTTCCGCTTCGCGCTGGCGTTGCTCGGCCAGCGTCCGTTCCAGGGCCTCCCGCTGCTGCTTTTCTTCGGCGAGCTTGCGCTTGGCGGCGGCCTCGGCTTGGCGCAGATCTTCCGCCGCTTTCTGTCTGGCGGCCTGCTCGGCCGTTTCACCGGAATGGAGCGCGTCGGTCGCCTTGCGCTCGGCCTCCACCCGCTGGCGGTGCTCTTCTTCCAGCCGGCGTTTGACCTCCGCCTCCTCGCGGCGCTGCTGGTCCAGCTGGCGCTCCAGTTCCTGGAGATGCGCCCGTTCCTTTTCGAGTTTGATCTTGGCGTCCAGCTCGATCTGGCGGCGCTCTTCCGCCAGGCGGTCCAATTCCTTCTTGAACTCCTCCTGAGCCTTGTCCCGCTGCTGTTTGGACAGTTCTTCCGCCTTGCGGGCCTGGTCCTCGAACCCCCGCGCGGCCGAGGCCAATTGGAAGACGAATTGGCCGCCCTCGTCGTTGGCCCCCTGCAGCGGCTGGCTGCGGGGCATCTGCTCCGCGTTCCGCGCGACCAGCGGAATGACGTGATCGGCGATGCGGCTCGGGACGAGATACGGCTCCTCGTTCTCCTTCAGAAACTTGATGAGGTGGTAGGCGAACACACTGTGGCCGTCCTTGCCCTGATCCGCCACCGGTTCCGTGCTGCCCGAGGTCAATCCCCAGCGCGAACGTTTGGCATGCAGCTTCGCATAGTACCGGTCGGTGACCGCAGGGGCCACGGCCCGGTTCTGAGCGAAGAGATTTCCGCTGAAGCAGGAATCCGCGATGATGTAGACGTGCTGGGCCCGCATGGCGGCGATGTAGTTTCGGATGGCCGCATCGAGCACCCAGGTGCCTGGCTCGTCCATCGAGCCGTCCACCGGCACCCACCAGGCCAGTTGGTTGTCGTCGCTGTATTGCCCATGGCCCGCGTAATAGATCAGGACGCTGTCGGACGGCGCGGCCTCGCGCGCGAGACGGATGAATGCGCCTTCGATGTGGGTTCTCGTGGCCTGTTCGTTCAGCAGCAGCTTGACGTGATCCGGCTTGAAACCATATCGATCGACCAGGACGTCGCGAAGCCCCGTCGCATCCGCGACGGCGGTCTTCAGCTTGGCCGGGCCCTGATAGTCGTTGATGCCGATGATGAGCGCCCAATAGTCGCCTTGGATCGGGACCTGACTCACCGGGGTTTTCAGCGCCGGGCTGGCCCCGCGCTTGGACGGCGGATCTTGAGCGTCGGCGGCGAGGGGGCAGTGAAGGAGCAGGATCAGAAAGAGCAGCAAACTGGTCGACCGAGCGAAACCACAGCGCATGTCAGCGTCACCACGGATCGTCAGGCTGCCCTATGAAGCGGGACGACAGTGTAGCGCAGGGCAGAATCAGCTTGCAACAACGGCTGTTTGAAGGGGTAGTCAATCCTGAGGAGAAGGCCGTGACGGGATTCCCGCTCCCGCGGGAATGACACACTTCAGTGCCGTCTGTCCGATGGATAACTGACCCCGGCCTGTTTGAAGCCGTCGCTTGAAGGTTTGCCGAGGTCTGGACTACACTACCGCCCGGCTTGTGGGGGTCTTACTACCTAGGAGGGACTATGAAAGTGCGATCGTTCGGTCGAAACACCATGATGTGGAGTGTGCTGGCCGGTTGCCTGGCGCTGTCCGGTCCGGCGTTGTCCCTGGCGGCGGAGGAGTCGGCCCATGACGGAGGGGCCCGGCCCGGCGAAATCGTGGCCGGCTTCCGCGTCGGCCCCAGCTTCAGCACGACGCCGTTCTTGAGCACCGCCGGCCCGAATCTCAACTTTCAGGGCTTGTACGGCCTCAACAAGTGGATCCGAGTCGGCATGACGCTGGATTGGGAGCAGCATAAGATCTCCGATGCCGGGCGGGGCACGTTCGGAGTCAGCGGGCAGTTTTCGACGGTGACGCTGCTGCCGGCGTACCTGGAGTACCGCCCGGGACACTTCGGTCAAGTCTATCCCTACGTCGGGACCGGTATCGGTGTAAACATCAACAACAAGGATGTGTCCAACACCTTTGCCTGGCGGGCCGCCGGCGGCATCGATTACTACATCATGAAGAATTTGGCCCTGAACACCGAGGTCAAGTACACGAGGAACACGACGGACGGCGTAGACCTCGGGAGCGTGGCGCTGCTCTTCGGTCTTCGCATGTCGTTCGGGGGCCAGTCCTAACCGGTTTGGCCGGTCGTACGAGCGCCGGCCGCGCGCCGGCGCTCCGACGCGAGGTGACTTCTATGAAGGCCGCGATCGTCGCCGCCCTTGCCGGCATCTTCCTGTTCGGAAGCGCCTGCACCATCCTCGTCTCCAGGGAAACGCGGTATCTCGAGGCGGCGAAGGACCACGCCACCGAGGAGCAGGTGCGCACCCGTCTCGGCGAGCCGAAATACACCGCGACCACGGAAGACGGCGAGCCGATTTTGGTCTACCAGGTCATTTTCGTCGACACCGGCGTCAACAATCAGTGGGGCACACCGGGGGCCTGGTGCGACGAGTATGTCCTGACCTTCGACAAGCAGGGGATCCTGAGAGATTGGACGCACAAGTCGGAGGGGCATGGAGGCGAGACCATGCCGAAGTACTGTGTGAGAGGCGGGTTCAAGCCTCGGGCTTAGCAGGACGTTGAAAAAAGATCCGGACGGTCTTTGGGAACATTCTGTGTGAGATGCTGACGTCGTCCGAGACCGCGTGCCGCGGTGTTGTCCGAGGTTGGAAGGCGGAGCGTCCTACTTCGGCGGAAACTTCTCGAACATCGCCGACGTCACTTCGTGAATTTTTTCGGTGTTCTCTTCGGGGTCCTGGCTCACCGTTTCGCTTCCCGTCCCGCGCCAGATCATCTGTTTGTTCTTGGCGTCGAAGATATCGACGTTGAGCGTCCCGGTGACGACTTTGTTCGGGGTCGTCACGGACGTCCCCGAGGCCATGCCCCAGCCTCCGCCTCGTCCATACCATCCGTATCCGGGGCCCCAACCGGGACCGTAGCCCACTCCCATTGACGTCGTGTTGTAGTAGATCTCCTCGCTGAGCGCCGCATGGTAGGCGACGTACATGTCGGGGTTGCTCTCAGTTTTTTGATAGCCCCTGGCGGTCAACTGGTTGTCGATCGCCTTGATGATGCGCCGGTCCACGAGATCATTATTCACCGGCGTACCTTTCTCCCAAGCGTAGGTCCGATAGTGCGTAAACTCGACGTCTCTGTCGAAGTCGATCGTCACTTGCGGTGCGCAGGCCGCCAGCGCAAACCCCAAGACCGCACCGATCAACTCTGTCGCGCGACGTGTCATGAATGAGTCCTCCGGGGAGGGAACCGCAGGGGGAGTGTACCTTCAGGCTGGAGAAATTCCAAGTACGAAACTTCGGGATATCGCGAACCGGGGCATCTTGCTCTTTCCGGTCGTTCGTACTACATTGTATGACATGAAGCACGCTGTCACCATCCGACTCGATTCCGACCTGGAGCGCATGCTCGATAGGTTTTGCCGGCGCTCAAAGCGCAAGCGAAGCGATGTCGTTCGCGATGCACTACGCCGGCAATTGGCCCTGATGACCTTCGAACAGCTTCGACACAAGGCTATGCCGTTCGCTGAGGCGCGTGGTTTGCTTACGGATGAGGATATCTTTAAAGCGGTGTCGTGAGGGTTTTCCTCGATACCAATGTCCTCGTGAGCGGCTTCGCTACACGCGGGCTCTGCGCCGACGTGGTTCGGCTGGTCCTTGCCGAACATGAGTTGATCGTCGGTGAGGTTGTCATCGAGGAGCTTCAGCGAATCCTCAGGCAGAAGATCGAACTTCCATCCGACCAGATTCAAGAAATTCTGGCCTTTCTCGAAAACCAGACGGTCCAGTCTAGACCCAAGTCTGCATCCTCGATTCCAGTTCGTGATCATGACGATCAATGGGTCTTGGCATCAGCGCTGGCCGCCGAGGCTGATGTGCTTGTGACAGGTGACAAGGACTTGCTGGATGTGGCGCAAGGAGTTGCCGGCTTGATAATCACCGATCCGCGCGGATTCTGGAACTTGGTAAAAAAGAGACCGACAAGATAGTTGCTCTTCTCCGGTGAACAGAATGCTGAGGGTGTTCCTTGTCGGATTCGTGGTGCCCGCTCTGGCTCCTGCTAAGGAAGGACACAGCGCAAATTCTTCTGACACGACTGAAGTTTTCACGGTAGGCGGATGGGGCGTATTAGAATAGATCCGTGAAAATGGACAAACGACCGAGAACGACGCTGCCGACCTGCTTCAGAGTTCTGCCTAGTGCCGCTTGAAATACTGGACTTGCCGTTCGTGCTTCTCGGCGGCCGCGCGCGTCGTAAAAGTGCCGAGGTTCCGTCGCTTGCCCGTTTTCGGATCCTTCTTGCGGGAGTAGAGACGATAGCCGCCCGATGCGAGTTTTCTGATCATAGGGGAACTCCGGGTCAGCCGAGCTTGCTCTCGAGGCTTCCGACCTCGGCGATGATGGTGTGGAGACCGCTCGCACCGTCCGGTTGCGGGCGGATGATTTCAGCGATCTGCAGCCGTCCCTTCGTGTCCGTCGCCCGGACGACCGTCTGGAATTTGCCCTGTTTGGGCGGCTTCCAACTGTAGTTCCAGATCACCCAGGAGTAGGGCGACATCGGCGGTTCGATCTGGCATTCGTTCCACGTGCGGCCGGCGTCGAAACTGATCTCGACCTTGCCGATGGAATTCGGTCCCCCGAAGGCGATGCCGCGGAACTTCTGCTCCGGTCCCCTGAGCGTTTGGTAGTGACCGGGCGAATCGATGCGTGAAAAAACTTTGATCGTCGCGTCGTCGGTCCAGCCTTTCCGCTGCCAATAGCCGAGATGGTCGCCCGGATAGACTTCGATCTCGACGATCCATTTGACGTTTTTGATCCCGTACAGGCCGGGGACGATCAGCCGGAGCGGGAAGCCGTGCTCCTTCGGCAGCTTTTCCCCGTTCATCAGGAAGGCGAGCATGGTGTCGTCCTGCATGGCCCGTCCGAAGGGAATGCTGTCGTCGTAGCCGTCGATGCCGCGAAATACGACGTCGCGGGCGGTCTCTTCGTCAGCGCCGGCGTCTTGCAGCAGCTTCTTGAGCGAGATCCCTCGCCAGCTCGCGTTCCCTATGCTGTCTCCACCCGGCAGCGTGTCGATGCACATCAGCGTGGAGACCTGATCGTAGGAATCGCGATTCAGGATGTCGCGCCAGCCGAGCGAGAGAGGCGTCTTGACCTGACCCTTGACGGTCAGCTTCCATTGTTCGATGTTGATGTCGCGCGACATCGAGACCGCGGAATCGGCGTAATTGACGACGTAGAACTTGCCGTTCGAGGTGAAATAGGTCGTCTCGCGCGGCGGGACTGCGAACATGCGGCCGAAGATGCCGCCGATGTCGTCGCAGCCGCCGGTCATGCCGGCAAGGGCGCCCAATCCCGCGGCCTTGAGTATGGTTCGACGTGAAAACGGCATGCTGCCTCCGGAGAACGCTGGACTCCATTACATTATCGTACGGAAGAAGGGCGACGCAACGAGCGCTGTCCTCCTTCAGTGCCAATCCCATCCGCTTGACTCGTCTTAGAGGACTCACTAGAGTACCGGCGGCGCTGGTTACACGATGTCTGCTTCCGAGTTACACCCATCAGATGCTTCGGGGTTGTCCACTCCCACCGGCACGCGCCGGCGATTCTTTCAGTGGGTCACCAGAGCGGCGGCCGGACTCATCGGTCTGAGTCTTGCCGTGCCTCTCGTCGGCTATGTGATTTCTCCCGCGTTGAAGCGGCGCGCACAGTCCTGGGTGGACGTCGCCGCGCTCGACGAACTCTCCGTCGGCAAACCCAAACAGGTGGACTATGTGGCCACCGTGCAGGACGGCTACCTGGAGACGAAGACTCAAAAAGCGGTCTGGGCCGTCAAACAGGCGGATGGCCAGGTCACGGTGTTCTCCCCCATATGCACCCATCTGGGGTGCGGGTATCACTGGGCCGAAGGCGAACAGAAGTTCAAGTGCCCCTGCCACGGGAGCGTCTACGACCTGACCGGCCGAGTGATTGCAGGACCGGCCCCGCGGCCGCTGGATACGCTGCCGTCCAAGACGGAGAACGGACGGCTTCTCGTGATGTACAAAGAATTCAAGTCGGGAGTGGCGGGAAAAGTCGAACTCTAACCGGCTCCTCGTGAACGCAAAGGAAGACCGAGGACCTCTTGAAAGGTGTCCATGCCGCGATACGGCCCGCAACCCGGACTCAAGACACTGGTGCTGCTGGTCGTTGTGTCCGTCGTGATCGGATCCGCGAGCTGGGCCGCCACGGCATCGCCGCCGGCCAAATCGGCAAAGAGACAGGGCGGGACGCCCACGGGGAAATCAAACGGGCCGGCCGACGCGACGATTCGTGCAGTCCTGACCGATGCACCGTCGGTGCCGCCTCCCGTCAA
>DAOLIU010000079.1:0-6881 GCA_035328385.1 Nitrospira sp. | reverse complement strand
GTGATCGGCGAAATCTTCGATCGCGTCTATGCCGAGGCGGGAACGAGATACTCGGAACACATTCAGACCACCCTGGTGCCGGCGGGAGGCGCCGCCATCGTGGAGTTCAAAGTGGAGGTGCCGGGCTCCTACAAGCTCGTGGACCACTCCATCCTGCGCGCGTTCAATAAAGGCGCGCTGGGCGAGTTGAAGGTCGAAGGACAGGAGAACAAGCTCGTCTATTCAGGCAAGCAGGCGGAATCGGACTATCATCCGACGGGCGCCGCAGCCAAGGCCGCACCCTCGTTGCCAACGAAGGACAGTCACGCCTCCGGCGAGCCTCTCTATAAGACCTATTGCATGGGCTGCCACCAGGCGGAAGGGCAGGGAATCCCGGGAGCGTTTCCTCCGCTCGCGAAATCCGACTATGTGGCAGGCGAGACCGCGCGTGATCGAACTCGTGCTCAATGGGTTCAGCGGACCCCTTCAGGTGAACGGGGAGACCTACAACGGCACCATGCCGCCCATGGGACATCTGAAGGACGAAGAAATCGCCGAGAGCCTCAGCTTCGTGCGGAGCTCCTGGGGAAATTCGGCCGCGACCGTATCGGCGGCGGAAGTGGCGGCCGTGCGCGCGAAGACTGTTCACTAACAGGGGAACGAACATGAACCGTGGACGGAATGCCATGACGCTGGTGATTTGTGTGCTTTCAGTGGTGCTCTTGTCGCAGGCGCCGGAGGCCGACGCGGCGGGAGACTCGGCGAAAGGAAAGCCGATCTACGAAAAGCACTGCCTGGTCTGTCACGGGCCGCAGGGAAAAGGTGACGGACCGACCGGCACCTTGGTCAAGCCACCCGCCGCCGACTTTACCGCCGAAGCCAGCAAGAAAAAAAGCGAGGCCGAATTGCGGGGAACCGTGGAACTCGGCCGGCCGGGCACCGCCATGGGGCCGTGGAAGGGCCTGCTCTCTCCGGCCGACCTGGGAGACGTGCTGGCGTACGTGATGACGCTGAGAAAGTAGCCGCGCATCCTGGATATTGCGAGGGAACCGATGGCCTCCCGCATCTACGCCTGGCTCGACAGCCGGCTCAATCTAAAGACGGTTGAACATTCGCTCCTGGACGAACCGATTCCGGGCGGAGCCAGCTGGATTTATGTCTTCGGCTCGGCCACGCTGTTTCTCTTCGTCCTCCAGGCGGTCACCGGGATGTTTCTGGCGGTCTACTATGCCCCGACCCCCGACCATGCCTACGACAGCGTCCAGTTCATCGAAAACCAGGTGACGTTCGGCTGGTTCGTCCGCGGACTGCATCACTGGGGCGCTTCCGGCATGGTGATCGCCGTCGGGCTCCACATGCTCCAGGTGTTCCTCTACGGCGCGTTCAAGCCTCCTCGGGAACTGATGTGGATGGTCGGCGTGGTGCTCTTGCTCCTGGTGCTGGGGTTCGCCTTCACCGGCTATCTCCTTCCGTGGGATCAGACGGCCTATTGGGCGACGCAAGTGGGCATCAACATGGTCGGTACGGTTCCCATCGTCGGCGACTTCCTCGTGAAGGTCATGCGCGGCGGCGAGACGCTGGGAGCCCTGACCCTCTCGCGGTTCTTCGCCGTTCACGTGCTGTTTCTGCCGGCCGTCATCGTGACCGGCATCGTGCTGCATCTGTTCATCCTCCGGCGGGTCGGTCCGGCCGGTCCCTGGGACGAGAAGAAAGCGGCGACGGGCAGCGAGACGTTCTATCCCCGGCAAGTATACATGGACGCGGTCGTGATGGTGGGCGTCTTCGCGGTGTTGGTCCTCTTGGCCTGCCTGGTTCCGTTTCCCTTGGCCGACAAGGCCAATCCGTCCGATACGAGCTTCGTCCCGGTGCCCGAGTGGTATTTCCTGTTCTATTACGAGTTGCTGAAGCACGTGCACGGACCGCTCGAGCCGTTTGCCACGTGGGTCTTGCCCGGTCTCGTCATCGCGGCCTTGCTCTTCTGGCCGTTTCTGGATTGGCAAAAGACCGTGCGGGCTCCGGCTTCACGGCCGGTCGGAATGGCGCTTGGCGCAGTATTTTTGCTGGTGGTCTTTTCGCTCCTCGGCGTCTCGTTGAAGAATCTGTACGGAGTCAAGAAGGCCGATCCGGCGGTCGCGCACGGCCAGGCGCTGTTTGCCAACTTCGGCTGCGCCGGGTGTCATCGAATTCACGGAACGGGCGGAGCCGTCGGCCCCGACCTCTCGTACGTCGGCGACGAACGTCCGGACAGGGAATGGCATATGAAGCATTTCCGCGATCCCCAATCCGTCTCGCCCGGATCGATCATGCCGAAGTTTCCGCTGAACGAGCAGGAACTTCACGATCTCACCAGCTACATGGTGAGCCTCAAGAAGGCCGGATAGAATCAAACAGCAAGAGATGGAATGCGACGATGAATAGTCATGGGCCGGTTCGAGAAACGACGGCGCCGAAGGAGGGGAGCGCATGTTGGAACGCGTAGGATGGGAAGCGGCCGGTTATCGCGCGCTCGTGAGCTCCTTCTTATGGGCAGTGCTCGTCGTGGCGCCTCATGGAGCCGAAGCGGCGGATCTGCCGCACGATGCACAGCCGGCCGGCACAGCCGCCGAGCAGTCACCGGAACAGGCGGCCGGCGGCCACGACAATCTGAATCGGCTGAAAGCCGCCTGCGGGGAGGACGCCAAACGGCACTGCAAAACCGTCCTGCCGGGAGGCGGGCGCATCCTCAAATGCTTGCGTGAACACCAATCGGAATTGACGGCCGAATGCCGTCACGCGATGGAGCCGACTGCCTCCAAGCCCTGACGCTCCGGCCCCCCGTGGCCGGCGGCGAATCGGCTCAGCCTTTGGGCGGCACGCAATTCTGCGCATGCCGTTCCTGGCAGAGACGGTATCTGGCCTTCTCCACCCAATAGGCAAGCGCCTTGTGGACGTCGTCCCAGGAGTCGAAGGAGTCCGCGTCGAGTCGTTTGTTGCCGACGCGCCGATCGGCGGATGCAGCCAGCACTTCGCCCGTCTGAGAATCCGACAGCTTCAGCTCGAGGCTGGCATCGCCGACGAACAGCGGCTTGCCGGTGCCGATATTTTTCAACATCGACGCCACCGCAAAGGCATTCATCGGCGCGGGAACCGTCGAAACCGCCCGAAGGACGACGTAGGCCGGGTCGGCCCTGGTGATGGCGACCTGGGCGTGCAACGTGCCCGGTCCCGGCTCGGACACCATCTCGTAATCCTGAGACATGCTGTCGTAGGCCAGCGTATAGAGCAGGTCGGCGATCTTTTGTGCGCGGGCTTGGCGGTCCGGATCAGTCGTCGGCGGGCCCCAGACCTGCACGTGATCCAGCAGCATCTTCTTGTACGTGCCGCGTGGGATCGTCGCGACCTTGGGATTCTTGTAGATCAACAGCGCTTCTCCGTCCTCGCCCTTGTGCATCAACGGGTAGATCGGCCCGAGAAATCCGGACGTCTCGACGGAGCGTGCCTGCTTCGTCGGATGACAGGCGGCCAACAACGCCGCAAACACCAGGAACAGGATCGAAGAAGATCTGAGCATCGAGGCCTCCGGGTTCCGGTGAGAAGCAGACAATGGGAGGAGAGACTACGGCAGGGCATCCGCGATAGCAAGCCCCGAGGTCGTGGGTCAGTTTGCCGTCCGGACGCGCTGAAGCGTGTCATGCCCGCGGAAGCGGGAATCCAGTCAAGGCCTTCTCCTCAGCTGTTCCCACTACCCGATCTTGACGCTGCGATTAGGGCAATTGTATAAGTAAAGCCCTTCCCAAAAACAGAGAAGGACCTGCCGTCTTGGCGCGTGTACGCATCTCAGGATCCCTTCCTTCCGGCGCCGTTTTTATTGTCATGGTCGTTTGCCTTGCCGCGCTGGCCGCCTCCGGCTGCGAGCGCAAGGACGCGGTCTCGGCTCTCGCTCCCGACGTGCTGGTGACGGAAGTGGTCCGGCGGGACGTGCCGATATACGCGGAAGGGGTCGGTACGACGGCCGGCACCATCGACGCGCAGATCAGGGCCAAGGTTCAAGGCTATCTGCTCACGCGCAATTACGTCGAGGGTTCGTTCGTCAAAGCCGGAGACCTGCTGTTCAAGATCGACGCCCGGCCCTACCAGGCATCCTTCGATCAGTTGCGGGGCGAGCTGGCCAGGGCGGAAGCGGCCTATAAAAAAACGCGGATGGACGTGGCGCGGGATACGCCGCTTGCCAAGCAGGGCGCGGTGAGTCAGAAGGAGCTGGACGATTCCATTCAAGCCAACGAGGCCAACAAGGCCAACGTGTTTTCCGCCAAGGCCAACCTCGAAAAGGCCAAGCTGAACCTGGATTGGACGAGCATCGCCTCGCCGGTCGACGGCGTGGCCGGGGTCGCGAACGCGCAAATCGGCGACTTGATCATGGAGAACACCGTCTTGACGACGGTGTCCCAGGTGGATCCGATCAAGGTGCTCTTCCCCATCAGCGAAAAAATGTACCTCCGCTTCGCGGAACGCATCCAGAAGGCGGTCGCCAATCCGACCGGGGATCAGCGGCCTCAGGCGCCGCTGGAGCTCATCCTCGCGGACGGGAGCGTCTATCCTCACAAGGGCAAGGCGGCTCTCCCCGATCGGCAGGTCGACGTCAAGACCGGCACCATCACGATCGTCAGCTATTTTCCGAATCCCGGCAACGTGCTCCGCCCCGGCCAGTATGCGAAGGTCCGCGCGGTCGTGGAAACGGTCCGGGACGCCTTGCTGGTGCCGCAGCGCGCGGTTCAGGAGCTCCAGGGCATCTACCAAGTGGCGGTCGTCGGCGCGGAAAACAAGATCGCCGTCCGGACCGTCAAACCGGGAGCGAGGATCGGGAGCCAGTGGGTGATCACGTCCGGCCTGAACCAGGGGGAGCAGGTGGTCGTCGAAGGGCTCCAGAAAGTCCGCAGCGGCCTCGTGGTCTCGCCCAAACCCGTCCCGCCTGAACCGGCTTCCACCGAACCGGACCGGCTGCCCACGCCGCCGGCCGCCGGTACCTAGCCCACACTATTCATGAGCGCTTCTACTCCAACCGCCGATACGCCGCTGCGACAAGCTTGGGTGCCGGGTTGCTGCACCCAAGCGCGTGGGCTCGCCTCTCGTGGTCTCGACGTACTGTTTCAAGTACGCCTCGACCTCTCGTGGCTCCGCGCGCGCGTCTCGCGTGGCGTCTTGTCGGTTTCGTCACGAATCGTCATGAATAGTGTGGGCTAATGGTCAGGTTCTTCATCCATCGGCCCATCGTGGCCATGGTGATCGCGATCATCACGGTGCTCGTGGGGATCGTCTCCGTGTTCCGCCTTCCCGTCGCGCAGTTTCCCAACCTGGTTCCGCCGGAAATTCAAGTCCAGACGACCTACCTGGGCGCCGACGCGCTGTCGGTCGAGCAGGCGGTCGCCACGCCGCTGGAACAGCAGATCAACGGCGTGGACCACATGCTCTACATGTACTCCACGAGCGCCGGCAGCGGGCAGATGACCCTCCGCGTGGCCTTCGACCTCGATACGGATCCGAACACCGACCAGGTGCTGACGCAGATGCGGCAGACGATCGCCGTGCCGCAGCTGCCCGACGCCGTCCAGCAGTACGGCATTACCAATCCGAAAGCGCTCAGCAGCCCCTTGATGCTGCTCTCGCTCTATTCCCCGAAGGGCACCTACGACGCGACGTTTCTCGCCAACTACGCCTTCATCAACATCAACGATCCCCTGACGCGCGTACCGGGAGTCGGCCAGGTCCAATTGTTCGGCGCGGGCCAGTATGCGATGCGGCTCTGGTTGAAGCCCGATCAGCTGGCCAAGCTCGAACTGACCGTGACGGATCTCATCAACGCCATCAACCATCAGAATACGGTCAACCCGGCCGGCCAGGTGGGAGCGGAACCGGTGCCGGCCGGGCAAGAGTTCACCTACACGGTCCGCGCCCAGGGGCGTCTCGTCACCGAGGAAGAGTTCGGCAACATCGTGGTCCGCGCCAATCAGGACGGCTCGTTCGTTCGCTTGCGCGACGTGGCCCGGGCCGAGCTGGGCGCCCAGATGTACAACGTGCTGGGCCGATTGGACGGGGCTCCCGCCGCCGTCATCGCCGTGTACCAATTACCCGGTTCCAACGCGATCGACACGGTCAAACAGCTGCGGTTGCTCATGGACGAGATGAAGGAGCGGTTTCCGGACGATCTGGACTATGTGGTGTCGCTGGACACGACCTTGGCGGTGACGGAGGGGCTGCACGAGATCTTCACGACCTTGTGGGAAGCCATTCTATTGGTGATCCTGGTGGTGTTTCTGTTCCTGCAGAGCTGGCGGGCGACCTTGATTCCGCTCTTGGCGGTGCCGGTCTCCCTGATCGGGACGTTTGCGATCTTCCCGCTGCTGGGGTTCTCGATCAATACCTTGTCGCTGTTCGGGCTGGTTTTGGCGATCGGCTTGGTGGTGGACGACGCGATCGTGGTGGTGGAGGCGGTGGAGCACCATATCGAGCAGGGGATGGGGCCGCGGGAGGCGACGCTGAAGGCGATGGACGAGGTGGCGGGGCCGGTGGTGGCGATTGCGTTGATCTTGGCGGCGGTGTTTGTGCCGACGGCGTTTATTCCGGGGATTACGGGGCGGCTGTACCAGCAGTTCGCGGTGACGATTGCGGTGTCGGTGCTGCTGTCGGCGGTGAATGCGTTGACGTTGAGTCCGGCGCTGGCGGCGCTGTTGCTGAAGCCGAAGGAACCGATGCGAGGTTTCTTGGGGCGGTTCTTTGGCTGGTTCAACGGGGCGTTTGCCCGGCTGACGGAGCGGTATGTGGGGCTGTGCGGGGGCTTGATGCAGAAGGCGGGGCGGACGCTGGTGGGGCTGGCGGTGGTCACGGTGCTGGCCGGGCTCCTGGGCGCCCGCCTGCCCGGCGGGTTC